>JAJDJF010000100.1 GCA_030267065.1 Desulfovibrio sp. OttesenSCG-928-C06 | reverse complement strand
GCAGCCAGCACTTGCTCTCAACGGCTAAACGGGCAATCTCTATGGTTTTTGCGGGGTCATACCCCCAACCCGTCGGACATGGCGCATGCACGTGCAGAAAAGCCGGTCCGCTTTTTATGGCTTCCAGCGCACGTAGTATTTTTTTGCGCAGATCGTCAACATCGCCAACCGAAGCGCTGGCCGCGTATGGAATGCGGTGCGCCGCCACTATTTGCAGCAGGTCTTTGCGTCCGCCCTGTTTACCGGCCGGGGTGGTACTGGTCCAGGCATGACTGGGTGTTGAGGCGCTGCCCTGAATACCTGTATTCATGTAAGCTTCGTTGTCATAGCACAGGTAAAGCACCTTTTCGCCACGATCCAGCATGCCGGAAAGCGATTGCAGGCCAATATCCACAGTGGCGCCGTCCCCGGCCATGGCCAGAACGTTGATGTCCTCGCGGCCCTGCATCTCGAAACCGGCCCGGATTCCTGCCGCATAGGCGGCTGTTGCTCCAAGGTTGCCCTGTAGCCCCGGTATGCGCAGGGCGGTTTCATTGCCCATGCCGGAAAAGAGCGCGCCGCAGCCCGGCGGGATGCAGATTACCGAATTTTTACCGGCGGTGTTCACGAAGACGCGCCCGGTCAGTTCAAGACCGCAGCCGTGGCAGGCGCTAAGGCCGTGCGCTACCAGTCCCTTGGCGGGAGTTTTGATATCAAGCATTACAGCACCTCCTTTTGCCCGGCGCTCGTGGCGGGGGCTGTCCGCATGGTAAGGGCGGCATCGGTATTTGTGTCCATCCAGAAGGTTTTTGAGAATTTTTCACCGGCCAGAAGCAAATCGAAGGCTCTGGACACGGTGCCCGGTGTGATGTCCCGCCCGGCCAGTCCGGCCAGAAATGAAGAGGCGCTTCGGCCGGGAAGATAAGTGGAAAGAGCCGCGCGCACGTCGGTGCAGACCGGGCCGCCGATATTGCCGAGCCCGGCAGAGCGATCCAGCACTCCGATGTTGGGCACGTTTTCAAGAGCCGCGCAAAGCCGTTCGACCGGGAAGGGGCGATAGGAGAGTATCTTGACCATGCCCACTTTGCGCCCGGCAGCGCGGTATTTGTCCACAACGTATTTCATGGTGCCGCACATGGTGCCCAGCCCAATCAGCACGGCTTCGGCATCATCGGTGCGGTAGGCCTCGATCAAATCATAGGAGCGCCCGAACTGCGCCGCGAATTCGGCCATGCTGGCCGGTAGCGCGCGCATGGCGTTTTTCATGCCAATCTGTTGCTGATAGCGCATTTCCGAAAATTCCGAGGTAGGGCAGAGCGCATTGATGAACATGGGATCATCCGGGTCAAGGCGCAGGTTTTTGTTGATGTAGGGCGGAAGGTAGGCGTCAACTTCGGCCTGCTCCGGCAGCATGATTGCCTCGGTGGTGTGCGACAGAAAGAATCCGTCCAGACAGACCATCACGGGCAGCAGCACGTCGTTTTGCTCGGTTGTCCGGTAGGCGATCAGTATAAGATCCAGAACTTCCTGACAGTTTTCAGCATAAAGCTGCATCCAGCCCTGATCCCGCTCGACCATGGCATCCTGATGATCGCACCAGAGGCTCCAGGGCGCGGCAAGGGAACGGTTGACCACCGGCATGACGATGGGAATGCGCAAACCGGCTGCTGCGCCGCAAATCTCGTGCATCAGGGCCAGCCCGATGGATGAGGTGGCGGTGGCTGCCCGCACTCCGGTAAGCTGCGCTCCAATAGCGGCAGCCATGGCGGTGTGCTCTGATTCCACGCGGATGTATTTGGCCTGCAAGGAACCGTCGGCAACATAATCAGCGAGTTTTTCCGAAATGGGCGTCTGCGGCGTTACCGGGTAAGCCGAAACCACCTTGATGCGCGCCAGACGCAAAGCTTCGGAAGCGGCCTCGTTGCCGTCCAGCATTACTCTTTTAGCCATTTTGCGCCTCCCTTTCTGAAATCATTTTCACGGCATCTTTAGGGCATACGTTTGCGCAAATGCCACAGCCCTTGCAAAAATCCAGCGCCAGCGAAAGGCCCGGTGCCTCGTCCTTGCGACCGCGAACTGTAATGGCGTCCACCGGGCAATATTTTTCGCAAATGCCGCAAAGTACGCAAAGGCTGGAATCGGTATGGGGGCGCACCACCCGCCAGGCCCCGGTTTTAACGCTTGCAAAATGCAGCGAGCAGGGACCAAGATAAGTTTTAACGTCCTCGCAGCTCATGGTATCCCCTCCCGGCGCTTTTTACGTTAGCTTCCCATGCAGCGCCGAATCCGGTTCTGATGGCTTCGTTCATTGCTTCAAGGCCACACAGACCGGCACCAGCAGCTGCGCCGAGCATGGTGGTGTTAGGTATGTAGCGGCCCAGTTCTTCCAGCGAAATTTTTTCGGCATCCACAAACCTTACCGGGTGTCCGGCAAAGGGCAGATGCGCAGGTAAAGACTCGGCATTGACGATGAACAGCGTGTCGGAGCTTGCGCCCTTCATCACGTCAACTCCCTTGTCCAGTACTGACAGGTCAAAAATAATCACCACGTCAGGCTCGTACACAAAAGAGCGCAGCTTGATCGGCTCGTCGTCGAGGATTAAGTCCGAGTACACCGGCGCGCCGCGCCGTTCGTGACCGTAGGCCGGAATGGACAGGGCGTTGCGGCCTTCACCCAGCGCTACCGCCTTGGCAAAAACCTTGGCGGCGGTGACCACTCCCTGCCCGCCAAGCCCGAAAATCTTGATTTGCTTCATTGCTGACCTCCGTTAAATGCGGCCGCGAGATGCGGCATGAATTTCGTTGCCGTAAACGGGGACCCGGTGCTAAATTCAGGTGTCAACGTTTTGCGGCCTTTCAGCGCAGTGCGGCTATCTGCCGCACAACCTGTCTATAGGATGTCCGGCAAAACAATTATGTGCTGTTTGGCACAGTTGGAATTTTTTTGGGGAGAGCGGGCAGACATTCTATGCAAAACAAGCGGAATACCTACTGGTCACCATGGAGTACCGGAGTGGGCATTGGCGACGAGCAAATGCTGGTCCGGCACGGGGTTATGAGCAACTACCGTGCGGGGGAAACTATCTTTAGTCAGGGCGACCCCTGCGGCTGTCTGTTTTACCTCTATTCCGGCCGGGTGGATATTTACACCCTTGGCATTAACGGCGACGAGAAAACACACTTTATTCAGGAGAAGGGAACATTTTTTGGCGAGGCCGCCTTTTTTGCGCAAAACGTGCACATTGCCACCGGAGTAGCCCGCGAGGAAAGTTGCGTGATCCGGCTGGATGAAGAGGCCCTGCGCCGCCTGTTTGCCGATGATCCGGACCTGCCATTCTCATTGCTGCGGGCTCTTTCAGGAAAAATGCACCAGCTGGCCTCGCAGGTGGACGATCTATCCTACCTTGCCATCAACCAGCGTCTGGCCCGGCTGCTCCTGAAGCTGGCCGAGGATCAGGGAAAGCCGGAAGAAGGCGGCATAGTGCTGCCGGTAAATATCACTGACGAGGAACTGGGCAAGCTTATCGGGGCGCGGCGCGAAGCTGTAAGCCGGGTATTGAGCGCGCTGAAAGACCTTGGCATAGCCGAAAAAGTCAAACGCAAGATTTATGTTAAGGATACGCTTGCCTTGCGCGACTAT
>JAJDJF010000096.1 GCA_030267065.1 Desulfovibrio sp. OttesenSCG-928-C06 | reverse complement strand
CGCCTTTACCTTTCCGGCAATTGACAATTTTCTGGGCAAATTCGAGAAAATTCTGGTCAAGTGCCGCTGGTTGGGCATTATCGCCATCGGCTTTTTGCCAATTTTGATTTGTACCGATGTTTTCTGCCGTTTTTTCGGCATTGCCGTTCCCGGCGCTCTTGAGTTGCAGGAAAATTTTCTGGTTCTGAACACTTTTGCGCTGATGGCGCTTTTGCAGTTAAAGAACCGCCACATGGGCATCGATCTCATTTACGAGCGCATGGGCCACGGCATGAAGCGTTTTGCCGATACCCTTGTCAGCACCCTGATTGTGCTGATCCTGTGCGTGCTGGTTTATGAAAGTTTCCATTCCTTTACGCTCAAGTTCGGCACCCTGTCCCTCGAACTGTATGTGCCGCTTGAATACTACTACTGGATGCCGGTTTTCGGCCTTGGCCTCTCGCTGGTAGTCTCTATTTTTCAACTGGTGCGCACCTGGGTGCAAACCCTTAGCGAGAAAAAGTTCATACCCTTTATCATCGGCATCGCGCTGGCTGGCCTGATGGTCTACCTGCCGTTCCTGTACCGCAGCGTTGACCTTGGCATCAGCCCGCTTGCCCTTGGTGGCATTGCCTTTTTGCTGATGTTCTTTCTGTTGCTGCTCAAAATGCCCATCGGCTGGTCAATGTGCGCCATTGGCGCAATGGGCCTGATTGCCGTTTCGCGCAGCATTCCCGCCGCTCTCGCCACCGTTGGAACCACGCCCTACACGGCTGTGGCCGCCTATAACTTTGTGGCTCTGCCCATGTTCGTACTCATGGGCTGCCTGATTCTCTATTCGGGCGTATCGCAGGATCTTTTTGACGCAGCCAACCGTTGGATCGGGCACTGGCCCGGCGGCATGGGTATGGCCTCTGTCGCGGGCTGCACCGGCTTTGCGGCTGTTTGCGGCGACTCCATGTCCACCGCCGTTACCATGGGCTCTGTGGCGCTGCCTGAAATGAACCGCCTTAACTACAACCCGCGCCTGTCCACCGGCGCAATCGCGGCCGGGGGTACGCTGGGCATCCTCATTCCCCCAAGCGGCGGCTTTATTATTTACGGCATTGTGACGGAAGTCTCCATCGGGCGGCTTTTCCTTGCCGGGATCATACCCGGCCTGATGCTCTCGCTCCTGTTCATGCTCTATATCTACGTCACCGCCAAAAGGAACCCCGAAATGGCCCCGGCCGGGCCGCGCTACTCCATGCGCGACCGCCTTCTTGCCACCCGTGGCATCTTCCCGATGGTCGGCCTGTTCGTTCTGGTACTGGGCAGCATTGTTATGGGCATCTGTAGCCCCACCGAGGGCGGGGCCATCGGCGCTGCCGGGGCGTTCTTCTACGCCCTGTTCAAGCGCAAGCTTACCCGCGCCAATCTCATTGAAGCCATCTCCGCCGCCAGCTCGCTTTCGGCGCGCATCATGGCTATCATGGTGGGTGTGGGCGTGCTCGGCTACTTCTTTGCCGCTACCCGCCTGCCGTTCCTGCTGGCGGAATGGATTGTGTCGCTGCCGCTGCACCCCTACGTGATTTTCGCCATCATCATTATCATCTACGTCATTCTTGGCTGTATGATGAACGTTATCCCCATGCTGATGCTCACCCTGCCGTCAATCTTCCCCACTGTTCTGGCCCTTGGCTTTGACCCTATATGGTTCGGCGTGGTCAGCGTAATGGTTATGGAAATGGGGCAGATCACGCCGCCCGTAGGCGTTGTGGTGTTCGCGCTGGCAGGCGTTGCCAAGGGAGTGGCAATGGAAACCATCTTCCGCGGTATTGTGCCATTCGTGGTGCTGATCCTTGTAGGCGTTGCCATCATCACCTTTATCCCCAGCCTCGCAACCTGGCTGCCCTACAGCGTGATGGGACCTGAGTTGTTGTGATTTTAGAATGCCTCCGGCGGCTTAAGAATCCTCCCGGCAGGGACCGGCTGGCCCCTGCACCCCGCATTATGGGGTCTGGACTGGATCTGCCAAACTAATTAAGGCTTCCAAAGGGGTGTCCTCTTTGGAAACCTTAATTTTGCAATAGCACATAGTTGTAATTTAAATACAAACCCCATATTGCGGGGTGCAGGGGGATCATCCCCCTGCCGGGTCCAGGGCAGAGCCCTGGCCGCCGGAGGCATTCATGACAAAGCAAAATTCCAAACTTTCCATATCAAGCTGGATAGACGCGAACCGTTGCCCTTTTGAAGAGATGGCCCTGACGCTTTGGGCGCAGCCGGAGATTGCCCATGAGGAGCATATCGCGGCCCGGATGCAGATGGACTTTATGCGCGAGCGCGGGTTCCGCGTAACGCAAAAGGACGGGCTGCCCACGGCATTTGTGGCGGAGTGGGGCAGTGGCGGGCCGGTAATTGGTTTGCTTGGCGAGTATGACGCGCTGGCAGGGCTTTCGCAAACCGTGTCGGCGCAAAAAGAGCCGGTCTGTTCCGGTGCTCCGGGCCACGGCTGCGGGCATAACCTGCTGGGTGCTGGCTGTATGCTGGCGGCGTGCGCGCTCAAACAGGCGCTTGAGGACTGTGGTCATGCCGCCACCATCCGCTATTACGGTTGCCCTGCGGAAGAAATCCTGACCGGCAAGAGCGACATGGCCAAGCTCGGCTACTTTGACGGGCTGGATGTTGCCCTGACATGGCACCCGTCCGACAGCACCTACGTCAGCGCCGCCACCATGACCGCGCTGTTTTCGGCAAAATTCCGCTTCAAGGGCATCACCTCGCACGCAGGCTCGGCCCCGGCAAACGGGCGCAGCGCACTGGACGCGGTGGAGCTGATGAACATCGGCGCAAACTACCTGCGCGAGCACATGCTGGATCAGGACAGGCTCCATTATGTGATTACCAACGGCGGTCTTGCTCCCAACATCGTACCGGGTGACGCGGAAGTCTGGTATTTTGGACGCGCCCCGCATGCCGAGGAGCTTGTTTCACTCTGGCAGCGTCTGAACAAGGTAGCGCAGGGCGCCGCCATGATGACAGAAACCGAAGTCTCGCACGAGCTTCTGGGCGGTTGCTACAATACTCTGCCCAATCAGGTGCTGAACCGCGTTTTTGAGGAGAACCTGCTCAATTTTGCCGGGGAGGCCGCCTTTGACGACAAGGACTTCGCCTTTGCGCGCGAACTGCAAGCCAGCTTGCCGCCGGGCCAGCTTGATGCCGCCCTTGCCCGCAGTCCCCTGTCCGGCAACGATCGCGTACTAGCCTCCAAAGCCCTGCCCTGCCGTGATGCCGGCAACTTCATGATGGCCTCGTCCGATGTGGGCGACGTAGCCAACATGCTGCCCACCGCCACAACCTGGGCCGCCACATGGCCCGTGAGCGTTCCGGCCCATAGCTGGCAGGCCGTGGCCTCCGCCGGGAGCGGAATCGGGCTGAAAGGCACCATCGTGGCCGCTAAAGCAATGGCCACAACCGCGTTCGATCTGGCAGCCTCGCCAGAACTGGTGGAAGCCGCAAAACAGGAATTCGCCAAAGCCACAAACGGTCGCCCCTATCGCCCTATGAGCGAATTGCTGAAGTAGGTTTGGTAGAGCTTTTTTAGGAGATTATTTTTTGGGGTGTTTATGCCTGCGGCGCTGGATTATTAAGTGTTTTTTGCCTCCGGCGGCCAGCGCCCCGGCGCTGGACCCGATTATGGCGATTGCGCTTTGTATGGATTATTTTTGTTTTGCACCGGCTCTGGCTTCCGGGGAACGGCTTCCTTCTGTTTAAACCGTTACGAGGGCTATAACGCCGTTAAGACCCGCCAAATGGCGGGTCTTGATGTTTTGTGAAGCTACCGTATCACTTATATTTGCCGTCATTTGTCCTGTAACAAACGCTACTCATAATCAGATGCAA
>JAJDJF010000098.1 GCA_030267065.1 Desulfovibrio sp. OttesenSCG-928-C06 | reverse complement strand
TGCGTTGTAAGTTCGTCCACGCCGCGCTTGGTGGAGCAGAACACGATGCCCTTGTTAAAGTCATGCACGTCCAGCATCAGGCACAGGGATTCGGTTTTGCGGTGCGGGCGCACATCGTAATAGAACTGCTCGATGTTGGTGACGGTCACTTCCTTGCGGGTAACCTTCACAAACTCTGGGTCGTTCATGTAGCCCTTGATCAGCGCAAGGATATCCTTGGGCATGGTGGCGGAAAAACAGACCTTGCGGCAGCCTTCAGGAGCTTTTTTAAGCACATTTTCAATATCTTCACGAAAGCCCATGTCGAGCATTTCGTCAGCTTCGTCCAGAACCAGAGTCTGCAATGAATCAAGATTCAGGGTACCGCGCTCCAGATGGTCAAGCACGCGGCCGGGAGTGCCAACAACAAACTGCACCCCGCGGGCCAGCACCCGGATTTGCCGGTCAAGCGACTGGCCGCCGTAAACCGGCAGCACGCCAAGCCCGCGCAGATGGGTAGCCAGAGAGGTAACCTCTTCCGCCACCTGCACAGCCAGTTCTCTGGTGGGGCAAAGCACCAGAGCCTGCACTTTTTTGCTGCGCACATTGATATCGTTAAGAATGGGCAGGCTGAAGGCTGCGGTTTTGCCGGTGCCGGTCTGAGCCTGGCCGACCACATCGCGTCCTTCCATAATAAAAGGAATGGCCATGGCCTGAATGGGAGAAGGCTCCTCAAAGCCCAGCTCGGCCACGCCCTTTAGCAAATCTTTGGAAAGATTCAAATCCTCAAAGCTCATTTTTAGCTCGGAAGATGAATCATTGGAATCTTGAGACATTAATACTCCGGTCTTGCCGCAAAGCGGCAGTTGCACAATTATCGACATATATCGAAAGCCGCCTGACGCGTCCCTTATGGACAAGCTGTCATACAAGGCGGCTGAATGGCAGATTAAATTCACATCCCACAGCACCCGGCTGCGGAGCCTCCGTAAAACGCAAGCTGTTTGCTACTCTCGCAATCCAAACAGCTCCGTCGGAACGGGCAGGCACGATAGCATTAACCACGATGCCCGGCAAGCTGAACCAGCATGAGGTAGCAGCTCATTCCGGCCTGTTACCAGCTCCGCACTAAACTCAGGTATGCTTTGATATACCTCGCTCCGCGCGAAACTCGCCGTCATTGTCCCAGGCTCAAACGGAGCCTGAACCCAGACAGCCGGCAAAAATTTAAAAATCCAGACTGTTACCCGGCTGCATCAGCACTGCGCGGCAAGATGGAGCGAATTCCGCAAGGTAGCGCTCAAACTCTGCCATATCCTGAGCCAGAACCGGAAAAGTCCCCCAGTGCATGGGCACAGTGGCCCCGGCCTTCAGGAACTTTGCCGCCATAGCCGCCTGACGCGCGTCCATGGTGAACACTCCGCCAGCCGGAAGCAGGGCCAGGTCGATATCGTACAACTCGCCCCAGGTCTCCATGTTGCGGAAAATACCTGTATCTCCAGCGTGATAGACAGTGAATCCGCCCGGCATTTTGATGATGTAGCCCACCGGAGCGCCTGACTCGCTGGTGTGGAAAGCTTCGGTCATGGTAACGGAAGCGCCCTTGAACTCAATGGTGCCGCCTATATTGAAGCCGATGCCGTTCAACAGCAGCTCTTGCGGCAACCCGAATTCCAGCATGCGCTCGCCCACGCCGACAACCGTTCCCAACATGGCGCGGTGCTTTTTGCAAAAAGCCACAGCATCTCCAGCATGGTCGCCATGCAGGTGCGTTACCAGCACCAGATTGGCCGCCGGTGCTTGCTCCCAGCTGATGCCAGCCTTGGAGTTGCCGGTAAAAAATGGATCAATGAGCACATTCAGCCCATCAGACTCGATCTGGAAATTGGCATGTCCGTGCCATGTGACTTTTACTGCCATAAAATTATTCTCGCTCTTACTGGTTAAGCATGGGACAGAAGAAAGAATCTACCAACTGCCCCTTGCGCTGGCAAGATATCTCACAGGTAATTGCAATACTTTCCAGAAAAATCCATAGTCCGGCAAACTGCGGAATAGCGCAGAAGCAGCGCCGGATGCGCCAAAACAGAGGCCGGACAGACAATATAAAAAACTGCCCGGCCGCCGGACAGGAACCGGCTGGCCACGGCAGTCTGATGGCAAAAATTCCGCCATCCTGCGCGTTCAGGTAATTACCCGGCGCGCAGGATTGAACGGATTAGATTTCCATGATTTCTTTTTCCTTGGTCTGGGCGACCTTGTCAGCCTTGGCAACGTATGCGTCGGTCAGCTTCTGAATCTGCTCGGTGGACTTTTTGCAGTCGTCCTCGCTGATGGTTTTGTCTTTTTCCAGCTTCTTGAGTGCATCGTTGGCATCGCGGCGGATGTTGCGGATGGCGACCTTGCAGTCTTCCGTATACTTGCGGGCCACCTTGACCAGATCCTTGCGGCGATCTTCGGTAAGTGGCGGAATGCCGATACGGATGATCTTGCCATCGTTAATCGGGGTCAGGCCGAGGTCGGACTTCATGATGGCTTTTTCCACCAGCGGGAAAGCGCCCTTGTCCCAGGGCTGGATGGTAATGGTGCGGCTGTCCGGCACTGCTACCGAACCGAGCTGGTTGATGGCGGTCGGGGTACCGTAGTAGTCGACCTTGATGTTATCAACCAAAGCGGTGCTGGCCCGGCCGGTGCGCAGACCGGCAAACTCGCGTTCCAGCGCTCCAATGGCCTTGCCCATACGGTCTTCAGCGTCTTTTTTTACCTGCTCCATATAAAATCTCCTTAAAAACTGGATAACTTGAAAATTCTCATCCGCAAACCCAACCGGAAATACCTCAGACGCACTTTCAGGGCAAGCGCTAAATCAGTCCGGCAAAAGCGCGGATTTACTACGGCGCCTTACTCCGACTTGCCGCCAACAACGGTACCCACGTCCTGTCCAAGCACAAGGCGGGTGATGTCACCGTTGAACATATTGCAGACAATAATCGGCACGTTGTTCTCCATCGCCAGAGAAATAGCCGTGGCGTCCATAACGCCCAGACGCTTCTGGATGGCCTCGTCATAGCTGACGTGCTTGTATTTGACCGCATCCGGGAATTTTACCGGGTCCTTGTCGTACACGCCGTCAACCTTGGTGGCCTTGATGATGGCGTCGCACTTGAGTTCCATGCCGCGCAGGGCTGCTGCGGTGTCGGTGGTGAAGTAAGGGTTGCCGGTACCGGCCGCGCAAATGACCACGCGCCCCTTTTCAAGGTGGCGCTCGGCGCGGCGGCGGATATACGGCTCGCAAACTTCCTGCATGGTGATGGCAGAAAGCACCCGGGTAGCGTGCCCGAGCTTTTCAAGAGCATCCTGCACCGCTACTGCGTTCATGACAGTGGCAAGCATCCCCATGTAGTCGGCGCTGGAGCGGTCCATGCCCTGCGCAGAGGCAGCCATGCCGCGAAAAATATTACCGCCGCCAATAACCATGGCAAGTTCCACGCCATAATCAAGCACATCCCCAATTTCGGCGCAAAGTTTGGATACCGTTCCGGGATCGATGCCGAACTTGTTCGGGCCGGCCAGAGCCTCCCCGCTAAGTTTGAGCAGCATTCTTTTATAGCGCAGCTTCTGCATGTTAACCTCTTGGGGGTTTATTTCGTTTAACTGGTAATTATTCTGAAACGCGAAAGGTTCATCGCGCGGGGGCTAGTATGACTTGTACGGGCGATGTTTGCAAGCGGAACTGTTCAAATGCCGCAAGTACCACACAAAAACAGAGCCACCGGTCACGCCAGCAAAAAAGG
>JAJDJF010000097.1 GCA_030267065.1 Desulfovibrio sp. OttesenSCG-928-C06 | reverse complement strand
ACGGCCTTGCCGGGCCAGGTGAACCAGCCGGGTCACAAGTGCCGCTGCCAGAAAAAGCGCGAAGTTTCTTCCCAGCGCATAAACCAGCCCCTGCACGGAAGCATCCGCTCCGCCAGCCAGCACCAGCTTGCCCAGCTCAACGCCCTGCTCCGCAAACTCCGGGCGAATGCCTCCAATCACAAACAGGCACTGGAAAACATTCATCGCGCCAAAAGCGAGCAGAAGCAGCTTGTCGTAAAGCACACCAAAGCGGAACGAGAAGGCCAGTGCAAGCAATATGTAAAGGGAAAGAACCGAATAGAGGGGGGAATCCATGAACAGCCATGAAGTGTACATGGAAAAAGCCGCAAGCAGAACCGTAAGCGCCGCGCCCGGATTGCGCGAAACCCGGAAGGTATAGACCGCGTACACCATGGCATACGCGACAATGGCGATATTCCACGAAAGCTGCATGTGGCTCCTGCACAGGTTACGGATGCGGAACCGGCAGGCACGGGATACTCCTGCGCCTGCCGGTTATTTTATTCACACAGATACTTAGATTGCGGCAATGCCCAGATCCAC
Source organism: Desulfovibrio sp. OttesenSCG-928-C06 (assembly GCA_030267065.1). Classification (GTDB taxonomy): domain Bacteria; phylum Desulfobacterota; class Desulfovibrionia; order Desulfovibrionales; family Desulfovibrionaceae; genus WRHT01. Next base: position 3,237 of record JAJDJF010000097.1, on the reverse strand, counting down.
AGCCTTCAGGTTGGAATCAACCAGCTTGGGAGCCATGAACTTGCGGATGCCGTCCCGCAGGGCGTCAGCCGTAAATGGGGTCACCCCGCTGGCGCACATGGCGGCAAGCAGCGAGATATTGCCGCTTTGCAGCGATCCGGCCTCGCGTCCCATTTCGCGGCAGTGCATGAACCAGCTGCGTGAGGCAACGGCCTTTACTTTTTCCTGAATCATGCCCAGATCCGGGTACTTTTCGCGCCCGGCACTGACGCCCGGCGAGGGAGTGCTATCCAGACTGGAGAACACAATACCCTTGGGGGCGAGGTAAGGCAGGCCGCGCAAGGTTTCCATGGGTTCAAAGCCAAGCAGGATGTCCGCTTCGCCATGCGAGATAACCGGGCTTTGCCAGCCGCCGATGAGCACGGTGGATTCCACCACGCCGCCGCGCTGGGCCATGCCGTGGATTTCTCCGGCAGTCACTTCCAACCCCATTTCCAGAGCCACGCGGGCCAGCAGGTTGGTGGCGGTAAGGGTGCCCTGCCCGCCTACCCCTGTCATATAGATGCGTAAACGCTGATTATTTGCATTAGCCATTTACGGCCTCCTTCTTCCTGGCCTTGAAGCTGTCGGAAATCTGCATGCAGAGCATACATCCGGCGCAAAGGCTGTCATCCACGCTCACAGTATCCCCGTCACGGCTAAAGGCCGGGCATGCGAATTCCTGCGCGCAGGCAGTGGCGCTTGCGCCCTGCTCTGCTACATAGGCCACCTGCGGTCTGGCCTTTTTGAGGGTGCGGCGGGCATAGAGCACGCACGGCTCCTCGGCCAGAATCACGCGCACGCCTTCACCTTCCTTCATCTCTTCCAGTACGCGCAGGCTGGCTTTCAGGTTGTAGGGCTTAACCTTGGCAAAACGCGTTACGCCAAGCGCCCGGACAATGGATTCGATATCCAGATGGTTGGCGGTACTGCCCAGCACATCCTGATCCATGCCGGGGTTCGGCTGGTGCCCGGTCATGGCGGTGGTGCCGTTATCCAGAATCACGATAATCTGGTTGTGCTTGTTGAACACGGCGTTAATCAGGCCGTTGATCCCGGTGTGGAAGAAGGTGGAGTCGCCCACAAAGGAGACAACAGGCAAATCCTTGCGCACGCGGGAGGTGCCGGAACCGGAGGAAACCGACGCGCCCATGCAGAACAGATAGTCAGCGGTGCGCAGTGGCGGAGCCATGCCAAGGGTGTAGCAGCCAATGTCGCTGGCGTAGATGGCGTCATCGCCAAAAGTCTTGCGCACGGCGTAGTAGAAGGCGCGATGGGCGCAACCGGCGCAAAGGTTGGGCGGGCGCTGGGGCAATTCTTCGGGCTTGTTCACCGGAACAGGCTGGAAGGGCTTGCCCAGCAGGGAGGCCAGAGCTTCGGAAACCTTTGGGGTGTCGTATTCGCCAAAAATGGTCAGGGGGCCGCCCTTGCCGATGATTTCAACCTGAATGCCGTGCTGCTGGGCCAGAGCGCGCAGTTCGGTTTCCAGAATCGGCTCCAGTTCTTCGATTACCAGCAGCTTGTCCACCTTGCGCATGAAGTCGCAAAGCTTTTTTTCCGGCAGCGGAAAGCTGAAACCAAGCTCGAACACGGTCAGCTCATTTTCATAGCCGCCCTGCGCAATGGCGTCGTTCAGGTAACAGCGGCTGATGCCAGAGGCGATTACCCCGGCCTTGCCGTTGCCGCGCACGGTGTTCCAGCCGGACTTCTCGGACATTTCGCGGAAGGAATCCATGGCCTTTGCCAGCGCGCGGTGGCGCACCTTGGCAACGCCCGGTACCGGCACAAAGCGGGTCGGCTCTTTTTTGTACGGCTTTACCGGCAGCGGACCGTCCGGCAGGGGGCCAAAATCAACGCGGCCACGCAGGTGGTTAACGCGCGTGGTGGTGCGCAGCAGTACCGGCTGCTCGCTCTCACGCGAGAGCAGCAGGGCTTCCTTGGCCATTTCCTTGGCTTCCTGAGCCGAGGCCGGTTCAAAGCAGGGCATTTGCGCAAAGCGAGCGTAGCGGCGGTTATCCTGCTCGTTCTGGCTGGAATGACAACCGGGGTCGTCGGCAGAGACTACCAGCAGGCCGCCCGGCACGCCCACATAAGTGGAGGTAAGCAGCGGGTCTGCCGCCACGTTAAGGCCAACGTGCTTCATGGCGGTAAGCGCCAGAGCGCCGCCGTGAGCGGCCCCGGCAGCCACCTCAAAGGCGACTTTTTCGTTGGTGGAAAATTCCATCACATACCGGCCGCACTCGCGCAGGCGGTAAAAAGTGTCGGGAATTTCGGAAGAAGGCGTGCCCGGATAGCAGGCAACCATCCCGATGCCTGCTTCCAGAGCGCCGCGCACAATAGCCTCGTTGCCGAGCAGCAGGTGGCGTTCGCCCTCTTTGCCGAGAAGCGGATGATTCATGTGATTCTCCTCACAGTTTTAATGCCGGTGAAAACTCGAATCCGGTGGGCTGGGAAGATCCCGGAGGATCGCAGCCGCACCGCCGGATAACGCAGGCCGGTCCATGAACAGGCCGTGTCCGGGGTAAGGTGAGTACCCTAGTATACAAAAAGCACGCCGACAAGATCCGATCGGCGTGCTTTTTGCGTCAAAATATATGGCAGTGCTGGCGTTGAGGCTGTTTCCAGAAAGATGGATTCCGGTTTCTGCAACAAAAATCCAGTCCAGCCCAGAGGTTGAAAACCGTTTTTTAGCTTTCGGCGCTCAGCTTCTTCAAACGCAGGTATTCTGCGCGCTGCCGCCAGAAGGTCTTGTCAGCGGTGATGGCGTCATTGTTCAGAATACTGTTGCAGGCCTGCATTGCGCGGTCCCACTGGCCCAGCTCTTCAGCTATGTCAAGAATGGCAGTGTTCAGGACCGGGCTCATGTCGGCCGGGGCGCTGTTGAGCATGGAATCCAGCAGCAGCATGGCCTGCTCACCCTTGCCCTGATCCTTGAGGGCCGCAGCTTCGCCAAGCTTGGCGGTAAAATGCATGGGAGCACCGGAAGTGGAAGCTACCTGACCCCAGGCCGAGGCAGCCAGATCGTGGCGTCCGGCCTGAGTGGCGCTGGAGGCAAGGGCCAAGTACGCGCCGGTCTTCAATTCGGACGGGGCAGAAGCCGCGAATTTTTCCAGAGCCGCGAGCTTTGCTTCGGATTCCGGGCTGATTGCCAGACGTCCGAACTCTTCACGCGCGTCAGCGAGCTGCCCTTCGGAATAAACGGTCCAGCCGCCAAAAGCC
>JAJDJF010000095.1 GCA_030267065.1 Desulfovibrio sp. OttesenSCG-928-C06 | reverse complement strand
CTTGGCTGAGCCGTCTTTGTTTGCCCGTCCTTTTCCTTGTCCGTTTGCCAGCATATAGGCGATTTCCGCTGCATCTTTGGCGGAAACCTGGCTCATCTCGTCAAGGATGAGCAGGTTGTTATTGTGGATAAGCGCCCATGATTCGACAGCATTTCCCGTAGTTCTCCACCGCCGAGGATAGTCTTCACCGCCGCATACAGAGGCGGCAACGATAAGAGCAGTGCTTTTACCCGTTGAAGACATACCTACTATGTGAAACCCCGCACCGTTCATGCCGACAACTTTGAGCATGACAGAAGCAAAGGCCACAGATACCGAGAAAGCCAAACGGGAGTTTCCCATGCAAAATCGCCCGATATGCTCTTGCCATTCTTCTAGCGTGCCTTTCTCCCTATAAATACGAATAGGCGTAGGGCTTTGCAGAATAACTGGCTCTTTGTCAGGCGGGCCGTAGCAGATGTCGGGCAGCACATAGGTATTTCCATGCCATCCAACTTTCTGAACGCATGTAACAAGCTGCGGCGGTTGTGCAGACATCAAATAGTGGAACAAGTCCTTTTGTGCCCAATGTTTCATTTGTAACCCCATGCTGAGAAGTATTTCTTTGTAACTGTTATTGCTTAATGATGATTTGGGCATAGCCCACTGATGCCATTTTTTTGAAGGTGTCTGGAGGCGTAAAAGTAACCCCCAATTCTGTTCGTCCTGATCCCGGGTCAGGGCTATCACTAACAAAAGGGAAAATACCCATGTGACTTTTTCTGTGTCAGTTGTTTCATCACGCTCAACCTTGTATACGCCGTCCTCTCCTATCCGAAATGGCGCCCCTGCCCGTGCCAAGTTCTGCGGGGCTTCCATTGGCGCAGTTGGCTTCTTGTTTTTTGGTGGTGGAGGAGGTATTATCCGAACATCGTTTTTTATTTTTGGCCCTGATGCTGTGTTGCCAGACACAGCCGGGGCCGCTTCTTTTTTGGGCATAAACGTTACTCCGGCAGGCTGGATTCAGAGATGTAGGCGCACATTTCAGAAAATAGATAGCGCACCGCACCAGAGCCTTTCAGCTTGAAGTAGCCAAGCCCTTTCCCCGCATAACGATGCTGTTGCAATGTCCGACGGCTCCAGCCTGTTAAGAGAGAGACTTCTTTCTCTGTGATAAGCCTGTCTCCGTCTTTAAGCAGAATAGTGATTTCTTCCGTGCTTTTGCCACGATAAAGGGTGAGTAGTTTACTCATCAGCGGCCCCCTGTTCTTCATTAAATTTGCTAATGAATGCCGCAATATCTTCGGCTCTCCATGCGGTTGTACGCGGGCCGAGTTTTACAGGCTTTGGATAACGCCCGGATCGGCATCCAGCATACCAAGAGCTCTTGCAGATGGGCACGATAGCCAAAACTTGGGGAAGCCGGAGAAATCCGGTAGTGGGGATAGATGGTCGTTCTTGTGACATAAAATACGCTCCTGAATGTTGTTGGATTTCAGGAGCGTGTAAAACGGAATGGATGGAAAAATACGCGAAAATTTCAGGAAATATTCAGGAAAAACACAGAAAAACGGGAAAATATCAGGAATCAACAATGGTCAAGTGAGCCGTTTCCAATAAATAGTCAGTGATCTTTTTTGGGTATGTGCCTAGCAACTTGCTGATCTGAGTTTTATTCTGACCACAGCGAGACTTAAGAACGAGAGCGATAATATTAGAGGGGAAGTCTGCATCAGTCAGATTCTTACAGGCGGTGCGGGGTGTTTTATGTTCCCATAATGCTCGCGGGATAATGATAGTGTTTGTCGGGGTAGTTTTGGAAGAAACTTCTTCTGTGGGAGGTGATGTTTCGTTTGAAGCGCTTTGAATGTTATCTGCTGTGTCTGTGTGAGCATGGCACTCCGCATGCATAAAGTTAAATATATTTTCTTGCGATTGGTTTATCACTGCTGATAAATTTTGATGAACATCATATATGAATGTATTTGAAATATGTGGTTGTTCGTGTGGGGTGCTTGTGGGGGGTGGTTGAGCTTCGCTGGCAATAATACTGTTAACAAGAGATTTTGTAATTCCTTTTACTTCCTTGGATAAGTTACTACCACTATAGTGAAGCCACAGAATAGCCGATTTTTTATCAATGGTGATGGTGTCTACGAGAGAGACAGAAATAAAATGGTAGCTTGCGGCTGCCATAGATTCAATTTCGAGGTGTCCAGACGCTCGGTTTCTTTGGTTCCACTCCTCTTGTCTCAACGCAGAGAAAAAAGTGTCCTTTTCTTCCTTGTGTGGGAAATCATCGCCATATGCGGCATCTAGTATATAGTTGATGCCATTTTCTAATCCAGTGCTTTTGATTGTCCGCAACAGGCTAGCAAAGAAACATTCAAGGGCATGTGCGTGTACAGGATATGGGAAATGTTTTTCCGGTAAATTTGTATCTGTGGGGAGTTGCGGCGCTTTCACTTTATCGCAATCCTTAGCCATTTGAATGGCTCCTGCCCAAAACTTGATATGCGCTTGTTGCCATAAAGCGTATGGGAAGACCTTGTCCGGTAAAAGCGCTTCTAAAAGGTCGTCCACGTTGTTAGTGTTCAACCCATATGCTTGTTTTAGCATGCCAATAGTGATTATTTCTGGATTCAGCATAATGGACGGTATGATACGGTATTGTCTCAAAAAAGCTAGAGTGCTCCTTGTTGGCGCTCATTGAGCGCCCTTTATGCCGTGGAGTTTTTTAATTTGTCGAGGTGATTTGACCATTCCTGCATCATCTTCCGGCGTTCCGGCAAATACTCAGCATAATTATAAGCGGCCCGTACTTCGTTGCGTTCACCGTGAGCAAGTTGGCGTTCAATCCAATCCCGATTGTAACCGAGTTCGTTGAGCAGGGTAGAAGCGATAGAACGAAAGCCATGCGTACACATTTCGTCTTTGGCATACCCCATACGGCGCAGAGCATTGAGTAAAGTTGCATCAGAAATAGGACGAGTTTCGGTTCTGATGGAAGGGAACAAATACTTACCGTTGCCGGAATAAGGGCGCAATTCTTCAAGAACTTTGATCGCCTGTTCTGATAACGGAACTATATGCATCTGCTTCATTTTCATGCGTTCAGCGGGGATGCGCCATTCTTGGGCTTTGAAGTCTATTTCACTCCATTCGGCGGCACGGAGTTCCGTAGGCCGGGTGAAAACGAGCGGGGCAAGGCGTAACGCGCAAACTATGGGGAAATAGCCGTCATAGTTATCAATGTCGCGTAAAAGCTGGCCTACCTTGCTTGGTTCTGTAACTGCGGCACGGTGGGTAACCTTGCGAGGGCGCAAGGCTCCGCGCAGGTCAGCGGCGATATTGTGCTTGGCCCGGCCTGTTATTACGGCATAGCGAAAAATCTGACTGACCAGTTGCAACAAGCGGCGTGATGTCTCAAACAACCCTTTCTGTTCAATAGGGCGTACAACAGCTAGAATATCATGCGGTTCCAGCTTGGCGATAGGCATTTTGCCGATAGCTGGAAATAAGTAGGTTTCCAGCCGAAACAAGATGGTTCCCCGGTGCTTGCTGGAAAATTCCGCTGTCCGCGTTCCATGCCATTCTAAGGCTATGTTGTGGAAGGTGTCCTTGAGTTCAGCGAGCTGCGCTGCCTTGGCTTCCTTTTTCTGCACGTTGGGATCGATGCCCTTGGAGAGCAGCTTTTTCGCTTCTTCCCGGCGCTCTCTGGCATCCTTAAGTGACACGGCAGGATACTCTCCAAAACTCAGCAGCTTTGACTTCTTCTCAAAGCGGTACGCCATGCGCCAAAGCTTGCTACCAGTAGGGGAAATAAAAAGGAACAACCCGCCACCGTCAAAATACTTTTTCGGTTGTCCAGTGTGGCGGATATTTTTGATGTGGGTATCGGTAAGAGGCATGGGTACTCCTTGCACTTTGTTGGCAGAAAGAATACCCACATGGACAAAAAATGTTGCTATTAAAGTGTGTTATGCGTGTGGGTATCGAGTTCTGTATAGCACATTGATACCTACAGATATACCCACAAAATGATTGGATGCAACTGCACTTCGTTGCACTTTGGGGAACGCAATTGGCCCGCAAAAGTGAAGGG
>JAJDJF010000094.1 GCA_030267065.1 Desulfovibrio sp. OttesenSCG-928-C06 | reverse complement strand
TCGGCAAAGACCGCCTTTACCGTGTTCAAGTCCGGGTTAACGGAAAATGGATAGTGCGGCAAGTCGGTACGTTGGACGAGGCCAAGGCTCTTGAAGTCGAACTGAAACAGCAGCGAACCACCACCGCAACCGCCACCATAAGCCCACAGGATATCACCTTTCAAGATGTATGGCAGGCGTTCCACCAAAGTATCAAGACTCGCATAAAAAACCCGCCATTCTATGAGAACCTGTGGCGAAACCATATCGGGCCCCGTTTCAAAGACAGGGAACTCAGATCTATCACCGCCAAAGACCTTGTTGATTTTCAGGCGCACCTTATCAATCTGCGAGTCCCCATCAGCCACAATACAAAAAGTAAGGTTCGCAAGAACTTGAGCCTATCCACTGTCTGTGCCGTACTCAAGTTGGTACGGCGTATGTATAACTATGCCTTGGCAACGGAACTCTATGACGGGAAGAACCCCACCCGGACTATGGTGCTGCCCCGATTCGACAACAAGAAAACCAACGTACTGACGGATGAACAACGGGCTTCATTGCTCACGGTTCTGAATAGCTGGGAGAACAGGCTTGCTGCGCTAGCTCTCCATATGTGCTTGGTAACCGGCAAACGTACCGGGGAAATCTTCGGGTTACAGTGGGCCGATATAGACTTTGAACGCAACACCATGTCCTTTCTGGTCAAGAGCCTGAAAATCGGTGAACGGCAAGTGCTGCCAATGAGTAAGACGGTGCTGGCAATTTTGGAGGAAGCGAAGCAGCACCAACAGAAGAAACGCTGCCCGCTGGTCTTTCACAACAGCAACGGCGGCAAAATCGACTACACACCCATATGGCAGCGCATCAAGAAAAGAGCAGGATTGCCAAAGGAATTCCGGGCGCACGACTTACGGCATACCTTCGCTACCGTGCTGGCCTCCTCCGGTGAAATCGACATATTCACCCTTCAAAAACTGCTCGGCCATAAAACCACTCAAATGACCAACCGCTATACCCACCTCATGGACCGCTCGCTTCATCGGGGAACGGAGGTCATTGACCGGGTGCTTGGCAATGGTTGACTACAAAGGCTACTCGTTCAAGTAGTTATGGACGGTTGCCTGCGAGACGCCAAGAATAGTTCCTATTTTTGTCTGGGTAAGTCCCTGCTTTGAAAGCTTTTTTGCTTGTTCCTTTTTATCTTCACGGCTGGCGCTACCGCTAATGCTCGTATTAGTGCTGAGGCAACTGCCCCCAACATTTTGCGTAGTGAACGTCATCAGATTGCCGTTTTGAACCAAAGAGGCCGCTATGTCACCGTTGGCTTCAATGGTTATCCTGCCGTTATTCGCCCTGACGAAAGAAACAAAGCCTGCGACCTGCTGTTCAAAAGTCATATTCTGAGCAGGTACCGGAGCAGTTCCTTCAGCGGGAACAAGTTCAGTTTTTGGTGTCTTTGACATGATAGCCTCCTCGGCTTTTTGATATCAACTGATATTTTTTGATATCAAAAAACAAGAAAAACTGTCAAAGCATTTTCACTCTCGCCGCTGGCGGCTCATAAGGCGAAAGAAAACATCAGCGTATTTATGACAAAACGCTGAGCCTAAGCCTGTTTCGGCCTTCGGGCTGAGGGTAATCACGGAATCAGCGGGAAACGGCGCTTAAAACGCCGTTTTGAGCGAGAGCAAGATGGTTTTGCTACTTCGTGTTTTTAATTTTTGAAACAAATTTTACAATTACACAGCAATATCAAGATATTATATATAAAATATACTTTTGCTATTTTTGCTACTTTATTTTATATTATTATATACAGTCTTTTGCTTCCATTTTGCCCATCGCCGCCATGGGCGGCGATTCATCCCCGGAGAATACCTTATGGCCGACAATGGTAAAGACACACCGGACAAGGACACTGAAATCAAACTGTCCGTTGATGATATTGCGAATATCCCTCAGCCGGACCTTTCTTCTAATGTAGCAGATTTACTGGACGGCCCAATTTCCTTTCATCACCCGGAACAATACGAGGCACCGGAAATCAAGGCATACGCCGAGCAGATGAAGGAATTCGACTCACAATTTTTTGTGGCCTATCAAGGCGGTAAGTCCCTTGTGTACCGTGAGGCTAAAGACATTTACGGATATTTTGCCCTTCAACATTATACCCACCGCAACTTCATTGAACACTACGGCAACAGGACAATACAGCGACCTATCCGGCTTTCCAAAGACAAACGTGATATTTACACTCATGATGTGCCCATTGCCAGAGAATGGCTGAACCACCCTGACCGCCGCACCTATGACGGCATTATCTTTTATCCCGGCGAAACCCTGCCGAAAGCCTACGGTACCAATCTGTTTAATGAGTGGCGTGGATTTAACATTCAAGACGTACAGGGTGAATTCCCTTTGCTGGAACAGCATTTGCGGCATATCTGGTGCCGGGACAATGAACAACACTATCGCTATTTGCTGATATGGCTTGCGGATTTGATTCAGCACCCGGAGCGGAAATCCGGCATTGCCTTGGTAGTAAAGGGCGAAAAGGGAACAGGCAAATCCATCATCTTTGAAAATGTGCTGGAAAGGATTCTGGGCAGTGCCTACATTAAAATCGACAAACCGGAACAGGTAACGGGCAAGTTCAACCAGCACCAGTATGGCAAATTGCTGTTAGTCCTTGAAGAAGCGATATGGGCAGGAGACAAGAGTGCCGAAGGCGCTTTGAAATCCATGATTACAGACAAAAAGACGGTATTTGAAGCCAAAGGCATTGACCCGGTTCCGGGCGACTCTTTTGTACGGCTGGCTTTTGTGAGCAACGAGAAACAGGCTGTTCCGGCAACCGCTGACGAACGCCGTTTTTTCGCTTTGAAAACCAGCATTGAGCGGCAAGGCGACAAGCAATATTTCCGTGAACTGCTTACGGAAATCAACGGTGGCGGCCTTGAGGCGTTCATGTACCACCTCGCCAATCTCGTCTATACGGAGGATGAAATTCGTTCGGCACCCCGTACCAGAGTTCTGTTTGAGGATATTGAAGCAAAAATGCCAGCCTTTGCCCGCTGGTGCTATCAAGAGTTCCTACGAAAAGAACAACTTATTACTGATGGAGTTCTGAAATCCAAACTGTGGGGCCATGAGGTCAATTCAAAGGATTTGAAAGAGGACTACGATTATTGGGTGATGAACAACTCTCGCACAGGCTCTTATGTAGGTGCGAATACAATTACCTCTCAAACCAAATTCACGCAGGAGTTCAAAGGATTGTTCGATTTAAAAACAATACGGCTCCGCAATCAGTCTTATGGTTTTATGCTGCCGCTCCGGGCCGTACTTCGCCGTGTTTTTGAAGAAAAGTATAAAACCAAACTGGATTGGGATGATGCGGAGTCCGGCCAGTCTGCCGCCGTACTCTCGTTTCCGGGTAATGAGGTAAAGCAGTCCACGGCTCAAGAGAAAACATCAGCCGTATAATGATAAAACGCTGCGCCTAATCCGGCGAACCACTCTCTGCCGTGGGTAATCCCGGTTAATGAGGAAAACTGCGCTTAAACGTGAAATTTGGCCGAAATTTTTTGTGTAATGAGGACAAGGCCATAAAAGGTGTTGGCTTTAAAGGCTCTTGAAGGTGTTATTCCCTCATTTACATGAACAAACTTGAAATATATGTCGGAAGGGAAATCTGAGGCGGCAACGCCGAGGATTTTTCTTCTAAAATTTCGCTAGAAATTTTAGCATCTTCTATGGTGTAGCACATATTCAAATGAGGGAATGTCCTGTACTTCGGCTTCCAGCCGAAGCGCAATTTCATGTAGCAATCTGCAGATTGCTACATAAAATCACGCCAGTGATTTTAGCTTTGCTAATCTTATTATTGTAAACGTTGTTTTAAGCTAATCTATTGTTTTCATGTTTTAAAATTTTTATATTTTTAAATATATATCATGCCGGAACCGGACATAGCCGAAGTTTTTTAAAAAATCTCTAGATTTTTCTCATTGAAATATTGACTTTAGTATACTGCTGCTTAGCCTATACGCATTATTAACGTGTAGCCCTATATCAGCAAGGGGGATTAAATGTCCGGTGAAAAAGGAACTCTGTTCAATGTTGGTGATGTCGTAATGCTTAAATCCGGCGGGCCTAAAATGACCATTGCCGCATATGGCAAGTATGGCATGATTGAAGAAGAAGGCTATCTTTGCGTATGGT
>JAJDJF010000093.1 GCA_030267065.1 Desulfovibrio sp. OttesenSCG-928-C06 | reverse complement strand
AACGGGGCCAAAAAATCAAATACCAGCAGACGTCATTTTGCTTTATGCCGAAAATCCGGCTTTATTCGCAAGCAAAACGCGACAGTTTGGCGCGATACTAGGCAGCGATGGAGTTAACGGCCTTGGAAAGGCGGGAAACCTTACGGGCGGCGTTTTTCCAGTGCACAGTGCCCTTGGTGGAAGCCTTGTCGATTACGGACTTGGCAGCGACGAGGGCTTTCTGGGCGCGGTCGGTGTCCTTGACCAGAATAGCGGCGCGCACTTCTTTTACCGCATTTTTGATGCGGCTGCGCATGGCGCGGTTGCGGGCGGCGCTTTTCAGGCTCTGCTTGTGACGTTTAATTGCGGATTTATGGTTAGCCAAGGGGTCCTCCGATAAGCAATCAAAATAATTAACGGCAACAAAAGTGCCAGGATTCAACAAAGGGCGAAGTGAAGGTGGTTAGTTACAGCCACTCGCTTTTAAAGTCAAGACCAAGTTTACGCTTTTTTGCCGAATTTTCCGGACGGGCGGAAAATTCGGCAAAAAGGGCTCATAAAACAGTATTTTCAATATGGTCAGGCTATTTCAGCTCGGCCAGAAGTTTTTCCTTGACTTCGGCAATATTGCCTGCGCCGTCAAGTTCAATGTATTTTGTTTTACCCTGAGCGGCCAGATCCTTGAAGAAGTAAGCCGAGGCCAGGGTGCCGCTTTTTTCGTCGTAGTAGATGTTGTGGCGCTTGTCGATGGCCTGCTCGTTCTGATCATCGGAACGGGCGCTGAGGGCACCGCCGCACACGCGGCAGGCTTCGCCCTGCGGCTTGATGGCTTCAATAAAGATGTTGTTGGGGTGGTTGGGATCCTGCGCGCAGATACGGCGGCCCATGATGCGTTCCTTGGCGGTTTTGCGCGAGAGCAGGATTTCTACCACATAGTCCAGCTTCATGTCGGACTTTTGCAGGGCTTCCCAAAGTTTTTCAGCCTGAGCGGGGTTGCGCGGGAATCCGTCCAGCAACCAGCCGTCCTGTGCGTGTGCTTTCAGGGTTTCCAGCACCATGGGGATGGTGATTTCATCCGGAACCAGATCGCCGCGATCCATATATTCCTTGGCCTTTTTGCCAAGTTCGGTGCCTTTTCCGATATTTTCACGGAAAATGCCGCCGGTTTCGATGTGGGCGAGCTGGTATTTTTCTTTGAGCAGTGACCCCTGAGTGCCTTTGCCGCTGCCGTTGGGGCCAAAAAGGATTATGTTCATGGTTCCTTCCTTGGGAATTGATTTTTAAACACGCGCTCGCACGGCGTTGGCTGTAAGCTGTAAGCAGTTGCCGCCATTCACGCTGGGCTGTCTATAAAATGAACTTCCATCGTAAACCGTTTTTTCCGCAATCCGTATCTGCAATGTGCACGATTACACGCTTGATGCGCGTTTTATACACATCTGATACGGCGCAATGACCGGAAAAACATCCGGACATTATACGCGCATGCCGCGCATAGTCAACGGTAACAGCGCGTTGCAAAGAGGCCGGTTACTCGCCGAGCGAGAAAACCACCTTGCCCTGCATTACCTGCGCACGTTTGTTGCCGGGGAACTGGATTACCGCACCGTTATTCCCGCTTTGCCATGCCGCATCAAGAGCCAGCAGGTTGCGCAGGATGGGCTGCCCCGGCCCGATGCTTTCCAGAGCTTTTTTGAAAACCCTCAGGCGCATGGCCTTGTGGCACTCCAGCATTCCAGCCGGAATTTCCAGACTTTGCGGGGCATCGGCAAAGTTTTGTCCGGCGGGAAAAAACTCTTCCGCAGCGTTTTCAAGCTGCTCGCCGAACATGTCTTCATCCAGACGGGCCAGCTTCCAGAGATCGGCCATGGATTCCAGAAACGACGGATTTTCCTGTACGAACAGGGGCAATACGTTGCAACGGATGCGGTTGCGCAGGAAAGACTGGTCATCGTTCATGGGATCCCTGATCCAGTCCTGCCCAATCAGTTCCAGAAATTCCTCAACAGTGGCCCTGTCTGTCAGCAGCAGGGGGCGAACCAGATGGTTTTCCTCATCCAGAGCGCGCATTCCAGCCAAAGCGGGCCAGCCGCCGCCGCGAATAAGGCGCATCAGGGAGTCTTCTGCCAAATCGTTCAGCTGGTGAGCGGTTACTACCCAACGCTCGCGGCAACGCAGGGCGTCCGCGCTATTCAGCTCGCATTCGGCTGCATTGGCGTTCTGGAAGGTTTCCGCTTTTTCAATCAGCTCGGCAAAGAACTGCCTGCGCGCTCTGCGTCCGGCTTCTTCCTTGCCGATTTTGAGTTCCATGGACAAGGCGCCCACATCGACCTGCTTGCCGTATGATACCAGACCGTATTCCGCAGCCATTTCACGCGCTCCGGCCATATCAAGGCTGGAGTCCGCGCGCAGGCCGTGGTCAAGGTGAGCTACGGAAAGCGCAAAGCCCAGCCTGGACGACAGGGCCAGCATGATGAAGAAAAGAGCCTTGGAATCCGCCCCGCCGGAATAGGCAAGCACCAGTTCCTTGCCGTTGGGGTCGAAGTTCAGTTCCTTGGTCAGAAAGCGCTCCACGTCAAGGCAAAGGTGCGCGGCCTTGGGGGGGGAGGTTTTGCAGAATCAGTTTTTTCATTGGCGTTCAGTATATGGTTGTTATGTGTGCGTTTTTTACAGGATGAATCTGGAAAGATCCGCGTCAGTTTCAACGTCCTTGAGTTGTGAGCGGACGTAGTTCGGGTCAACAGTCATCTTGTGGCCGTTCATATCCGGAGCGTTAAAGGAAAGCTCGGCCAGTATCTTTTCCATGATGGTGTAAAGCCTGCGCGCGCCGATGTTCTCGGTTTGCCGGTTCACGGTTTCCGCAAACGCGGCTATTTCTTCCAGCGCTTCGCGGCTGAAGTCCACATCCACGCCTTCGGTGCCGAGCAGGGCGCTGTACTGGATGGTCAGCGCGTTGTGCGGCTCGGTAAGGATACGCAGGAAATCGTCTTTGCTCAAGGCGTTAAGTTCAACTCGCAGCGGAAAACGCCCCTGCAACTCCGGCATCAAATCGGAAGGTTTGCTGAAATGAAAGGCCCCGGCAGCGATAAAAAGTATGTGGTCCGTGCGGATAGAGCCATATTTGGTGCTGACCACGCTGCCCTCGACGATGGGCAGGATATCGCGCTGCACGCCCTGACGGGAAACATCCGCGCCACCGCGCTGGCCGGATTCCGGCGTGGCGATTTTGTCGATTTCGTCAAGGAAAACGATGCCGGTCTGTTCAACCCGTTCACGGGCTATTTCCACCACCTTTTCCTGATCGATCAACTGCTCGCTTTCTTCCTGAAGCAGAATTCCGTAGGCATCCTTGACTTTAAGGCGGCGGCGCTGGCGCTTGCTTGGGAAAATCTTGCTGAACATATCCTTGAACTGCCCGCCCATCTGGTCCATGCCGGGCATGCCCATTATTTCCACCTGCGGACCCTGGCTTACTTCAACTTCCAGTTCAACTTCGCGGTTGTCGAGCTGCCCCTTGCGCCACATTTCGCGGAATTTTTCGCGCGTGGAATCCCCTTTGGGCTGATCTGCATGAGTTTCAAGGCTGCCACCGGGAATCGGGACGCTATCCGGTCCCACTGCAAAATCGGGCCGGGGCCTGCCGGAGCTTGCGGGCTGGTCGAAGGGGCGGGCCGTTCCGCCGTGACTGCCGGGCAGGAGCAGGTCCAGCAGGCGTTCCTCGGCCTTGCTCTCGGCCTGACCGCGCACCAGTTCGTTCTGCTCTTCCCGCACCATGTTCACGCCGATTTCCATCAGGTCGCGAATCATGGACTCCACATCGCGCCCGATGTAGCCGACCTCGGTGTACTTGGTGGCCTCAACCTTGATGAACGGAGAACCGCAAAGCTTGGCGAGGCGGCGGGCAATCTCGGTTTTGCCCACACCGGTAGGTCCAATCATGATGATGTTCTTGGGGGCCACTTCCTCGCGCAGATGCTCGGGAAGCTGCTGCCTGCGCCAGCGGTTGCGCATGGCTATGGCTACCATGCGTTTGGCCTCCTGCTGGCCTACAATGTATTTATCAAGTTCGGACACGATTTGTCTGGGTGTGAGAGTGGTGCTCATTTATGGCTGCTCCGTTCGCAGTTATTCGCGTGAACAAAAGTTCAGGCAGGACAGACCCCGCCTGTTGAATGGTTATTTTTATGCCTCCGGCGGGCAGTTTTTAATTTTGGACCCCGCAGCATGACATGCACTTCTGTCATATACATAACCCCTGAGGGGTGCAGGGGAAATCATTTCCCCTGCCGGGGATTCTCAAGGGGCAGCGCCCCTTTAGGTCGTGTCGACATTCAGGCGCTTTTGTCCTCTCAC
>JAJDJF010000091.1 GCA_030267065.1 Desulfovibrio sp. OttesenSCG-928-C06 | reverse complement strand
CTCGTTCATGGACGTGGGCATGACCATAGGCTCGATTCTTTTCGGGCTGATCGGCGCGTTGATCGGGTTTTCCGGCATGTTTCTGGCGGCGTCCTGTCTGGCCTGTTGCAGCGTTATCCTGTTTGCGGCATTCCAGAAGAAAGTCCGGCTTGAGTAGATTCTGCTTCTGCCGCCTGTTCAGCTTCTATTACCTTCTGGCTGGCGTAGCAGCCACGATGATTGTCTGGTGACGCCACAGGCATAACTATCTGGAGTGGCGCAACAGGCACAGCAGTTGTCTGGAATTGGCACGACTGGGTGATTACTGCTCAAAATTGTGCAACCGGCACAACTGACACGACAGGCACTACTGGCATAACAGGCGCAAGAGCCTGACAATGCGCTTTATCCAGTGCTCTGTCCGGAACTTCTCAAGAATGCTGCCCTGCCGGATTAATTCGCTCTAAACGCTACCACCGCCCGCATTGTGCTTGATGAAGCTATTCAGCTCAAGTTCCATGAATGCATCACGCAGCTGCTCCTCTGTATTCATTACAATGGGGCCGCCCCAGGCCACCGGTTCGTTCAGGCGCGGGGCGCTGAGCAGGACAAAGCGCGCTCCGTCCGGCCCGGCCTTGAAATCGATGCTGTACCCCTGCGTGAACAGGATGGCCTGACGTGCCTCCAGCGACGGCTGGCCCTGTTCGCAACTTAAAGAGCCGAGCAGGGGGTAGGCGAAAACGGTATCTTCCGGATTAGTCTCCACACTCCAGCTTTGTCCGGGCATGAGTTCCACATCCAGATAAGTGGCCTGAACATATTCAGCCTGCATCGCGCCCTTTGTATCTTTATACATTCCGCTCAAAATGCGTATTCTGGCCCCGTCTTCATCAATGACGGGGATGTCTTTCGCTTCCAGCCCGTTGTATTTGGGGTAGACCATTTTTTTGCGCGCGGGCAGGTTGATCCACAACTGCAACCCCAGCATGCGGGCAGATTCCTTTGGCATTTCCTGATGCAGGATGCCGCTTCCGGCGGTCATCCACTGGCAGGAGCCGTCAGTTATGCGTCCGCTGTTGCCCAGGCTGTCCTCGTGCTCGATTTCTCCGCTTATCAGGTAGGTGACAGTCTCAATGCCGCGATGCGGGTGCATGGGGAATCCCCTGATGTAATCATCGGGATTTTCCGAATCAAAGGCGTCCAGCATCAGGAATGGGTCAAAGTCGCGCGTTGTGCGGTAGCCTAGCACACGGACAAGGTTCACTCCCGCGCCGTCTACAGTTTTGGTTCCGGTTACGGTTCTGGCTACTTTTCTTGCTTCTGACTCAATGTTCGTGGTGGGCATAAATCCTCCGTGAAAGTATCTGGAGTCGCGCGGTTCCGGCGTAAGTGCCTGTAGCCCGCGTGCCAGCCGTGGCGCATTATGTTTGTGCGGCAGGCTGTGCTACTGGCGCGATAACACAGTGTTTATCTCATAAATGTCTTTTTATCCTTTGACTGCGCCCGTTTCAAGTGAAAGCGGAAAATACTGTGCAGAATAAAAATCCTGTTAATAAAATGATTTCCGGTATTATTGCCAGTCGTTCACATGTGCCTGAATACATGACCTCTTTTTTGACAAAACATTTATTTTGCGTGAATATGCGTCAATCCACCAAACTCACGCCAACCATGCGCAATTCTCGCGCGCGTGTAAAAAGGAGTTCCTGATGTACGAGTTCCCATACGATCGGGTCAGCCCCACCGGGGTTATCCGCTACAACCCGGAAAAATGCTGGAACGGCCTTACGTTGATTCCGGCCACCGGCGGCACCAGCACAGCCAGGGGCGCGGTGCTTTATGATATGAACGGCAATATCGTGCACCGTTGGGAAGGGCTTTACGGCAGCTTTGACAACAAGCTCCTGCCCGGTGGCTATATTATGGGAACAACCGGCTACATGCTCGGTTACTGGCTGGATTGCCTGAATCTGGTGCAGCAGGACTGGGACGGTAATACCGTATGGAGCTTTAACAAAGGCGAAGAAGTGCCGGACCTGAAAACCGGCCAGCCGGTAATGAGCGCCCGCCAGCACCATGACTACCAGCGCGAGGGCAACAACACCGGGTACTTCAACTCCGGTCAGGAGCCTAAGTTCAAGGGCAAAACCCTGGTCAACTCCACCGTAACCCGCGTGTTGCCTGAGTTTTCGCCTCACCCGATAGCCGACACCAAGCTCATGGAGGTTGATGAGGACGGCAACTGCCTGTGGTCATGGAGTCTTTTTGACCACTGGGATCAACTTGGCATCGAAACCATCGGCAAAGCCGTGCATTATCATTTTGCCCCACTTTTTGATGGAGCCGGATACGTCAAGGTTACTTACTGTAACAACATCAACTACCTTGGTCCAAACAGGTTCTATGATGCAGGCGATGAGCGCTTCCATCCGGAAAACATCATTTCCGACATCCGCAACCTGAACACCTCGTTCATCATAGACAAAAAGACCGGCGACATTGTCTGGCGGCTGGGGCCGGATTTTGAATCTACAAAACAGCTTCAGGACATTGGGCAGATTGTTGGCCAGCACCATGTGCATATGATTCAGCCGGGGCTGCCCGGCGCGGGTAACATCCTGCTCTTTGACAACGGCGGGCAGGCCGGACTTGGTCGTCCCACCCCCTGCGCACCCAACGGGCACAACCACGCCACCCGCGGCTACTCGCGCGTGCTGGAAATCAATCCGGCTACCCTTGAGGTGGTCTGGGCCTTTAACGACCCGCGCCTGAACTTTGATGGCAACACCGAGGCGCTCAGTATCAAGGGGCTTCTGTTCAGCCAGTACTGTTCCAGCGCCGACCGCCTGCCCAACGGCAACACCCTGATTACCGAATTTCAGTTCGGGCGTATTCTGGAGGTTACCGTGGAAGGCGAGATTGTCTGGGAATTCATCAACCCCGGCGGCAAGGTCTTCCGGGCGCACCGCTATCCATATTCATGGTGCCCGCAGGTCAAGAGCTGGCAGGAGGATGCCGTGGCTCCGGTGCACAACAGCCGTATCCGCCTGAATACCAAGGGCGAACCCGTGCTGGTGGATGAAGACGACTTCTTTACCCATGTGATTCCCATGTAGGCTGACTTTCGCAAGTTTTTTACCAAAGATTAGATCAAAGGCCGGTTTCAGGTTGGAGGTGCGCCAAAAAGCGCTGCCTCCCAACCTGAAACCGGCCTTTTTTGCTATGATACCGGCGCGAATTGCGTTCCTATAATCTGCATGCTGTATTTACAAGTTTTAGCGGCTCCTATAAAGTCCCGCCATGAGCGAGAAATACCCTGAAATGAAGCAGGACGCCATGGTTTGCTTCTGCAACAGCAACAAGGCCTGGGGCGGCGGCGAAAGATGGCATCTGGAAAGCGCGCTTTATCTGGCGCGTGAAGGATATAACGTTATTCTGGCCTGCGGCGCGGGCGACCCGCTCTGGCGCATGGCACAGGAAGAACTGGATCTCGACGCAAAGTCTGAGCGTCCGGTTTTGTCCGGTAAATTTCGTCTGGCTGACTGGAGCTTCGGCAATCTAGCTTTCCTGAACCCGTTCAAAGGCTCGGGCTTTTCGCGTTTTCTGGCGCAGAACAGGGTCAGTCACCTGATTTTGAACCTGCCTGCGGACCTGAAAGTAGGGGTGCCTGCTGCCGGGCGCAAAAATTCTTTTCAGGGCGCGGTAAAGGTCTATTACCGCCGTGGCAGCGCTATTCCCGTAAAAGCCAGCGCCATGAACGGATATCTCTATTCCCGCCTGACTGCGCTGATCGCCAACTCAAAGGAAACAGCCGAATGCGTGCGGCAGGCCCATGTGATGGACCCGGCGCGCATTCATGTAATCTATAACGGTCTTGACTCGGTTGCCTTTGACAAGGGGCTGTTTGATTCCGGGGTCAGGCTTGTTACTGCGCCGGGCAGCCCGGATGCTCCAGATGCGCCGTATGCGCCTGACGCGCTGGATACACCTGCCGCGCCGCATGTGGACGCAACCGGCGCGGCTGCCTTTCCCACCGCGTTCAGCGCGGAGCGGCCGCTTGTTATCGGCAACGCCGGTCGGCTTTCCGGGCAAAAGGCCCAGAAATATCTGCTGCACATGAGCGCGGAGCTCAAGCGTCGCTCCTTCCCGCACAAGCTGCTGATAGCAGGTGACGGCGAACTGCGTGGCGAACTGCACGGACTTGCTGCCTCTCTGGGGCTTGAGCCTTGCCGCGACTCTGGCCTGTTTTCTGCAAAAATGGTTTCAGGCGAAGCCCTGCGCAGCTTCAGAACCCAGCAGGGCGATGTCTGCTTTGCCGGTTTTCTTAAAAACATGGCTCCATTCTGGGCGGCAACAGATCTGTTCGCGCTGAGTTCCATCTGGGAAGGGTTCGGCTATGCTCTGGCCGAGGCTATGCTGGCGGTAAAACCGTTGCTGGCCTTTGACTGCA
>JAJDJF010000092.1 GCA_030267065.1 Desulfovibrio sp. OttesenSCG-928-C06 | reverse complement strand
TGGCCTTTGTCCTTAAGGATATTGATAAAAACATGCCCGAGTTCCCCATTTATCAGATCGACTTTGACGAAAACGTGGAACTTAAGGAACGCCTTGGCGTAAAAGGCTTTCCGACCATGCTCTTCTACAAGGGCGGCGAAGAAATCGAACGCATGGAAGGTCTGAAGCAGAAGCCGGCCATCGTTAAGGCTATTCAGGGCCTGCTGGCCTAGGGCCTGTTAACACAAAGGCCCTTTTGTCCTCTTGCGGCATCAGAAAGTATTTTTATTCCGGTCACATACAGTAAGAGTATGCTCCCTGCATAAAAATACTTTCTTCCTTGCCGGAGAACAAAATTGCTCTTTGTGTTAAGAGCCCCTAAGGTCTGTTCACGTTACAGGTTTGACAAAAAGCTCGCGGCTTTTGCCGCGAGCTTTTTTTTTTGCATTAGATTTTCTTGCCGGTAATCTGAACCAGATTAAAATACTTGCCGCCTTCGGCTTCCATCATTGGGATATCGCCTTGCGCATAGGGATTGGGGCTTTTAAGCCATTCGGCCCAGGCTTTGGCGCAGCAGTCCATTTCGCGGCATTCCAGCACTTCTATTCCCGGTTCCTTTTGCCATAGCTCCTTCCACCATGCGCATGGGTAAAAGTTCCATTCGGGGGTCCAGAAGGGCTTGAGTTCTTCGGGAATATTGCCCGGAGCGTAGTCTTTTTTGAAGCCGGGAACAGCCACGGCAATCCGCCCCCCTTTTTTCAGGAAGGGCAGAAGCTTTGGCAACATGTCCGTGTTGTTTCCATAATAATGATATGAATCAACGCTGATAATCATATCAAAGTATTCGTGGGCAAAGGGGATGTCTTTGGTCGCGTCTACTGAGATGGGGATGATTTTTTTATCCAGACCCAGCGCGGTAAAGCGCTTGGCGTTATCGCTGGGGCTAATCCAGAGGTCGGCGCCAAACACAGTCACATTGTATTTTTCTGCCAGCAGGATTGATGAAAGCCCCATGCCGCAGCCTAAATCCAGCACGCGCATTCCCGGCTCAAGCGGCAGGTCAAGGGCCATCTCTTCGGTGATGCGCATGGCATTGGGGCCCATCATGGTTTCCAGTAGAAATTCCATGTTGTAGTTGTCTGTAAAAGGCGTGTTCATGGTTGTCTTCCTTGATTGAGCTTTCTGCAAGCGTCGAGGCTTATTATGTGCGGTGATTTTAGGTGGATACGATAAGCGGGTTTTAGCGCCAACATCTGCGCAAGTTTTTCCCACGCGAATTTCTCTCTACAATCTGCTGGCAGAATATACTTTTGGTTGCCCAGACGCATCCTACTTTTTGGTTCTTAAATAAAAAGGCGCTCCGGTTACCCGGAACGCCAGATTTATCAACTCTTTCGAGCCGTATTGATTATCTTGTATATAGCCTTGGCAGAGAGAAAGTATTGCTCGGATAACTCTTGCACCGAACAACCCGCCTGTCTTTTAGCCACTATTTCCCGGTTGCGAAGCTGGAGCGTTTGCCTGATTCCGGTGTTTGCGCCCCAATGCTTTTTATCTTCTTCCTTGCGCGGGATATAAATGTACTCGCCGTCTATATACTGTTGCACCGCGCTAAGTAGCTGGCGCGGCAAAAATACATTCGCGTTTTTGTAGCCCATTATGCTCCTCCTGATTTTTAGTTCGGGAACGAGCAAGGGCCATTGCCTGCAATCTGTGCCGGTTACGCAATAGCCCTTGCTAGGCGTAACAGACCGAGTCCTTTTTAAACATAAAGCGATCCTCATCAGGTGTTGTCTCTCAAACAATTCCGGCTACAGCACCGCCGTTTATCTTGCAGTGCTGCAAGGGAAAATACGATTTTCCGCTTGCGCAGTTTGTCTGGAGACAACTTTAAGCGTTGTTGATTGGCCAAAATTATACCGGCTTTAGGGGCGTGTCAATTCCGTGAATATGCAGGAGTTGTAGCAAGTGGTGGCAACCCGGAACGATGTAGAAGGCTCTACAGGTGCTTCTCATGCACCCAGCGGAAATAGGGGAGAAGGCGTTATGACTGGCTAATTCAATTGATATCAGACAAGCCCGCCACAGGGAGTGCGGCAGGCTCTGAAAGATGAGCAGAAAATTCTGCCGGAACGCTAGGAACGCGAGGAGAAATACTTGAACAGCACAATCAGAAAGCAGAGGCCGATTATCACCATGGCAGCCATGGTTTCAGCGGCGTACAGGCTGAACATGGCGGCAAAACCTGTAATGACCAGATTGTAAGGCGCAGAAAAAACGCCCTTTGCTTCTTTTATCGGGTTCAGACGTTTCTCGTCATCTGTCTGCGTTTTGTTGTGCTGCATGGCGCTAAGCGCAAGCACGGCAGCAACCGCACCCAGACAGACAAAGAAAATAAGTATGGACAGCCCGATATCTTGCAAGAATATGATCATCATTTTTCCTAGTTTCTACGTTTCTAACCAACGTGCGGGCAAAAGGCAATGTCAATAAAGCTGCTGAAGCAGGTGGGGCGAATATAATGAACAGTATGTAATATTACGGGATTGATGTTTTTGAGTGGTGTGGCACCCTCACCGCTGATGCCAATGTAGCGGTTAACGCTGGCAGTGGCTACGCACATCGTCCCTCTGGTATACGGGCGATATGGGAGCAGCGTGAGGGCTTGAAAATATATAACAAAAACAGGCTGAAGCGGCAATGCGTCTGTGTCTTATTGTTGGGATGGGGCACAGGTGGTGTACAAAAAACGCTAAAAATAAAGGCAGTTACTTGATGTAACTGCCTGATTTTACTTGGTACCGGGAGCGAGACTCGAACTCGCAAGGTCTTGCGACCGGCGGATTTTGAGTCCGCTGCGTTTACCATTCCACCATCCCGGCGTGTTGACATTGTTCGCTTAAGCCATAGTGACTCTCATGTCAAGCGGGTCTTGCCGGGTTTTTCCTGCATGGTCAGCGATTACCGGGCGTTTTTGTTTGTGTTTGCCTTGTTGTTCCCTGTTGTTTGTTGCGGTTGAACGGGCTATGACGAATTCGCTTTTAAAATTCCAGTAGCTACGATACTGTAGTAACAATATCCGCAATGCCCGATCACGCCCTGCATATCTTTCAAGATTGGCGTGCTTATTGCATGATAATTCAAAAAAGGTCTGCGTGCTGTGCGGTGGCGGAGTTTTTTTCCGCCCCTCATTATATGCGGTTTTTGACCGGCAAGTCGCAGGCTGGCTCTGTAAAGACGCTGTGCTATTTGGCCCGGCAGGTCAATCGGGCGCTCTCTGCTCGGCCTGTGAGAGCAGATGGGCTGGCGCATCCAGCGCGCAAGGCTGAATTGCCGGGTTTGTTTCACTGTAAAGGGCTACAAGCGTTGCGCAGGGTATTCCTGCTGCGTGTTTGCCCTGATGTTTTCTGATATTTACGCCGAAAGGTAGACTATGATTAATCTGAAAGAATTACAAAGTATCAACCCCGAGCTGGACGAGCTGATGCTCGAAAGCTCCGGCTACGGCATGTGGTCGGTCTGGCAGGGGGAGGCTAACCCGGTTATCGCCCAGACGCTGGAAGATTACGGCGGCGTTGAGGTTTTGCGCGGTAACGGGCAGGCTTTGTGGTTCTTTTTTAGCGTTGATGTTTTTCTGGCTGCCGCCAAGCTTAGTGTTTGGGCGCAGTTTAACGCCTTGCCAGTCACCATGCAGGTTTTTCAGGCCAAGGTGAAGTGCTCGCCGCGCAACCAGTACCGCATTGAGTTTGCGGATGATTTGTGGGCGCAGGATATTGATATTCCGGTCAAGTTTCAGGTTTACGCGGACGCGGATGTGGTCACGGCCAGTTCCGCTCTCTCAAGCCTGGCCATGAATGATGTGGAAAAGCCCAAAGGTTTTGCGGCCAGAAGCTGGAAACAGGTTGTTGCCGATGCGCGTGTGTCGCACAAGGCACAGCAGGGCTGGTACTGTGTGCTGCGCCCCATCACCGTGCATCAGGACAAGAATTTTCTGATTGGCTGGCGCGACTTTTACGAAAAAATTGAGAATATCCTGCAGCGGAACAAGCTCAAGCACACGGTATACGACAACTACCTGATGATGCCCATGAGCTCGTTGCGCCAGCTCAAACAGTGGTGCCGGGACTATCTTAACCTGATCGCACGCCTCAAGAATGAGGAAAACGGCGCCAAGTACTGGCCGTGCGTAATGGCTTTCCGCGACAGCAAGGGCGTATCCTTCAACAACGATTTGCCCAGACAGTTTGGACTGGACTGGGATTCGCTGATGCCGGATTCGCCTTATATGCCGTTGCAGGACGCCGTTCTGCTGGGCAGCGGGTTCGAGATTCACGAGTCGCACCTTTCGCTGGGGCAAAAGACGCCCG
>JAJDJF010000090.1 GCA_030267065.1 Desulfovibrio sp. OttesenSCG-928-C06 | reverse complement strand
TTGCAGTATTGGATGCGCGCAAAAAAAAGCGTCATCTGCTATAGACGACGCTTTTTTTATTACAAGACTCTGATTGTTTTACACAATTACGCAATGGCTGCTTGCCTGGGCGCTATTCGTTTTCTCCATCGCAAAGGCAAAAAAACCATAGCATAAACAGGACCTAATCAAAAACGCTGGCCAGAGTGTCCAGAGTCACGCCTTCCTTGATCTTGCGCAGTTCATAGTAAACTGTGGAGATCATTACGCACTCAAAAGCTTTGGGCAGAGCGCTTACCAGCGAGATAACAATGGAGAGCACCACGGCATTGTCGGTCATGGCAACAAAAATGGTCGGAATAATCAGCATGATTGCCATGTTGATCAGGCCGAGAATCAGCATCAGGGCAAAAATCTTCAGGCGGCATCCCTTGGTGAGGAAGGCACTGCGGGTAATACTGTCAACAGGTCCCATGCGCTCAACTACGCACACCGGGATGGTAACAGCGCAGATGCAGGAAATAATGATGCCGGGGATCACAAAGAAAAGGGTGCCTATGCCAACGCCGAAACCAACAATAATGGAGGCAAGCAGCACGGGCAGAAAACGGGCCAGACCGCGCAGGGCCGACTCCATAATAGCGGCCTTGTGCCCTGTGTTGATCTGGAAAACAGCGTAGGTAATGGCACCCTGAATTACCAGCACAAGAATGGCAATCACGATGGCCGAGATAATCGGCCCGGCGCTGCCCAAAGGCAGAATGGCAAAAATCAGCGAAGCAGGCAGAATAGCCAGAAGTGCCAGCCCGATAAAGAGCAGCGGATTCTTGAGGGTGGTGGAAAAGGTGCTGCTCAAAATACCACCGATGTTGAATTCGTAGCCGGGCATGAGCAGTTTTCTGGCTGCATCAATGGTGGCCTGATCAACCGGCGTGTCAGCGGCAGGCTGTTCCGGTTGATTCTGGTTTACGTTATTTTCAGACGGTTCCATAAAAGTCTCCACATAATTGTTATAGATAATACAGCAATCAACTCTCCAAAATTGATTAATCCGTCACAAGAACCTTGAACAAGCACCACAGCAGACATACCCACGGCAGCAATGTAACGGAATGTGACATGGCCGCGCGTAAATTTGACGTTGCGAACAGGCGTGCTATGAAAAGGATTATGTAGGCTTACAACACGAGCCGGAATGAATCAATGGATAAAAAACCCTGTAATTACACGGCTATCCATCAAGAACCAGCCTCCGGGATATTGAACCATTGAGCAATTATGCTCTTTTTATTTGCTTTGGCAGTCCTGAAAAAGAGACACGGCGGGAAAGGCATTGATTTTTATTGCCCATGCCGGACCCGCCCAGATCCGGCCAAAGGCATGCAGCGCTGTTCGCCTGTGAGCAGCGCCAGAGCTAACAGCAGGCAGTAATAACAGACCGCTGCGCGGTTTTATGGCATCGTTCCAGACTAGATTATGCCAGATAGAATTGCGCAGACAAAAAGGAGATAACAATGAAAATGAAATATTTGCTCACATCACTGCTTATGGCCATGCTCATGTGTTGCGCCCCGCTGTGCGCAACAGCCGGACAGGGCGGCGGCTTCACCGGCCCGGCCCCGGACCCGATCACTGTGGAACAGGCCAAAAAATTGCCTGATGACTCCAACGTGACCCTGCGCGGACACATTGTGAAAAACCTGGGCGGCGAAAACTACCTGTTCAAAGACAGCAGCGGCGAGATCACACTTGAAATAGATGCGGAATGCTGGCGCGGGCAGCAGGTAGGCCCGGAAGACCTTGTCGAAATCCGGGGCGAGCTGGAAAAAGAATTCAGCGGCATTGAGATTGATGTGGATGAAGTGAAAAAGCTTTAGAGACACTTGCTAAATATATAACCAAACGCTGTTCCCGGGTGACTTCCACGATAACAAGTCTTCCTCCCCCTGGGCAGTATCAAAGCCGGACTTCAACCCTGTACTGCACCGCAAAAATGCTGTTACAGGGCTAGAATCCGGCTTTTATTATCTGGGGCTATCGGCTGTAGCTCCTGTCTGTGGTATCGCCGTGATTATTATCCGGGCAGGTAGCGGCATGGCCCATTCTGGAACATTGCCGTCTTTTGGAGACAGCCTTTGCGCAAAAGATGCGTTAAGGCAGGTAGCGCTGAAAAAACTCAGTTAGCTGGCGTTCTGAACACCGGCAGAACAACGGTGACCAGCAGGCCGGGATTGGCGTTTGCCGCGCTGATACGCCCATTGTGCCTTTCAAGATAGTTACGGGCCAGAGCCAGCCCAAGCCCGGTTCCTCCGGAAAGCTTGTCCCTTGCTTCCTCTACCCGGTAAAAAGGCTTGAAGATCTTTTCCAGACTGGCAGCAGGCACGCCGGGGCCGAAATCACGAACCTTCACCACAAGCTCCAGACCGGAGCCATTACTACTATCCGGACCAACGCTGCTATCAGGTTCAGCGTTATTATCCGCCCCGCTATTCAGGCTCCCAGCGCTCTCGCGGTATGCGACAGCGGATATTTCAACCATGACCGTATTTCCGGGCGGGTTGTAGCGCAGCGCGTTGCTCAGAACATTGTAAAAAGCCTGCTCCAGAATGAGGCGGGTGCCCCTGAGACAGACCGGGTATTCCAGACGGCAGTCCAGAACGCAGCCGCCGTAGCCAGCGCCTGCGGCATTGCCGGAGTTGCCGGAAAACTCGAAGTTAGCCATATCCACCACAGACCGGACAAGCTCGCGCATATCAAGTTGTTCGGCCAGTTCGTGCAACACCGGCGTGGAACGCCCCTGCTCAATGACGCTTTCAACCATCACGCTCATGCGCTCGGCATCTTCGTCAGCCTGTTTCAGATACCCGGCGGCCCGGTCGTCCGGATAACGGCCAGCCAGCCCCAGAGCCAGCCGTATTCTGGCAAGTGGCGAGCGCAATTCGTGCGAGATGTCGTAAAGCAGCCGCCGCTCATTCTCCACCAGATTTTCGATGCTCCCGGCCATACTATTGAACGCGGTACCGAGACGGGCAATCTCATCGCCGCCCGGTGCGACATCGGGAACTCTGGCCGTCAGGTCGCCGCTTGAAAGGCTTTCTGCGGCCTGTACAATCCGCTTTAGGCGCGCAGTGATGAAGAAAGAAAAAACGTAACAGCAAACTCCGGAAAACAGGGCAATAACCGCAAACCAGACTGCGCCCTCAAGGGCATCAAAGTAACCCGGTTCCGGCAGCCCGGCCGCCAGCAGGCGTCCGTCAGGCAGCACCCTGTCCACAATAACCCACTCGCTTTCCCAGTCATCGCTCTCCGGTAAAATACCCATAACGGGGCTACGGGCGCTGCCTTCTCCGGCACCATCCGTTACCGCGCCGGTGCGCGCACCGGGCGGCAAATCAATGAACCAGACGCCACTCTCGCGCATGGCGGCAAGCAAATCGCCCCTTGCGCCGGTATCCGCAGCTTCGTAGCGATCAAGCCACTGTTCGAGTACCCTGCTGCTCCGCTCGCGGCTATTCAGCATGTCGGGGATATAGTCCTCGGCAACCTCGGCAAAGGCTATGACCACGCAGATCAGGCACACAGCGCCTGCGTAGACTTTCCAGAAAAACGAAAGCCTGTTCCGGATACGGCTCATTATGCATCCCCCGGCAGCGCATCCGTCAACACATACATATATCCTGTGCCCCGTATCGCCAGAATGCGCTGCCCGCCATCGGCATGCGGGCCGAGCTTGGCGCGCAGGCGGCTGATATTGGTGTCCAGAGCGCGCTCAAAAGGGCGCACTCCGTGCCCTAGAGCCGCCACGGACAAATCCTCGCGCGTCACCACCTGTCCGGGATTTTCCAGCAACTTGTCCATAATGCGGAACTCCACCGGTGTTAGCTGAACGAGTGCATCTTTGATGGTCACACGCAAACCGGCCCTGTTCAGAACCAGATCGCCCACGCTTACAACGCTGGGCAAACCATGCGAGGTAGATGGTACGCCAGTGGCGGCGGCAAAACGCGCACGCCGCAGCAGGGCGCGTAACCGGGCCGCCAGCTCGCCGGGACTGAAGGGCTTGCTCAGGTAATCGTCCGCTCCGGCTTCCAGCCCTGCAATGCGGTCCTGCTCGCCGCCACGGGCTGTGAGCATCAGCACGGGCAACGCCGCAAGCGCATCTGACGAACGGATAAAGCGCAGAACATCAAAGCCGCCGCATTTGGGCAACATAACGTCCAGAACCACCAGCGACCAGTGCCCGGCGGCAAGCATATTCATCCCGTCCAGCCCATCGTGCGCAAAAGAGCATTCGAAGCCCTCAAGCCCCAGATAATCGGCCAGCAGGCCGCAAAGCTCCCTGTCATCGTCAATAATCAGCACTTTCTGCATATGCGCGCCCGCGTCAAAGGTCCTGATGCATTCAGCCCGGATGTTATTTGCCTTTTGCCTGCACCGGCAATCATGTTGCCAGAACAGGCGGGTAGCTGGCCGCTATATTAATAACGGCCATATTAATCATCAATGAGGCCATAACCACCCGCTGGCAATATTATCAATTATCTTCATGGATAACGCAA
>JAJDJF010000009.1 GCA_030267065.1 Desulfovibrio sp. OttesenSCG-928-C06 | reverse complement strand
TTAACAATCGCCTCAATACACGCCCTAAGCTTTGCTATCGGCCTCGTTCGGGTACTTTTTCATAAACTCCAGTTCGGCCTCGGTGGTTCCCACCAGCACGAGCTCATCTCCGGCAACAAAGGGCTCGTCCGGGTCCAAGCCAACAACCATCTGGCTATTGCGCCGCATGCCAACCACATTGCACTGGGTGTTGCGGCGAATATCGCTGGTGCGCAAGGTAGTGCCAATCAGCGCGGCAGGCATGGAAACGCGGAAGATGTTCAGGCCTTCGGTGAGCATGTAAACGCTGTCCGGCGTAAGCAGATTGATAACGGCGTTGGAGGCCACGCTGGACAGGGCCATAACCAGATTAGCCCCGGCCTTGTAAAGCGAGTTGATGTTGCGGCTAAGGTTACAGCGACTGATAATCTGCGCATCCGGCCTTAATTTGCGACAATAGAGCGTCAGGTAGATATTCAGGTCGTCGTTGTGCGTGGTGATGACCACGCTGTCCACCTGATCAATACCGGCCTTGCGCAGCACGGATATGTCCTCGGCATCACCCAGAATGTAGCGCTCGTCGTCCGGCTTGATCATGGCGGCGTTTTTGTCCACCAGCCGGAAGGGAACCATGCGCCGCTCAAGGGTAGAGACAATCTCCTTGCCAACGCTGCCGCCGCCGAGGATCAGCACCGGATTCTCAGCCTCGCCTTCCTGGTGGATAATGCAGGTGCGGTCAAATTCGTCCAGCCGGTCAGCGGTACCAGCCAGCATCAGAACAGCGTCAGGGCCGATTACGGTTGTGGGGGTTGTGCCGGTGAATCTTGTTCCCTGCCAGATGCCGACCACGTTAATGCCAAGCCTGCCGCGCAAATTCAGCTCGATCAGGTTTTTACCGAGCAGGATGGTACTGCGGGCCGGAACTTCGGCAATGCAAAGCTCCTCAAAACGCGCGATGATGTTGCTCTCTGTACGGCCCGCAAAAACGCGGCGACCGATTCCTTCGCCCAGCATGTGGGTAAAATGAAAAACATGCCTGCAACCGGCAAAGCGCAGAATGTCTATGGAATTCTCGTTGCGGGCGCAGCTTGCCAGCAGTGTTTCCGGCGCAACTTCCGAGACAGTCGCCGCGATGTTGGTATTCTTGAGATCATCGCGCAGAGCCACTACCATTGCAGCATCGCGCACCCGCGCCGCCTCGTAGGTGTCGGCTATATCCAGCTCGCCGCGCAAGACCTTGCGTCCCCGGTCAAAGATATCGCCTGCCTCCACCGGGTCCGGGGTAATCATCCAGCAGGGAATATTGTAGCGCGTGAGGCGCGTCTGGATGTTGCGGGCCATGTCGTCCGTGCCAACGAGCAGCACATGGTTCTTGACGCCTTCGGGCAGACCCACCGGGACTTTGCTCTGGTTCTGCGCCTCCAGCCACGGCTGGTAGATAAAGTGGATAAAGGTGAACGGCAGCATGATCAAAAAGAAAATGATGCCCGAAAAAAGCACCACAATCGAAAAAACCTTGCCCAGGTCACTGGTGAAGGTAATATCGCCAAAACCGAGCGTGGACATGACCGTCAACGTCCAGTACAGGCCGGTAACCAGACTGTAGTGCTGGTTTTCCGCCAGCATGATCAGGTGAAACAGACCACTGTACAGGGTAATCAGCGCGATTACCCCAAGGGTAAAGCGCACAACCACGCGCATGTTACGCTTGTTGCCCCGGTTGGCCATGAACACTGTCATTTGCGATACAAAATATTTCATTATTATTCCCTGACGCTCTTGCAATTTTTATAGCATTTTCGCTTTCAAATGCTTGCTTGATGGTCGGCAAAGCCGCCTGACAACCATTTGGCGACAAGGCATTGAAGACAAATCCTTGTCGAGTGTTTGCACTTTTTCAAAGTGAAAACGCTCTAGCGGCCCGCTTGTTGCCCGGCAAAGACGCCGGTCGACCTTGCCAATACTGCTGATATATGGAAAGGCTTCTGCTTGCCGCGTGCCTAAAATATTTGAATACAGGGCATACGGCAACAGTTAAAACCACCACATTACTGTCCAGCTAAAAGTTGGCTTGGTTCAAGGTCAAATAATTAAAAAGCAAAGAGAAAGTCCATTTGATCTTTCTTACATACGCACAATCGGAAGCCGATTGTGCTAAAGGCACGCCGCGCTGTTCGCGCGCGGGCCGGTTTTGCAAACCGGCCATTGCTGACTGGCTGTTAGCCGGACAGCAATGAAACCACCAGTTAAAAATCACGCAAACGCGTTGCCCGGCGGCGTCAAAAAGACTATTCTCCGCAAGGGCTGTCTCCAGCCAGTTTTGCATCAACAGCCAGAACGGTAAAAACGGTAAACAGGAATTACAGGACCAGCAGAATGGCCACTTTCACAGAGATAAGCAGCCCGCAAAACCCGCGCTACAAAACATGGCTCAAGCTGCTTGATTCGCGCGGCATCAAAAAGAACGAGCAGGCGCTGGTTTCCGGGCGCTCGTTCATCCATGAGATTGTGGAACGCTACGGCGACAGGATTGAAGCGGTTATCGTGCGCAAAAAGCCGGACGAGCCGTGCGGAGCGGCTTTGCTGGACGGACTGGATGTGCCGCAGCGCTGCCAGATTTTCGCCTTGCCCAGCGACATGTTCGCCGCGCTGGATATTTACGGGATTCGCGGGCCGATTCTGCAAATCAGCGCCCCGCCCCCACCGGCCTGGAACGGCGAACTCCCCCTGCCGCGCTGTAATGACGACGCCACCAATTCAGCGGCGTCAGCCCCCCGCTGCTCCATGACCGTGTTCGTGCCCTTCCAGAATCCGATCAACCTTGGCACCACAATCCGCAGCGCCGCGGCCTTTGATGCCGGAGTCGTACTGCTGAAGGAAGCCGCCACCCCCTACCTGCCAAAAAGTCTGCGCGCTTCCGGGCCGGGGATCTTTCAGGTACCGCTTTTCAGCGGGCCGGGGCTGGAAGAACTTTCCCGGATGGACTTGCCTGTTTTCGCGCTCTCCCCAAGGGGAAGAAGCATTTATGATTTTGATTTTGCCAAGGCCTGCCGCCTGAATGCCGGAAATGCAGACATTGGAGCTGGAATCGGGCTGGTTGCCGGTCTGGAAGGCCCCGGCCTTGATGATTACTGGCCGGAGGAGCGGCGCATCTCCATCCCCATGCGGTCCTGCGTGGAATCCCTGAATGCATCCGTGTCCATGAGCATTGCCATGGCTTTCTTTCAGGCCGGGCTACATCGCGCTGGGCTGGATTAGCAAGGCTGCCAACTTTCTGTCCGGGCCGTTTTGAGCCACCAGCCTGTTCACTTTGCGCACCTGCTTATGCCAATGGAGCAGGCGTACACATGCTGGAGCCAGCGCTAACCGGGTCCCCCTCTGCCAGTATGCCCACCGGTGCCTGCAGTTTTTTTAACAAAACTCTAGAAAGTTCAGGCATAGTAATTGCAACTACGGGATATCTACGTTAGATTTCCAGCAGGCGTAAGCGCCTTGCGGAAACAACGTTCAATGTAACGAGGAAACAAAAAGTGTCGCAAAAAGCTGAAACACCTACGGAACTCAAGGGGCCGCAAAAAACAGCGGTACTGCTTCTGGCCATGGGCGAGCGCTTCGCTGCCGAAGTGTTCAAGCGCATGGAGCGTCAGGAAATTGTCTCCATCTCCAAGGCGATGGTTGAACTTGGCGCCATCCCCAAAGAAACGGTGGAAAGCGTCCTGCGCGAATACCACCATGCTCTGGTCACAGGGCAGCAGATGGTGCGCGGTGGTTCGGACGCGGTCAAAAAACTGCTTCTTGCCAACGTGGATAGCGACACAGCCAAATACATTACCGATCTTCTGGGTCTTGACGAAGCCGCGCAGCCATTCCGCGAGCTTGGCAACGTCAGCCCCAAACTCATGGCCCAGATTCTGCGCAACGAACACCCGCAAACCCTGTCGCTCATCATGGGCCACCTGCCGCCGGAAAACGGAGGCGAGCTGCTGGTCAACCTGCCGCCGGGCGTGCGTACGGAAGTACTCATGCGTCTGGCCCGGCTCGAATCCGTGCCGGAAGAAATGCTCATGGCCGTGGATCAGGTTCTGCAAAGCCAGCTTATCGCCATGGGCGGCAAGGAAGGCAAAAAGGTTGGCGGCGTGCAGTCGGTTGCGGAAATCCTCAACTCTGTCGACCGCGCAACAGAAGAAGAAGTGCTCTCCGAGATCGAGGAAGAATCCGCACAGATGGCGGAAGATATCCGCGCCCTCATGTTCGTGTTCGAAGACGTCAACACGCTGGACGACCGTGCCGTGCGCGAAATGCTCAAGGAAATCTCCAACGAGGATCTTACCATGGCCCTGCGCGGCTCCAACGAGGAACTGCGCGACATCTTCTTCCGCAACATGTCCGAACGCGCCTCCAGCATGATCAAGGAAGACCTTGAAATCATGGGACCGACCAAGCTCTCCGACGTGGAATCGGCCCAGCAGAATATCATCAAGGTAGTACGCAAGCTCGAAGCCGAAGGCCGTATTGTGATAAGCCGCGGCAACAGCGATGTGTTCGTATAAATTCAAGAGGTTATATTTGTAATGGCCGCCGAAACGAATCCCGCGCAGCAAGCCGAAGCGCAAAGCAAAGAGCCTGAAGATCGCTCCAAATGGGGGCGCATCTTCATCGGCAACAAGATCAGCGAGCTGAATGACGTTGAAAGCGTCCGCTCACGCGCGTGGGATGAAAAAGACGAAAACCAGTATCTGGATCGCGTCCGCGTACGCGCCACGGAAAAAGCCAAAGAAATTCTGGCTCAGGCCGAGTCCGAAGCCGCCGCCATCCGCGAGCAGGCCCGGCAGGAAGGCTATGACGAAGGCGTGCGGCTGGCCGAACAGGAGCTGGAAGAACTGCGCTCATCCATGGGCGACGCGGTTTCCGCCGTGCTCTCATCAATCCAGCAGGAAAGCGCGGCAGTAACCCGCGCATGGCGGGACGATCTGGCGGCGCTGGTCAGAATTTCGGTTGAAAAGGCCTTTGGAATAACGCTGCAGGAAGAACGCGGCAAGATTCTGGAAAACCTCTACCATCAGGCCCTGCGCACTCTGGAAAGCGCCCGCAACATCACCGTGCGCGTACATCCGGAAGACGAAGCCGCCATTGCAGACATTATCGCGCTGGGCCAGAACGCCGCTAATCAGGCAGGACAGACCGAACTTGAAGGCTGGCGCGTAAAAGGCGATCCATCCCTCACCCCCGGTGGCCTGATTGTGGAAAGCGCCTCATCACTGGCAGACAACAGCATCGAAAGCCGCATGGCTGCTGTGCAGTCTGTTCTGGATACACTGATGGTGCCGGAAGCAGGACAGGAATAGCTGGCGCGCGGAAGCAGAATGCCTCCGGCGGCTTAAGGGGCTCGAAATAGTTGCACACCAGTATCGCTTTTAAGATGCGATCGATTTAATCGCGTATTGCCCTATGAAACGAGCTACACCTTAAGAATCCCCGGCAGGGACCGGCTGGCCCCTGCACCCCGCAACAGGGGCAGGTCTTGTAAGTTCAAGCTGGCATTACACCTCAGCAAGAGTTCCCATTTCCCCAAATACTCACCAGCCTCAGCTGCAAAAGCCTATCTGCTCCGCTGAATCTCACCGCCAGCCAGCAGGCGGAAGTCCTGTGCTTCCCCACCATCTTCATTTATTCCATATGGCATGTAAATGGCAGCTACCTGCCCCGGCGCTGCCGGGGCCGAGGGCTGACTATCGACAAACTCGATGCGCATTTGCCCGGAATCTGAAAATTCCACCTTTGCGGGCTGCATGGCCTGACGGTAACGGGTTTTGGCGTAAACCACCGCAGGCCATTCCTCGGGCGGGAGCAGAAAATTCAGGTTACCGCAAAGACAGAAACGGCTGTTCAGATCAGACGCAGTACCCAAAAGCAACGCGTTGCGCTCAAGATCCTTACCCAAAACGTAAAGAGGCTCGCTCCAGGCCACTCCCAGCCCCTTGCGCTGGCCTTCCGTATAAGCCCATAAGCCTTTGTGTTTGCCCACAACCCTACCGTCCGGCAAAAGCATATCCCCGGCATTGCCAATGCGTTGCCCGGCTGCTGCAAGTTCTGGATCCAACGCCGCCTGCTCAGCCAGAAAAGCACGGTAATCATTGCCGGGAATAAAGCAAATCTCCTGACTCTCGTCTTTTACAGGCACTTCAATGGCGGTTGCGCCAATAAGGCCGGAATTGCCGGAGTTAGCTGAATTACCAGCCTGCTCAATACTGGCGACACCAGCTTCGTTGCCGGAACCGGCGGCGCAGTCTGAATTGTCTGAACCAGTAGAGTTGCCCGCGCCACCGCCTGAAACAGCCCGGTCGCCTGATGCTGACAGGGCCAGATCTGCCGCGCGTCTGTTGCGCTCATCCAGTTCTGCCACAATGTCGCTCTTGCGCTTGTCCCCAAGCGGGAAGCGCACTCTGGCAAGCTGTTCCAGAGGGGTTAGGGCCAGAAAATAGCTTTGGTCCTTATAGATATCGCGTCCGTTCAGGAGCATTGGAGCACCTTGCGCGTCAAACTCCAGCCGCGCGTAATGCCCGGTAACCATCAAATCAGCCCCAAGAGCCGCAGCCTTGTCCCACAGCAGCCCGAACTTGATGTCGCGGTTGCAGGCCGCGCAGGGGTTGGGCGTGCAGCCAGCAAAATAGGAAGCCGCAAACGGGCGCATCACCAGACGCGCAAACTCAGCAGAGCAGTCAACAATATGAAGCTCTACCCCAATCCGCTCGCACCCGGTCCGCAAAACGGCAAGCATCCGGTCATACTCGGTCCCGCGCAGCCGGGCAGGAAGAAAAAGCGCATGCAGGGCGAAAATATCCGCTCCCTTATAGTTCTCCCTTAGCGACACAAGGCTGTAGAGGCTGTCTACCCCGCCGCTAACAGTAACTGCCGTTCTTTTTCCGTTAAAATCGTTCATTACTTTCCGGTATCCTTACATTTGCCGCCGTGCAAGCGCCTCCAGGCGATCAGGGCCGGAAGCACCGCCGCCAGAACCAGCAAGGCCAGCTCAAAAATAAACATCGAGCCAAAAGCACCTTCCACAGCGGAAGAAAACCCGTACCCGGCCAGACTGAAGGCCGAAGCCCATATAGCGGCCCCAAGCAGGTTTAGCACGCCAAACCAGAGATTTTTTATTGATGTACGCCCCAGAAAGACCGGGGCCAGATTTTTAACGCCCCAGCACCAGCGGAACATGAAGGCGAAAAAATGCAAGGCGCGCGGCATATCCGAAACGTTGCGGCAAACTGCGTCCGCCCGCGCAGCCAGACGCGGAAAACGCGCAAACAGATTGGCCGCCCTGAAGCGCGAGAGCATGAACAGCCCCTGCCCCGCCAAAGCGCTGCAAACCAAGCCCCCAAGCATGACCAGCGGGAGTGAAAGATAGCCGCGCTCTGCCAGCACACCGGCAACCAGCAGGATGGTGGAATTCTCCACCGCCGCACCGCCCAGCACCGCCAGATAGCCAAAGCGCGTCAGAATATATACGGCTGTTGAGTCTTCAAACATTTTACCTGCCACATGCGGCAAAAAACCAGATTACTGGGTCTCACCAGAGCATATCATAAAATTGAGGCCTGCCAGAGTGAATCACAAAATTGAAGTTTGCCAGAGGCGCGTCTCAAATTGATATGTGTCAGAATACGTCACAGAACGGAAGAACGCGGCATGGTACAAGACACGGCTGCGCTGCCGCAAAGTTGCGTCTGCAAGCATAACCGCAGACCGCAAGCCATGCGCCATAGCCACTATAGCAACGGCAGCGCGGACTTAAACGGCCTTTTCCAGAGCCTTCTCTGCCGCGTCCAGCGCTTTTTCTAGAGCATTCGTAGCAGCATTGGCATCCTGCACGGCCCAGTCGCCAAGAGCTTTGGCAAGAGCGAGCCGTGCGGAGTCAACTGGCCCCACCGGGACTATCAGGCTTTCTTTAATCGCGGCGGGCAATTCGCCAAACTTGAGCAAATCCACAAGGTCGGAAGCCAGCTCAACAACACCGTGCTTGCGCCCGCCCAAAAACTTCTCCACCGGGCCGGGGCCGAGAACCGGGCCCATCAAACGCTCCACGCCCTTGCTCCTGAGCTTTCTTCCGGCTGTCCATTCAGGCCATACCAACGAGCAAAGCTCTGGCCAGGCAGCCAGAACATCGTCTTCGTTCAAAGTCTGGGCCATAACCCGTATGCTTAAAATATCACCCATTCAAGCTCCCGTTATCAGGGCTATCCAGATATCGTTTAATAACCATGCTAATAAGCGCTTACAGACACACGCCGTGTTCAATGCCGCGTCAAACTCTGCGCCGCCCTAAGGACACGCTTTGCGCCGCCAGCAATCGTGGCGCAAACCGCACACAGCCAGTTGCCTTGCCAGCTTGAGCTTGCCCACCATAAACGACTTTACGCTAATTCTCAAATACCAGACATGATGCGAAAGCGTTTGCTACCATAACGATCTTAATTATTAGCCCAATATCTCTGCAAGCCAAAGTCGTCGCAAAACTTATAACGCACAGCAATTCTTAAAGCGCCCTACCCGGATGCAACGCCGCGCGTTGCCGGGGAGGGGATTCTTAATCCTTATCCTGCGGAGCAAGCGGCTGTAGCCGTTTCTAGCCAGCCTGCCAGGCAAAATCCGGCTTTGCTGGTTTTGCATCAAATCTGACAGGCTGGCGTAATAAAACGCGCAGCCCTCCCCTTAAGCCGCCGGAGGCACAAAACACTTACTAAAAATCTAAAAGCCCCGCGCCATTACAGCGCGGGGCTTTCAACATTATCGAGCCAATTACAGGCAGGCGCTACTTAACGGAGTCAATGGCGCGTTTAAAGCCGTCGGCCGAGCGCGCAATTACTTTCTCGTCCACGCAGAAGGCAAGGCGGAAGTAGCCGGGCATACCGAATCCGGTGCCGGGCACGCCGAGAATCAGCTGCTTGGCAAGAATCTGGTTGAAGGCCAGATCGTCGCCGCCGGGGGCTTTGGGGAAGAAGTAGAAAGCGCCACGCGGCATGGTGAACTCGTATCCGGCATCGGACAGAATCTGGCCCAGCATCTGGCGGCGGCGGGCGTAGATTTCAAGGTCTACTCCCTTGCCGAGCGCGTGCTTCAGGATTTTCTGCCCCACAACCGGAGCGTTCAGGAAGCCGAGGATACGGCTGGCCATGACAACGCCGCCCATGAACGACGCCTTGTCAGGCATGTTTGGGGAAGCAATCAGGTAACCGAGGCGTTCGCCGGGCAAAGACATGTTCTTGGCGAAAGAACCGAGAACAATGGCGTATTCATACATGGGCAGCACAGCCGGAACCACCGCGCCATCAAAGGTCAGGAAGCGGTAAGGCTCGTCAGAAGCCAGGAAGATCGGCCTGCCGTGTTCCGCGCTTTTTTTGCGCAAGATGGCTACCAGCCCTTCCAGTTCTTCCTTGGAGTAAATCTGCCCGGTGGGGTTGTGCGGCGAGTTAATCAGCACAACGCGGGTCTGGGCGGTAATGGCCGCTTCAATTGCCGCAAGGTTGAGGCTGAAATCAGCGCTGGTATCAACCGGCTTGAACACACCGCCAAAGTTGGCTGCGTAGTTAATGTAATCCACAAAGTACGGGCGCATGCCGATAACTTCGTCACCGCGTTCCAGAACAGCGCGGAACAGGCAGTTGATGGCCCCGGCAGCGCCGCCAGTGAGCAGAATATCGCCAGCGGAAATCTTTGTGCCCTGCTCGCGGCTGTACTCGTCAGCCATCATTTCCAGCAGCCAGGGGAACCCGGCGTTCGGCATATAACCAAAGGCAAAAGGCTTGTCTGCTTCTTCTGCAAGCTCAAGCATGGCCTGCTTGACTTCTCTGGGCGGGGGCAGGTCGGGGTTGCCAAGGCTGAAATCACAGACCTTGTCTTCGCCATGCTCTTTTTTGAGCTTGATACCTGTTTCGAACATGGCCCGAATCATTGAAGACTGGCCAATGTAACCTTCAAACTCGCGTGACAAAACTCCACTGCTCATCTCGGCTCCTTGTTCCATTTCCATGTTAGAATAAAATTTTTTTCACTTTGCCAGACCGGTAAAAAGCCGGGCAAAAAACGGGGCAGGCCGCAAGCCCGCCCCACAAATATTCAGGGTTAGCGCGCTTTAAGAACTTCTTCCAGCGCCACGGCAAAGGCTTCCAGATCATCCTTTGCGATATTCAGGGCCGGAAGCAGGCGCAAAACCGTATCCTGCGTCAGGTTGAGCGCAAAACCGCGCTCAATCAAAGCCAGCCAGACATCCTTGCCGGGAAAGGCCAGGTCGATGCCTATGAGCAGGCCCATGCCGCGCACTTCGCGGATTGTGCCGGGTACTTTTTCCGCAACCTGCCGGAAGCGCTCAAGTGCCCAGCGACCAAGCTCTCCGGCCCGGTCGTGCAATTTGTCGCGCTCCATGATTTCCAGCGTCTTGCAAGCGGCGGCAGAAGCCAGCGCGTTGCCGCCAAAAGTGGTGCCGTGGCTGCCAAAGTCAAAGCCCTTTGAGGCTTCCTCGGTGCACATCATTGCGCCCATAGGTACGCCGTTGGCAAGGGCCTTGGCAGAGCTGAAAGCGTCCGGCTCAAGGCCGAAATTCTGGAATGACCACCACTTGCCGGAACGACACATGCCGGACTGAATTTCGTCAATCAGCAGCATTACGCCATGCTTGCGGCAGAGGGCCTGTACGCCCTGCGCAAATTCGGCGGTAGCGGGCCTGATGCCGCCTTCGCCCTGCACCATCTCAATCAGCACAGCAGCGGTTTTGGAGCTGATGGTTCTGTCCAGAAGCTCAAGATCGTTCCACTCGATGCTCGTAAAGCCTTCAGGCATGGGCAGGAAGCCATCCTGAAACTTTTGCTGCCCGGTGGCGATAGTGGCAAGGGTGCGCCCGTGGAAGCACTGCTTGAAAGTGATAATCTCGTAAGCGTCACGGCCTTTTACGCGCTGCTGGTAGCGCCGGGCCAGCTTGATCATGGCCTCGTTGGCCTCAGCCCCGGAGTTGCAGAAAAAGGCACGCCCGCAGTGCGAGGTAGCAGCAAGGCGCTCGGCCAGATAGACCTGCTCTTCCTGATAAAAAAGGTTGCTGACATGAAGAAACTTCTGGGCCTGAGCGCAGATTGCCGCCCCTACTTCCTCATTGCTGTGCCCCAGCGAAGTCACCGCGATGCCGGTCAGCAAATCGATGTATTCGCGGCCTTCAAAGTCCCACAGGCGGCTGCCTTTGGCGCTTTTAACGGCTATGGGGTACCGGGCGTAGGTTTTGCACAGTACTTTGTCGGCTCTTTCCTTAACTTCATTGAACGAGTTCATTTTTATCTCCGAAATCTTCACGCGGGTTGCGCGTCAAAAATGCATTCAAATATACGCCCGTGAAGCCGGTTTATTTTCCGGTGTGCCCAAAGCCTCCGGCCCCGCGCTCGGTGGTACCAAGTTCGTCCACCGGCTCAAAAACGGCCCGGTAAAAAGGCTGAAAAACCAGCTGGGCCACGCGATCTCCGCGCTTCACGGTCTTTGGTTCTCCGCTGGTATTCAGCAGAAAAACCACAATTTCGCCCCGGTAATCAGGGTCAATCAGACCAACGCCCTGGGCTACGGTAAGACCCTGCACCGCGCCCAGGCCGCTTCGCGAATATACGAACCCGGCCACATCGCTTAGGGAAGGTTCCACGCAGATGCCGCTGTGAATGGCGGCGCGACCGCCCGGCGGGATAGTGAAGGATTCTTCGCCTTCGCCAATATGGTTAACCCGCAGGTCAAACCCGGCCGAACCGGGAGTGGCAGGCACCGGGCCAACGCTGCCGGGGGCGGAGTAAAGCTCTGCCGCGCCGTTATAAAATTTGATTTTAATATTAATGTCGTTCATCTTCGTGGTAGGTGTGTAAAAAGTATCACGCAAAAAGCTGGCAACAAGCTGGCAAAAAAAAAGAAAATCCTATTCATGAAATGATTTCTAATAAAATTATTTCAAATATGCGCTTTGCCTTGCCCGTAGCGCAAAATATGTTTACAAAATAAATAAGAATTTCCAGTGCGGCTTGTTGTCGCAGGTAAAGCCGAAGCTTGAAAATACTCCAGGCTAGGCGGCAAGTCAAAATACTTCTTCACCCAGCCACATTTAACCGGCGTGGCAAGCCGGCGGCAGGAGGATAAAAGCGCCTATGCAACCGTTACGCATTTTCAATATCGTACCCAAGATACCGGCGGAGTTGCAGCCCCTTCACAAGCTGGCCCGAAACTACTGGTTTGTCTGGAATCAGCCCATTACCAACCTGTTCAGGGATATCGACCCCATTCTCTGGGAAGACAGCTACTACAACCCGGTCTGGTTTCTCAACCACGTCCCGCAAAGCCGGTTCACCGAGCTTTCGCGCGATCAGGGCTACATTGAGCGCCTGAACAGCGCCTCTGCGCAGCTGGACAGCCATTTGCAGGAAAAATCCGCCTACGCCATTCATGGTAATGATGACGGCAACCCCGCCGTGGCCTATTTCAGCCTTGAGTTCGGCGTGGGCCTGTGCCTGCCCATTTACTCCGGCGGGCTGGGCATTCTGGCTGGCGACCATCTTAAATCGGCCAGCGATTTGAACATCCCGCTGGTGGGTATGGGGCTGCTTTACCGCAACGGCTACTTCCGCCAGTACATGACCCCTGACAACTGGCAGCAGGAACGTTACCCCGACTACGACTTCGAGCAGATGCCGCTCAAACGCGCCACCACCCCGGACGGGCAAAACGCCGTGGTGCGTCTGGCAATAGGCGACAGACCTCTGGCTGCGCAAATATGGGAGGCCAGCGTCGGGCGCATCCGCCTGTACCTGCTGGATACAAACATACCGGAAAACCCGGAGGATTTTCGCGCCATTACCGCACGTTTGTACGGCGGCGACAACGAGATGCGCATCTGGCAGGAAATCCTGCTCGGCATCGGCGGTGTAAAGGCTTTGGGCGTACTGGGGCAGGATGCGCGCGTAATCCACATGAACGAGGGCCACTCGGCCTTTGCAGCGCTGGAGCGCGTCCGCACACTCATGACCACGCATCAGCTTACCTTTGAGGCCGCTGCGGAACTGGCAGCCGCAGGCAGCGTGTTTACCACGCATACCCCGGTTCCGGCTGGTAACGACCGCTTCAGCCCGGACCTCATGTACAAGTACCTGAACAAGTACGCGCAGGACATGGGACTGGCCTTCAAGGTCTTTATGGCTCTGGGACGCGAAGATCCGTACAATGATTCCGAGCCCTTCTGCATGACCGTGCTGGCGTTGCGCCTTTCGCGCTTCAACAACGGCGTATCAAAGCTGCACGGCAAGGTTTCGCGCCGCATGTGGCATAAAATCTGGAACCAGTTCCCGGAAGACGACGTACCCATCGGCTCCATCACCAACGGCGTGCATGTTCCAACCTGGGTCGCGCCGGACATGGCGGCCCTGTATGATCATTACATGGGCTCCTGCTGGCGGGTTGAGCAGTCAAAGCAACAAACCTGGGCCAAGGTCGCCGCTATTCCGGAAGCTGACATCTGGCGGGCGCACGAGCGCCAGCGCGCCGCTCTGGTCAACTTTGTGCGCGAGCGCATGAAAAAGCAGAGCATGGCCCGGGGCGCACGACCGGCAGAATTGCAGATGATCAGCAGCATCTTTGACCCGCAGGCCCTGACCATCGGCTTTGCCCGCCGCTTTGCCACCTACAAGCGCGCCAACATGCTCTTGCAGGACAAGGAGGCCCTGCGCCGCATTGTCACCAATGCCGAGCGCCCGGTGCAGTTTGTGTTCGCAGGCAAGGCCCACCCGCACGATAATGGCGGCAAGCAACTCATGAAGGAAATCATCAACACCTTCAACGAGCCGGACTTCCGCCCGCGCATGGTCTTTCTTGAAGATTACGACATGGAAGTTGC
The DNA here is from genome assembly GCA_030267065.1 of Desulfovibrio sp. OttesenSCG-928-C06. GTDB lineage: Bacteria > Desulfobacterota > Desulfovibrionia > Desulfovibrionales > Desulfovibrionaceae > WRHT01. The sequence goes on along the minus strand of JAJDJF010000009.1, from coordinate 30,346 downwards.
CAGCTACATGATTTCCGGCTGCGACATCTGGCTTAACAACCCGCGCAGACCTCTGGAAGCCTGCGGCACCAGCGGCATGAAGGCCATGTTCAACGGCGTGTTGCAGTTCAGCACCCTTGACGGCTGGTGGGACGAGGCCTGGAAGCCCAACAACAGCCTTGGCTGGGCCATCGGCAAGGGCGAGGACTATGATGACTGGGATTATCAGGATCAGGTGGAGCTGCAAACGCTCTACACCATTCTGGAAAAGGACATCATACCGGAATTCTACGACCGCCCCGGCGGGCTGGTGCCTGCCAGCTGGGTGGCCCGCATGAAGCAGGCGCTCATTGAGCTTGGGCCGCGCTTCAACTCGGACCGCATGGTCGAGGATTACTTCAACACCGCTTACGTCAAGGCATTCCAAAGCTCACTGGCGCTGGCCGGAGATAACTTCGAGGCCTCGCACGAGCTCTCGCGCTGGCGCATGGACATGCTCACCAGATGGAGCGGCGTTCAGGTCAACAACGTGCATGGAGAGCACCTCGGGCAACCGCTGGGCTGCCCGGCTGGAACGCCTGATGCAAAGTCATGCGAGTCCGGGCAGAAACAGCTTTACGTTGGCGACAGCGTAAAGGTAAGCGCCAATGTCTTTATGAACGAAATTCCGACTGAGCACATGCAGGTGGAAATCTACTACGGACGGCTGGGACAGGATAACAACATCCAGAACCGCGAAACCACCGCCATGCGCCCGGAAGGCGAAATGCGCGACGGCTGGCAAACCTATGTTGGCGAAATGCCCGCCGAAGATACCGGGCGCTACGGCTTTAGCGTGCGCGCCCTGCCCCGCCACCCGCTGCTGCCCAACCAGAACTTCGGTTTGATACGTTGGGGAAGTTAGGAGTAGCGTAGTGTATTAGTGTAGTGTCAGGTTTATTTAGAAATGCCTCCGGCGGCTTAAGGGCGCTGCCCTTAAGAATCCCGGCAGGGGGCAACGGCCCCCTGCACCAGCGAATATTTGGATTAATGAAGCGTGTGCAAGGCAAACAATAAATATCCTGTAATTACCCCATTCCCGGATGCAACGCCGGTGCGTTGCCGGGGTGCAGGGGCAGAGCCCCGCCCGCCGGAGGCATTCTAACCAACTTGCAAACAAAAAGCCCCCGCATCAGCGATGCGGGGGCTTTAGTTCATTCAATCAGGCGGCAGACGCGCCGCAGCCGGAGTTCAAGCCTGGCTTAATCCTCAGGCCATTCGGTCTGCACGCGCATGGAGACTTCCTCAATCTGGCCTACCTGCGAGGGCGGGCAAACGCCGATCAGCGGCATGCCGGGATCAAGGTTCTGGTTCACGCTGAAGTAGACGGCGTAGATAACGCCGTCCGGCCCGGAATAGCGCAGCGGCATTTCGCGCTTCATGCGCGAGATGATGAACAGCTCCATGCCGTCATGCACGCTTACGCTTTTCGGCCCGGTATTCTTGACTTTAACGTCAACAGCCGGAACAAAGTAGTATTTGGCTTTTTCAGGAGCGTTGAACAGGTACAGCGCCTGCTTGAGGATAATCTGCAAGACTTCCTCGCGCGACAGGAAGTGGCGCACGCGCATAATTTCCGTTCCCGCCTCCACAAACTGTCCGGAAAGTCCGGCGTTTATGGAAACCAGCTCGCCTTTTTCCAGCGCGTTAACATTCTTCATGCAACGCTCGCGGTCAATAGTGGCAAGCACGGTGCCGGGTTTTTCCCGCCAGTTTCCGTGCGGGCCAACCAGTTTGCTGCCCGGCTGCAATTCCTCATTAAACTGCACCACACCGCAATGCGGCGTACGGATGCTGGACTCAACGTAGGGAGCGGCCTTGATTTCTTCGAGTAAAGTACTGATATCTAACATGCTTGCGCCTTACTTGTAGTAGAGGTTGCGCCCGCCCATGGTCAGCATGGACTGATGCAGGTTGAAGCGCATTTCGCGCCTGTCCCAGATACCCTGAATATGACCGCGGGCCAGAGCCTTGTAAACGCTGTGGTAATGCGGCTCAATGGGCGCCCCGGTGGTTTCCTGGATAACGCCCGGTCCGGCAAAGCCCACGTTGGAGGAGCGGATGCCGAACTGATAGGGCGAGCAGCCGAGGAAGCTGGCCACAGGCCCGGCGTAGGAGTTGGTATCATACACCACCAGATACAGGCCGCCTGCGTCAATGTAGCGGCGCACGGCCATGGTGCAGCGCGGCATCTGGATAACGCCGTTCACGCCTTCCTGAATACGGATACCGGCGGTGCCATGTACATAAGCCAGAAAAGGCAGGCGCTTTTTGCTGGCCCGCTCAGAAGCGAGAATAAACTTTTCACCTTCCGCAGCACCTACAGAGCCGCCGCGGAACGGGCCCACCAGCATGGCAACAACGGTGTTGATACCGTGCAGGCTGGCTTCAAAGGTCATGCAGCTGCTTTTGAGTCCGGTTGCGGCCTTGGCTTTTTCCAGCTTGAGGCTAAAACCTTCGTAATCCAGCGGGTTCTTGGACTCGATGGCATCGCCGTGGAACTCGCGGATGGAACCGTGATCAAACACGTTGTAAAGGTACCACTGGTATTCCATGGGGAAGTGGTGCCCGCAGTGCGTGCAGACCCCGGCAAACTCGCCGTAAAGGTCGCGCGCCCACATATCCAGACAGCCGTGCGTGGCGGAGTTGGGGCACACAACGGCCCTGTCCTCCTTGGCCTTGGGGCTGATGTAAGCCCAGCGTCCGCGCTGGTCCTGGCTGTCGTCGCTCCAGTCCGAAAGGGTGGTAAGCTGCTTTTCGGCGTCGCCGTTCTTCTTGACGCCGGAATCCTTGCCCTTGCCGAACAGACGGCGGAAAGGCGCGGTCTGGTTCTTGAGGAAGAACGAGGTTTCGGACTTCATTTCGCCAAGGAAGTTGGAAATATTCTGCTGGCGGCGGCGCAAAAGGTCGTAACGCACATAGGAGCCGAACTCCCAGTACGCATCGCTTACAACGCTCTTGAACTGATCCCAGCCGGTGCGGTGATCCAGAAACGCTTCCTGAGCCAGACCACGGAACTTTTTATGGCGGCGTTCCACCAGACGTTCCTGAGCGGACGGGGAAAGATTCCAGCGCATATGCACCGTATCCATGTTCAGGCCTTCGCGGGTCTTTTTGCGGCGGCTGCGGCGGGACATACTGCGGAACGGCTCTACGCCGCGCACTTCCAGCACGATTTCGTCCGTGGCGCGCAAAACTTCCTGACGCAACTGGCGCAGAAAATCAAAGTGATGGCAGCGAGCGCCCAGTTCAGGTTCCTGAATGATGCCATCAATGTAGCCCATGCGCAGGTTGTCCTCAGCCGTAAGGCAAAGGTTCTCGGCCACTTTCTCGATCAGTTCGGGAGTGGCGCGCGGGCCGCGCTTGACGTTGCCTTCAATAGCCGCGCCGCCTTCGGGCGAAATTACGGAATAGTAACCGTGCGAGAACATCAGACGGCGGTCGGCCAGCCCGATGGCTTCAGCGCCACCGCTGCCGCCTTCGGAAATAACAGCCAGCACCGGCACGCGCAGGTTGCTCATCTCATACAGGTTTTTGGCAATCTGCTGGGCCGCGCCGGGCGAGTCTTCCACCGGGAAGGAACCGGGAGTGAACACAAAAGCGTGGATGGGAATATTCTCGGTTTCCGCAACCTTCATGTAGTGCAGGGCCTTGGCGTTACCCCAGGGGCTTGCCGAGCCGCCGTTGCGGATTTCTTCGCCGTGGCCTTTTTCGTGCCCTATTACCATTACGGACTGGTTAAAGGTGCGCTTGCCCTGACGACGGGTGATGTAGGCACGGGCAATCAGCATGGCCGGGTCAATGGAGTGCTCGCCCATGCTGCCGATCTCGGTGTAGTTGTCGTACACGTTTTCCAGGATGTCGCGCAGGCAGATGCGCTGCGGGTTACGCACAATGCGCACCTTGTCCATGGGGGTAAGCTCGGCCTCAATCTTCTTTTCCACAAAGTTGAAAAGATCTTCCAGCGTCTTTACGGCTTCCCAGGCTTCTTCCTGTCCCAGAGAGGACAGTCGGGCGGCAAGCTCTTCCAGACGGGAAGAAAGCAGGCGCAGGTTCTCGTTATTCTTGCCAGCCAGAATATCGTTCATGTAATTGAAGCGTTCCTGCAACTGGTGAAACTTTTTGTCTTCCATAATCACAATCCATGCTTGAACCGCGCATGGCGGTGTTGATTGCTTTTTTAGAGCATTTAGTGAGGCTTTATTTGCCTCCGGCGGCCAAAGGGGCCGCGCCCCTTTGGAAACCCTTTCAAGGCAGGTGTAACGCTAGTCAGCTCTTCTTGTCGCACCCTGAAAGTGGCTCTCGCTCTGAAAACTATTCTTTATTCAAACCCTACTTGGCGCCGGGCGTTCCGGCACAATCATAACGAATCATCGCCCAAATGGGGTCTGGGGTTGCGAACCCCAGCCGCCGGAGGCGCTCTTGTCTAAAGCGCCGCAGGCAAACCACCCCAAAAAAAGCTCTCTCTAAAACTTCAAAATCTGCGGAGTCTTGCGGCGCAAGAACTCGATGTTGGACTTCATCTTCACGCCGGTGGCGGAAATGCCGTCCAGCCGCAGGTCGTCAAGGAATTCAAGGCCGTTCTTGCGCACTTCCTCGATATCCTTGCCCCAGACAATGCCCAGCGCCAGGTTCGGGTCGAACTCGGTGGGGATGTCATAGGGCTGGTCGGTGGGGATATGCGTGTGCATGCCAAGCCACGGGCGGTCTTTCCAGCCAAAGTCCTCAATTTTGCCGACCCAGGGCGAGAAGCCGTTATCGGGGTCTTCCGCGATGATGCGGTATTCGATGCCCATCCCCTCAAAGGTGATGTCGGCCTGCGTGTAGCCCAGAGGCTCGCCAAGGCCGGTGCGGATCTGCTCGGCAATAAGGTCAACGCCCTTCTGCCCCTTGATGCGGGCAATGGTTGCGGAAACGCCGTTTTCCACCTGAATGCGGGTGTTAACTTCCATCAGGTAGGGGTGCCCGTCGCGGGTGACAATCCATTCCCAGGTACCCACGCTGTCGTAGCCGACCTTTTCGGCCATGGCCAGCGAGTATCCGGTGATGTCATCCAGAAGCTTCTGGGCGTCAAAATTGTACTGTATGGAGGAAGGATCAAAGCCGGGAGCGATTTCCACGCGCTTTTGCAGCCCTGTGCTCTGGATGGAGCAGTTGCGGGTGCCGAAGTGCACAATGCTTTTGGCGTTGCGGTCAGCCAGAATCTGCACTTCAAGGTGGTTGAAGTCGCGGATGCGCTGCTCGATAAGCACGCCTTCGTCCTTGAACTGGCGGGCGGCGTAGTTGCGCACGCGGCGGTAAACCGAGCGGAAGAGGTCCAGATCCTGCACTTCTTCAATGCCCATGCCGCCACCACCGGCCGATGCCTTGATCAGAACCAGCGGTTCCTTGATGCCCTGCTCCATCTGGAAGTTGAACAGGTTGTAGGCCAGTTCTTCGGCTTCAAGCTCATCGTAAATCGGGCGGTCGGAACCGGGCACGGTGGGCACGCCCAGGCTGCGCGCCAGACGCTTGGTGTTGATTTTATCGCCAAGTTCGCGGATTACGCGCCATGAAGGTCCGATAAAGATAATGCCGCGATCGCGCTGCATTACCCGGCGTGCAAAGCGGTAATCTTCCGCAAAAAAGCCGTAGCCCGGGTGCACGGCGGTAGCGCCGGATTCGTCAGCTACGGAAAGAATTTCGTTAGCGTCATGGTAGGAGGAAATGCGGTACAGGCTTTTTTCCCCGCCCAATTCCCTGGCCAGGCGCACATGGCCGGAGTGCTCGTCTTCCGCAGTATACACGCAAACAAAGCCAACGCCGAGCTTGCGGCAGGCTTGCACGATACGGATGGCGATCTCGCCCCGGTTGGCGACCAGAACTTTGTTATCGGAAATATCCAATTGTCGTTCCTCTGATTAGGTCTTTGATTACAGGTAAACGCAAGAGCTTTCACCCTGCGGCGAAAAATTGGTCCGGTGTACCCGGCCCGAAAAACGCCGGGCGGCGCAGCCGGTGAACCCCCAAATTAAGGGCGAGACTAAAGGAAAAAAATCAACTATGCTTTTCCAGTTCACCTGCTGGCGGGTGTACATACCAGTATAATACCGGTTTCGCAACAGCGCCGGAGCATTTTTGTGGGGGCATTTTATGCATTTGAGCGAAAAAGTCCAGTTAGGAAGTAAGGCTATCGCATCCCTTCTGCCGCAGGGCTTTACGCCTGAGATAGGCATCATACTCGGCACGGGGCTTGGCGGCGTTTCCCAAGCTGTATCCAGTCCGACACAAATTCCTTACGCCGAAATTCCGGAATATCCGCTATCCACAGTGGCCTCGCATACCGGGCGCTTTATTTTTGGAAGCCTTGGCGGAAGAAACGTCGTGGTACAGGAAGGCCGCTGCCACCTTTACGAAGGCTACAGCCCGGAAGAAGTAACGCGCGGCGTGCGTATCATGGCGGCCCTTGGCGCGAAAACCCTGATTGTCACCAATGCCGCAGGCTCGCTGGATCCGCTGATTCCGGCGGGTAGCATCATGACCATAACAGACCACATCAACTTTACCGGACAAAGTCCGCTGGCTGGCCTGCCGGAAATTCCCGGCCTTGACCGCTTTCCGGACATGAGCGCCCCATACGACCAAAGGCTGCTGGAACTGGCGCACAAAAAAGCACTGGAGCTGGGGATGCGTCTGGAAAAAGGTGTTTACCTCGGCTTGCTCGGCCCGCAACTGGAAACCCGCGCCGAAACCAGAATGTTCCGGGCCTGGGGCGCGGACGCTGTAGGCATGTCCAGCGTTATGGAAGTGATTGCCGCACGCCACCTTAAAATGAAGGTACTGGGGCTTTCCACGCTCTCCAACCAGAATCTGCCCGACGGCATGGCCGAAGTCACTCTGGAAGAAATTATCGAAACAAGCAAAAAAACTGCCGCAAATCTGGAAAAACTCCTGCTGGCCCTGCTGCCGGAACTGTAGAACGCCTGATTTTACTGGCGGCGATTTTTTGGAATCTGGTCTGGAATCAGTTCTGGCATTTGATCTGGAATCAAATGTCGCATCAGACGAGGCCTCTTGCCTCGCACCGGATCTCGCGTTTGGCTTGATATATGGTTTGGCGTCTGGCTTGGCAGGTGGTCTGGTATCACATCTGACACAAAAATTGGCACAGAAATAGGCACCGCGATTGGCATCAGGCGAAACAACGCCCCTCTGCAACAAGGAAATACAATGCGCAGAATACTCAAAAAATTAATGCCCCTGGCTCTGGCTATACTTCTCCCGGTTTTACTGCCCGGATGCAGCGAAGAACAAAAGCTGTACGGCGAAGCCAAAGAGATGGCCGCCCTGTCCGGCAAGGCGCATGACCCGGACAAATTTCCCACCGCAGCAGCAAAATTGACGGAACAGGAGCGCATCCGGGTATCAGTTTACTGCACCTATCCGGAGTGGGCGGGCGACATCTTCACAAGCCTTGGCGAATACAAGGATTCCAGGGAACAGGCCCAAAAAGCCTACTACTTTGCGGCTGCCTATAACTACGAAATCTATAAAGACTACCCGCAAAAAAAACAGGCCAACCCCAGATCCACCTATCTGGACAGGGCCTACGACCTTTTTGCAAAAGCAGGAGATTACGAGGACGCTCCCGCACTGGCAGCCGGATGCACCTTTATCAAGATAAAGGAAGCGCTCGCACTGCCCCGGCCCGCATACCGTTACGCGGCTGTAGCCAAAATATTCCAGTCACTTGATGAAAGCGCAAACGGCAAAAGCGCCAGAAAAAAAGTAGCGGAACTGCTTTACGGGGAAGTTGCGCCCAACCTTGCGGCTGATGGCTGGGGGCTGGACGGGGAGCTTTTCAGGCTTTCCGGCGACAGCGCCGCTCAACGGCAAAGCTACATCAATGACGTTGCCCTGCTTGAAATCATCAAAAACGATTACCCCGCGCCCGATGATATGCGCGAAAAAATGTACCGCGCCGCAGTGCAAAGAGCGGATATCCCGTCATTCTGGGAGCAGATGGTCACAAATCATCACCGGGTGAACGCCAATGCCGGCAGCAAGGCATCCATGCTGTTGCAGGAAGAAGTCTTCAACTACCTTGGCGAATACAAGGACTCCGCCACTTGGGCCAGACGAATCGGCGAGTTTTCCAATACCCCGGTCACAAGCGCCCCGGCGCTTGACGGAGAATCAGTGAAAACAGGCAGCGCCCCGCAGCCCAGAACAGTCATGGTCACTTACTCCACAGACGGCAAGGTCAAAGACGATTTTGTGGAACAACAGATTGTTCTGGATATAAAGAAAAAACTTTGCGAAAAGCTCAAGCTGGCGACAAAAGGCAACATCTTTTTTACCAAAGATGCAACGCAGGCCAGCGCGTTTATCCACTACGACATAGCGCACGAGCATTTCGGAACGTTCAATTATTCAGGCGGGGGCGTTGCGGATTACTATCATACCAAAGCAGTCTCTGAAGTCCGCTCGGCTGACGGCAAACTCCTGTTGAGGACAGGCGAAACAATCAGGGTCAAAAAGCCGCACAACAGCATTGGCGGGGACTTCAAGCACATCAACATTACCATGAGTGTGCCTGTCTACGATCCGCTGCAAACACTGCAAGTTCTGGAAGAGCAGTTTGCCGCGCTGCCCGCACAGGAAGACAAATAAAAAAACCGCAATCACTATATATTGCGGACATATCCGGTTGAGAGCATGGAGAAACGCGCCTGAAAATCCGCCCCTGCTTTTCAGATTGCGGGCTACACAAGCGGTGTCTTCCCGCTCTCCCGCCACTATTCCGGCAGCAGCCACCAGGCCAGATATTCCTGATTGCCCTTTGGCCCCTTGATGGCGGCAGGCAGCACGCCTTGCAGCTTGAGGCCCAGAGCTTCGGCGGCAAACTCCACCACATCGTCAACGGCCTGCTTTTGCAGGGCCACATCACGCACCACGCCTTTTATGGTCTTGTCCGCAGGAACCTCGAACTGCGGCTTGATCAGCGAGATTACGCCGCCACCGGGCTTGAGAAACTGGATACAGGCAGGCAAAATGGCTTTTAGCGAGATAAACGACACGTCGGACACGACCAGATCCACCTTTTCCGGCAACAGATCCGGTCCGGCAAGGCGCAGGTTGGTGGATTCCATACTGATCACCCGGCTGTCCGCACGTAACTTCTCGTGCAGCTGATGGTAGCCCACATCCACGGCGTAGACCCTTGCCGCGCCGCGCTGGAGCAGACAATCGGTAAAGCCACCGGTGGAAGCTCCGGCATCAAGGGCCACCAGCCCGGTCACATCAATATTATAGCGTTGCAGGGCGGTGAGCAGCTTGTACGCGCCACGGCTGACAAACGGGTTCTTTTCGCGAAAAATAAGCAGGCAGTCCACCGGCAGCATGTCACCGGGTTTTTCCACCCGGCGCAGGTTATCCGGCATAACGCTGCGGGCTTTCTGCGCAGGAGCGGCACTGGCGATGCCATCTGATGATGAAGAGGAGCAGTCAGACGTTAAATTGCCTGCCGCAGTGTTATCAGGCGCACTATTGGCTTGCGCAGTGCTGTCTGCCCCCGCGCCCGCCGGGTTTTGCTCTTCTTCCTGCGCCAAGTCCGGCGGCAGGATAAATACGCGCCCGGCCATAATCAGACGTGCGGCCAGATCCTGGCTTTCTGCCCCGCCCTGCTCATAAAGCAGCAAATCAGCTCTTTTCTTTTTCGCCATGGTGATTATCTTGTTTGTTGCAGCGTGATTACGCGTCCAGTTAAGCTTGCCGACCAGCTTGCCGCCCGGCTTTACGCATCATGTTCAGTACTGGCTGGACGCCGGGTTGAGGCCAATTGGCGGCGCTACTGTATAAAATAGGCCAAGGGCCGTCCATACAGAAAAAAGCCGCTGCAACTGCAAGCCGGACAACAGCAAAAAAAATGCGCGCCGGGCGCTTATTCCCTTGCAAAAAGTTCAGCTTCAAGATATCAGCAACGTTTCCTGGACGCTTTGGCGGTGTGACGTAAAGTGCCGTCCGCTTGCCGCCGCTTTTGGCATTCCTTCAAGAGCGTCCAATTCCAAGGAGTTTACAATGAAAGAGAAGATTCACCCGAAAGTTTACAACGCTACGCTGACCTGCGCCTGCGGCAACGAAATTCAGGTTCTTTCCACCAAGGGCGAGAAAGTTCATGTGGAAATCTGCTCCGGCTGCCACCCGTTCTTCACCGGCAAGCAGCGCTTTGTGGATACCGCCGGCCGTATTGACCGCTTCCGCAAAAAATACGCCAACGTCAGCAAGTAGCCATATGCCCAGGCCCTGCCGGGAAAGGTTCGCCTTGCGCGAACGTTATGGCATTTTTATAAAAAATCCCGGCTTTTCCGGGATTTTTTATTTAACCGGGTCCGCCCGCGGAGCATAAGCACAATGACGGCAATGTTCAGAATTATACGCACCCTCCCCCTGCTGCCTTTTCTGCAAAAGGAAAAGGAGAGCCTTGCCGTGGGTGGACAGGCGGTGATGGAAGGCGTGATGATGCGCAACGGCGACAATCTGTCCATTGCCGTGCGCCAGCCACAGGGCGGCATTGTGGTGCGCAACCGCCCCTGGTTCTGCCTGACAAAAAGCCCATTCTTCAAGCGGCCCTATGTGCGCGGCTTTCCGCTACTGCTGGAGACCATGATCAACGGCATCAAGGCGCTGAACATCTCTGCCGAACTTGCGGTGGAGGCGGAAGGCGAGGAACTCAAGCCGTGGCAACTGTTCATCACGCTGGCCGTGGCTCTGATTTTTGCTGTTGGCCTGTTCGTGGTTGTGCCGCACCTGCTGACCATTCTGCTGTCATTTCTGAATATTTCCGGCGGGGTGGAAGGATTCTCCTTTCACCTTTGGGACGGCCTGATTAAATTCGGCATTTTTCTGCTCTATATTTACATTATCTCGCGAGTGCCTGAAATTCGCCGGGTATTCCAGTACCACGGCGCCGAGCACAAGGCCATCAGCGCTTATGAGCGCGGCATAGCGCCAGTAACGGTGGAAGCGGCCTCCATCCAGAGCAGGCTGCACCCGCGCTGCGGAACCACCTTTTTGCTGTTTGTGCTCTCCATTGCCATTTTGATGCATGTGCTGCTGGTGCCGCTACTGCTCTTTTTCTGGTCGCCCACCGGCCCCGTGCAGAAGCACGCGGTGGTGCTTGGCCTCAAGCTGCTGCTGATGCTGCCCATCAGCGCCCTTGCTTACGAGGCTATCCGGGTTGCCGCCCGCATGGGCGATAGCATTCTGGGCAAAATGATGCGCGCCCCCGGCCTGCTGCTTCAGACCATGACCACGCGCGAGCCGGATTACAAGCAGCTTGAGGTGGCCCTTGTATCGCTCAACGAAGCGCTCAAGGCTGGTTCCGAGTTTGAGGCTGCCCCGGTAAACACGCCGTTCTACACGGTTTTGCCGGAAGGAAAGCCCGAATCAAAACCCGCTGCCGCCGAATAGAATTTTTATAGATCAATAAAAAACAAAGAGTTCGTAATGTTCGCCAAAATCGAGAATCTGGAAAAACGTTTTGAAGACCTGGAGCAGCAGCTTTCCTCGCCGGAAATGCTCTCGGATCAGGATCGCTACCGCAAGCTGACCAAGGCGCATGCCGATCTTAAAGAAATTGTGGATGTTTACCGCAATTACAAGGATATATCCGGGCAGTTGCAGGACAACCGCCTGCTGATGGAAGATAGCGACCCGGAAATCCGCGCCATGGCGCAGGAAGAATCCAAGACCCTGCAAGCGCAGCTTGAGGACATGGAAAAAGAACTGACCCTGCTGCTTTTGCCCAAAGACCCGATGGACGAGAAGAACATCATTCTCGAAATCCGCGCCGGTACAGGTGGCGAGGAAGCGGCCCTGTTCGCGGCGGACCTGTTCCGCATGTACAGCCGCTACGCCGAAACCAAGCGCTGGAAAGTCGAAATCATGTCTGCCAGCGATAGCGACAGCGGCGGTTACAAGGAAATCATCGCCCTGATTGCCGGGCACAGGGCTTACAGCCAGTTGAAATACGAAGCCGGAACCCACCGCGTGCAGCGCGTTCCGGCAACAGAATCGCAGGGGCGCATCCACACCTCTGCCGCAACCGTGGCCATCATGCCCGAAGCGGAAGAAGCCGACATCGTACTCAAGCCCGAAGAACTGCGTTTTGACGTTTACCGCAGCTCCGGCCCCGGCGGGCAGTCGGTTAACACCACCGACTCGGCTGTGCGCGTAACCCACATTCCCACCGGCATCACCGTTGCCATGCAGGACGAAAAATCCCAGCACAAGAACAAGGCCAAAGCCCTTAAAGTGTTGCAATCGCGCCTGTTGCAGGCCGAAGCCGCCCGCTTGCAGGCTGAGCAGGCCGACGCCCGCCGCGCGCAAGTAGGGTCCGGCGACCGTTCCGAACGCATCCGCACCTACAACTTCCCGCAGGGCAGGCTCACTGACCACCGTATCAACCTGACCCTGTACAAGCTTGATGCCGTGATGGAAGGCGATATTCAGGAAATCGTGGATGCGCTGACCACCGCCGCGCAGACCGAAGCCCTGAAAGCGCAGGCCGACGCCTAAACTGTGCCGCAACCACAAGAACTGGCCGCCACCCTGCGCGAACGCAAGCGCGCCTTTGAAGAAGCCGGGACCGAATCCCCCGCGCTTTCGGCCGAGCTTTTGCTCGCGCACGCGCTGGGGCTGGATCGGCAAGAGTTACTGCGCCTGATGCTCATGGAACCCAAGCGAGCCTTGAGCGCGGAAGAAGCCGGGCGCTTTTCAGCCTACGCCGCCCGCCGTCTGCAAGGTGAGCCGGTGGCCTATATCACCGGCAGCAAAGAGTTTTACGGGCGCGACTTTACCGTCACGCCCGCCACACTCATTCCCCGCCCGGAAACGGAACTGATTGTAGACAAGGCGCTGGAGCTGTTTGGCTCTGCGGCAGAATCAAGCAACAACACCCACAAAACCAGCCAGCCAAGATTCTTTGCGGATTTTGGAACCGGCTCCGGCTGCCTTGCCGTTACTCTGGCTCTTGAGCTTAACCAGGCCGCGGCCTCCGGGGCACAATCCGATGCAGCAACAGCGCAGGAAGCAGCATGGCGCGGCCTTGCGCTGGATATCTCGCACGATGCGCTGCAAGCAGCCGCAGCCAACGCGGCAAGGCTTGGAGCGGCGCAAAGGCTGGAATTCCGGCAGGCCGATTTCAGTGTCCCCCTGCCGCAGTTGCTGGAAGCCGTAAACTCGCCGCTCATCGGCGCAGGCACGCTTGACCTGCTGGTGAGCAATCCCCCTTATGTCAGCGAGACGGAATACCGTACCATTGCGGTGGAAGTACGCAAATACGAGCCGCGCAGTGCGCTGGTCCCGGCAGTGGACAAGCCCATGCCGGACGGCTCGGAACTGTTGCCACTACTCTCCTCAACAGCCTTGCGCCTGCTTAAAAGCGGCGGAGTGTTTTTGATGGAAATAGGCCACGATCAGGGCGACTTTATGCGTGCCCTGCTGCAATCACAAAGCTGCGTGGCCCGGCAGATCGGCCCCGAAAGTGGTTCCCAAAACGCTGCCCTACCGTCTGAGCTATCCGGGACGGCTAATGCGTCAGGCCAGCCAGAAGCCCCCGGCCCCTGCTGGCTTGAGTGGGAAGTGATGCAGGATCTTGCCGGACTTGACCGGACAGTATTCGCGCGGAAAAAATAAACCCGTTTCGTGCTTTGGCGCGCAGACATTGTGAGTTAGCGCCCGAATGCTGGCACAATACCAGTGGCACCACTCACATCAGACCTGAAACATAAAATCCCCCGGAGATTCCTCCGGGGGATTTATTTCTTTTCCAGAACAAGCTTGCCCCGGAATCAGAATTTATACTGAATGCTGCCGGCATCAGCCAGCCAGTTTACTCAATCGCTTCCCGTGTAATGACGCGCTTGCCGCTCATTACGGCCTGCAAGTTGTTCAGCAGCAGGGTAACAACCGGTACGCTGGGATTCGTGGGCATGGCCAGCAGCAGTCCCAGCCCTTTGGTTTCTTCGTACACCTCGTCCGGTTTGAGCGAAGTCACCAAAGCCACGTTGACCTGCCTATCCATATTCAGGATACGCACCACGGATTTACGCAGGGTGTCCCAGTTATACGGCAGGTCAATAACTACCAGCTTTACCGGGGCTGCGCCGTTTTTCTCCCGCTCAATGATTGTCGCCACGTCCTCATAGGAAACAGGCCGGTGCAGCCGGAAGCCGCGCTCCTCTATGGCCGGAACGTGGTTATCCCACAATTCCTGCCGGAAGCTGAGTATGGCAACGCTCATTAATGGCAGCCCTTGCAGGTTGCATCGGCAGAGAACTTTTGCAGCTTGCCTTCAGCAAAAGCCTGCACAGCCGCGCCAACCGTAGTTGCCAGACCGGAATGGAACACATCGATTCCAGCTTCCATAAAGCCGTTAAGCGGACGCATGCCCATGCCGCCGGAAAGCAGCACGTTCACCTTGCGCTCAGCCAGACGCTGAACCGGTACCAGACAGCCGCCTTCTTCGTGCGAGCCGTTTTCCATGGTGCTTACGGATTTAACCGCGCCGTTTTCCATTTCCACCAGAGTGTAGATGTCACAATGTCCAAAGTGCATGCCCATTCCGGCTTCAAGACCACCCGGGTTGTTAGACGGCACTGCCACAAGTATCTTTTCCATTTTAAGCTCCTTAAAAAAACTTATGTTATTGTTTGAGCGTTTGCACTTAAAAAGTATAAACGCCGTCAGGGTTTTGTCTGTAAATCCTTTTTGCGCCAGATTTGCAGCATATTCGCGCCAGCTCCACACCAGAAAGTAGCCGGGGCAGATGCAAAGAAGCCGTTATGCGACTCGATGCCCGGGTTGCCTCTACGCCGTATCCTCGCGTTCAGGATCACCCATCTGCTCGCCACCTTGCCCGTGCTCAGGTTCGTCACCTTGCTCGCGCCATATTTTGTAAGTGCCGCCTTCTATGCACAGGGCCCGACCATTTACAAGCGCATCAGCCACAGCGCGTCTGGCCTCCTGCAACACCCGCCCGAACGTGTGCCGCGATATGCGCATACGCTCGGCAGCCTGCGCACCGGTCAGCCCCTCCATATCGGCCAGCCGGATTGCTTCCAGCCCCTCAACGCTAAGCATGCTTTCGCCAAGCTCGCGCATGGGAATGCCTCTGGGCTTGAAATAGGTTGCTAGCGGCCTGCCGCTTACATGGCGACAGCTTTTTGGTCTTGCCATCAGGCGGCTCCGTTGTTTTGCTCAAATGAGCATAATACTCCAGATACACACTGTCAAGCTGGCAGCGCTTTTTTTAGACATACCCCGCCAGCTCACGAAAATATCCACTTTCACTATAAGCACTGAGCTTTATGCCCGCGCCTGTACCCGGACATCATTACCACAAAAGACTGTGTGTTTTTTACCACACGATTGCGAAAACAACACAAATTTTTCAAGAAAGTTTCACAACTCTACACGAATAAATCCTGCATTTTCACAACATTACCCAAACAAGAACAATGGCACACTTATTGCTTAATAATCCGCGAATACATGGAGGTTGCCAAATGCAACAGCAAACTATCAAGACACCAGTTCAATGCTCAGGCATTGGTTTACATAGCGGAAAAATGGTTACCCTCGCACTGCGCCCGGCCGAAGCCGACAGCGGCATCAACTTTTATGTCGTTAACCAGGACGGCCAGCACCGCATCACCCCTACTCCCGCACAGGTAATCGCCACCGGCCTTGCCACCACCATCGGCAGCGCCGAGGCTTCAATCTCCACCGTGGAACATCTTCTGGCTGCCATTCGCGGCCTTGGCATAGATAACCTGCGCATCGACGTACACGGCGGCGAACTGCCGATCATGGACGGCAGCGCGGCCCCCTTTGTGATGCTGCTCAAGAACGCCGGCATCAAAAAGCAGAGCGCCGTACGCAGCGTGCTGCGCATTGCCAGACCCGTTTCGCACAGCTCGGGCGACAAATCCATCAGCTCCGAGCCGCATAACGGCTTCTTTGTTGATTACACCATCGACTTTGCGCACCCGCTTATCGGCGTGCAGCGCATGGCCCTTGAAATCACCCCGGAAACCTTTGCGGAAGTGGCAAAGGCCCGCACCTTCGGGTTCCTGCACGAAGTAGAAGCCCTCTACTCCCGCGGGCTGGCCCTTGGCGGCTCCCTCGACAACTCCGTGGTGCTGGACCAGCACGGCGTGGTTAACAAGGAAGGCCTGCGCTACGCTGACGAATTCGTGCGCCACAAAATTCTGGACTTCATCGGCGACATGGCCATGATTGACATGCCCCTGCAGGGCCGCTTCACCGTCCGCTGCTCCGGACACGCCCTGAACAACCAGTTCCTGCGTGTGCTTGATGAAAACCGCGACATCTACCTTGAAGAAGTAGCCCTCAGCGTGCCGGAAGTAAAACAGCGCAAGGCCCGCAAAAGCGCAAAAGAAACCGCGACGGTAATGGCCGAAACCCAGGCCATGGCTATATAGCCGCTATCGCGCATAACATGAACGCGCCCAAAGCCCGGTCTTCCTGACCGGGCTTTTTTATTGCCTGAAAAACAATCATGTTTGTTGGGATTTCGTAAAAAGCGGCCCGACAAAAGGGAGTCCCCATAACCAGCCGTATTTGCAGGCTTGCGGTGGCGCTGGTTTTTGTGTAGAAACGCAGCATCAAGCCTGACAAAATCCCGAAACCGGAAAAACGGCCCAGGCGCTTTTCCAGCCAGTCCCGCATGCAGCAAACCAACTCCATCCGCAACCGCCCCATATTCAAGTACCTGCTGGTGCAGACTTTTTTTATGGCCGTGGCCTTGAACGGATGGAACGCCATCTACACCAACTTCGCTAAAGAAGTCGTGTTGCTGAATGGCGAGCAAATCGGCTTTATCCAGTCCGTGCGTGAGCTGCCGGGCCTGCTTTCAGTATCGCTACTGCTGGTGCTGCTGCTGGTCAAGGAAATGCGCCTGATGTCCCTGAGCATAATGCTGGTGGGCATAGGAACAGTGGCTGCCGGGTACATGTCGTACTATCACGGCGTACTCATCTGCACTCTGGTTATGTCTCTTGGCTTTCACTACGCTGAATCCATCAGCCAGTCCCTGACGCTCCAGCATTACTCCACCACCGAATCTCCCCTGATTATCGGCGCGCTGCGCTCTGCCACATCCGCGGGCAGCTTTGGTGTTGGACTGGTTATGTTCCTGCTGGCCGATCTGGTGCCCTATCACGGGCTGTTTCTGGTAATGGGAGTTGGCTGTTTTCTGGCTGGTGTGTGGGGCGTACTGCAAAAGGATATTCCGCCGCGCAACAACACCCCACAGCGCAAGATGGTCCTTAAAAAGGATTATCTGCTCTTCTACATATTAACGCTTCTGTCTGGTGCCCGCCGCCAGATATTTGTGGTTTTCTCGGTGCTGTTGCTGGTGGAGCGCTTTGGCTTTTCGCTACGCGAAATGACCTTCCTGTTTCTGCTCAACCATCTGATCAACTGGATTTTGAACCGCTACATCGGCAAAACCATCAATGCTTTTGGTGAGCGCAAGCTCCTGACCGTAAAATACGCGCTACTGGCTGCGGTTTTTGTGGCTTACGCATTTAGCGACAACCGTTTGCTGGTGGCTTCGCTTTACGTTTTGGAGCAGCTCTTTTTCAACCTTACCGTGGCCATCCGCACTTTCTTCCAGAAAATAGCGGACCCACGCGATATCGCCCCAACCATGGCCGTGGGAGTAACCATGAACCATGTGGCAGCTGTGGCTGTTCCGACCATCGGGGGCATTCTCTGGATGTTTGATTACCGCCTGCCCTTTTTCATGGGTCTGGGCTTTGCGCTGGCCGCTCTGGTCTGCGTGCAGTTTATGGATAAACAGCTTGCAAAAATGACACAACCTGCCGCTTAAAGGCTTTTCAGGATCAGACAATGAATATTTACCGCAAAAACAAGGGACTGATGAATAAAATCCACTGGAAACGCGTAATTCCCGCGCTGGCAGTGTTACTGCTTTTAGCTGGTGGAGGCTCTTATTTTCTGCTGAATGATACATCCGGCGGTGATAAAAACCTGACGGCATCCGCCACTGGCGGCAGCGCAGCCGACAGCGCGGCCCAATCCGCAGACGACCCGGACATCCAGTTCCCGCCCGAGGCTGACCCGGCTCTGGCTTCCGCATCTGATGCAGGTGAAGCCGTAGCCGATGAAACCGGCCCCAAAGTTTACCAGAGCGTTATTGATAGCGGCGATACCCTCGGCAATATTCTGCAAGCCTGGCTCTCGCCGGGGGAAATCAACTCGCTGGTCACCTCCTGCAAGGGCGTCTATGCCATGAACCGCATCCGTCAGGGCCAGCCCTACGCAGTGCATACCGATAGCGGCGAGTTTGTAAAATTCGAGTACGAAATAGATAATGATACCCGTCTGGTGGTGGCAAAAACAGAAACCGGCTTTGAAGCAGGCAAGGAAGAAATCGAGTACGATATTGTTTTGCACCGGGTGGAAGGCAATATTGCCTCCAGCCTGTTCAACGCCATGCTTGACGCTGGCGAGAATGCCCAGCTTGCCGTGAATCTGGCCGATGTTTTTGCCTGGGAAATTAACTTTATCCGCGACCTGCGTGAAGGCGACAGCTTCACCCTGCTGGCTGAAAAGCGTTACCGCGACGGAGAATTCAAGGGTTACGGCAAGCTGCTTGCCGCCAACTTCGTAAACCAGGGCACCAGCTACGAGGCCTTCCTGTTCACAGACGCGGACGGCAACAGCCAGTACTTCAACGCGGAAGGCGACAGCCTGCGCCGCGCCTTCCTCAAGGCCCCGCTCTCCTTCACTCGCATCAGCTCAGGTTTCAGCAACCGCCGTCTGCACCCGGTGCTGCTGGACTGGCGCTCGCACCCGGCAATCGACTACGCGGCCCCCACCGGTACCCCGGTCAAGGCAGTGGGCAAAGGGACGGTCATATTCAAGGGCTACACCAAAGCTGCCGGTTACCACGTCAAGATACAGCACCTGAACAAATATGAGACCATGTATCTGCACCTCTCCGCCTTTGCCAAGGGCCTCCAGAAAGGCTCAAAGGTCAGTCAGGGGCAGGTTATCGGATTTGTTGGGCAAACCGGCTACGCTACCGGCCCGCATCTGGACTTCCGCATGAAGAAGAACGGCACCTTCGTGAACCCGCTCAAAGAGCTTTCGCCGCGTGACAATCCGGTGACCAAAAAAGAAATGCCGCGCTATCTGGCCCAGCAGGAAGTATACCGCCAGTTTCTGGAAAACCGGCGCAATCTGGCTGAATACTCGCGCAAAATGATTGGCGAACTGTAACCGGCCCGGCATGTTTGTGCCCGGCCGCAGCAAGTTAGCCCCAAAAACTGTTCTACTGACTGTACAACTGGCGGAAAAATATAATGATTGATTACGGCGATACAGAAATCATCCACGGCGTGAGCGACCTCGGCAAGAGCCGCTCCCAGAAAAAGCGCGAAAGCACGGCTTTGCAGCAGATGGGTGAGAATCTGGCGGCGCTTGCTCCTTCTACCCTGCGCGAGTTCGACTTGCCGCCGGAGCTGGAAAAAGCTGTATCTGACCTGCGCGGCATCAAAAAGCACGAGGCCCGACGCAGACAATTGCAGTACATAGGCCGCCTGATGCGTGAGATTGACGATGATGCGGCCCAGGCCATCTGCGCCCGGCTTGACGAAATGAGCCTGAAGAAGCAGCGCGCCAACGACGAGTTCCATCATCTGGAAGAAATACGCACCAGATTGCTGGAAGAGCGTGAGAGCGAATCCGCTGTGGCCGAACTCAGGCAGGCATTCCCTACCTTGCAGGAAAAACGCTTGCGCCACCTGATAGCTACCGCTCAGGCCGAACGCGCCGCCAGCAAGCCGCCCAAAGCTTACCGCGAGCTTTTCCGCTTTTTGCGCTCGCTTGAAGAACTTGGCGAGCAGAAAAAATAGCACTGAGTGCGCGGTAAAAACTAAGCGCCAAAATAAAAAGCTTACCTGCGCACCACCAATGATGCGGCAACCCTCAAATGACAGAATACAAAAGCGCCGGACCTGAAAAAGTCCGGCGCTTTTATTTCATGAATGGTCAGGCCGCCTGCAAAGACAGGAGCCTCGCAGTACGGTGAAAAAAAACGGCGGGAATCAAACCAGATCCAGCGCCCCTGTTTTGGGGTCGATGCCGCCGTTTTTATGGCGCGTTACGCCGACTTCCGCCCCGGAATCCAGTTCGGCGGCATCGCGCAGAAGCCCAAGTCCCGCTCTGGTGCAAACGTAGCGGCATATGCCTTTACCCGGCACCTTGATGATGTCCGAAATCACGCGGGCATCCATGTACTCGCCAGGGGCGGGCAAGCTGCTTTGCCTGCCATCCGCGATAGTCCGGCCGTTTTTTGCGGGCTGGGCAGATTTGGCGAACTCGCCAGTCTGTCCGGTCCTTACGGATTGGCCGGAGCTTGCGAATGGGGCAGATTTGGCGGCCCGTGCGTCCGTTTTTCTGCCAGCAGCGCTGTTCTCGCCCGGCAGCGGCTTGCGGAGCAGAACAAATGAAAGGCTAAGGCGCTCCTTTGGCAAATCAGCCGCAGCGCTAAGCCGCAGCAATTCCGGCCATGCGCCCTCGGCATCGTGGCTGAAATGGCACCAGCCGCTGGGCCGGGGTTGCCATGCCTGTTTGGCGTTACGCTCCGCCATCCCCTTGCGGGAAGGCGCGCTACCCATAAAATCATCGTCCGCGCCATCTTCATCTGCATCCTCGTCACGCTCGGTCAGGAACGGGCAAGCCTCCTGATGCGTGCAGGGGGCCAGCACGGTGTATCCCTTCTCCAAAGCCAGACGGCGCATCAGCGCCACCAGCTTGCCGCCCAGCCGCGTGCCCGGCTCTATTAACAGAATCTGCCCGCCCGGTTCCAGAATGCGATGCATGGAAGCGAAGATGGAGCCGAGTTTTTCCTCAAGGCTCTCCTGCCGGGGAGTCGGGAGTTCGTTCAGGACGTTGGCGGCAGTAATCAGATGAACTTTTTCTTTGGTCTTGCGGATAGCCAGTTCCAGCGGATCGCGCGCCAGAACGATATGCCACGGCAGCTTTGCGCGGGCTCCGGTTTCGCGCGCGTCATGCGCGCCACGGGCGCTCGACGCACCGGCGTTGCGCGGTGCATCCACGGATTCCCGGCTTTCACTTGCAGCCCCCGCTTCTGTGCCGTCAGCCTGACCGGTAGCTTGTGCGGCTTTTTCGCGTGACTTTGCACCGGGGACTGATTCAGTCTCGCCGTTATCAGAAACCAGCAGCCTGTAAATATCGCGCCCAAGTTCCATGGGACGCGGGGCAGTATCAGAGCAGACAATACGCAGGTCGAGCATGCGCAGATCCCGCCGCGAGAGCCAGAGGGCCAGCGGTACGGTCAAGGGGCCGCTGCCCAGATCCAGCACCCTGCCCCCGGCCGGTAAATCAAGCGGCAGGGCTGGCAAAAGACGGGAAAGACGCAGCAGGTTCCACGGTAAAAAATAGCGCAGGTAGGCGCTTAAAAATCTGGGGGACGACCAGTAAGCCTGCTTCTGGCCGCGCTCGGTGGTCAGCAGGCGGGAAAGGTCGCGCACAGCGTAATGCAGCTCGGCATAGTGCTTGCGTTTGAGCGGAAAAGCCCGGTCAATGGCCTGGGCCGCAAGCTGGAGTTTTTGTCCGGCAGCTTTGCCCGGCTGGGAAAAAATATTGGGCATGAAAAATACCTGAAAGTTAAAAGTGATTGCGGCTGAACGCTAACAAAAGAGCAACGGCTTGTCTTGCCATTTATGCGGCAAGAGAAACAAAGTCCGAATCAAAAGCCCGCTGCGGCCTGCCAATCCTAAGCAAACAGATTGGCAGGCCACAGCGGGTGATATACGGCAAGTTGGCTCTATTGGCGGTTTAGCGCTTGGTAGTACTTGTAGACGAAGCCTTGGCGGGTGTCTTTGTTCCTGCTTTTGCTGCCGTCTTTGCTGTCGTTTTAGATTGCGGTTTGGCAGCCGCTTTTGATGCAGATTTCGGCGCAGCCTTTGCTGTCGCTTTGGCCTTGGCTGGTTCTGCGGCCTTTTTGACTTCCGGCTTTGGCGTTTTTGAGCCTTGCGGATTCTTTACCAGATACGCCTTGGCGCTGTCTGACAGGGCCAGAACCGTGTTGGCGTACATGTCGCTATGGTTATAGCGGCGAATAATCTTGTGCCGCTCCGCCCTGTCCAGACCCGGCTTCCAGCCGTGCTTGCTGATGTAGCTGGCAATGCTGGGAATAGCGTCTTCCAGCGTGAACAGGTCGATAACGCCATCGCCGTTGCCGTCAACGCCATAGGCATCGATATTGCTGGGCATGAACTGGCACAAACCGATGGCCCCGTAAGGCGAACCCTGAATAGCCAGTGCATCGTGACCGTATTTGCGGCAATAACCAATCAGGGCAACAAGTTCTTTATAGGCCCATTCCGAACGCTTTTGCATAGTTTCGGCAACCCAGGCGCGCCGTTCTTTGGTCAGATACATCTTGTTCAGATAGGACTGGATATGCTCCGGCTTGTCCGACAGCGCCATGCAGGACAGGCTCCAGAAGGCGTGTTCGCCGCCCATGTATGTGCCCAGCCGTGTTTCCACCATCAAAAGCGCCACAACAATGCCGCGGTCAACCTTGAAGCGCTTCTCGGCCGCCTCAAACATATCCGCGTGTTCCAGCAGAAAATCGGCGCACTTGACGATATTGGACTGCACATGAACCTGCGGCAGCATGGTCGGGCTTTTCACCGGCTTGCGCAAATACTTGAACGGACGGTAGCGATAGTTGAAGACGGAACTGATCTTCGAGCCCATAGGCTTGTCGGACAACCCGTTCTCAAGTGCGCAGAACCACTTTTCCACATCCTCGCCATAAGCGCCGTCTTTTTTGAGGCGTGCCACAAGCGGAGCCCAGTCAGGCGACAAAGTGCCAGCCTTGGCAGCAGCAGGTTGCAGCGCGATTTTTGCGGCTGGTTGCTGCGGCGTGCTTTTTGCGGAATCGGCCTGTTTGACGGCACCCGGCTGTGTCGCACCACCTGTACCCGTAGCGGGCACAGTTGCCAGAGCCTTCTCTCCGGCTTTGGCCGGGCCAGCGCCGGGAACCGGCTCACTGGCGGCCATTCTGTCTTTTCCGGCAATGGCGGCAGTCTGACCTACTTCCGGGAGCGCCGCATCCGCAACTTCAACGCGCGTCTGCGGCGAATATGGCACCTGATAATCAGCTTCAGGCGAACGGGAATCAACAATCGGCTTTGAGGCAGGGTAAGCTGCCGGAGCAGAATTTGGGGCTGCCGCCACAGCGTTTTCCGGCTCAATGACCAGACCGGAAAAAGACAGCAGCGCGGCAATGGCCACACCAGAAAAAACAGACAGGATTCCGTATGGGCCAAGCTTCCGGCCAGCCGGTATTCTAGAACCGGCAAGCCCGGACAATGATATTATTTGCATGATAAAAACTATCTCCCGACCGCTGTAAAAGCGCGGCGCAAGGGCTATTTTTTCGCGTTTTCGTAGGCAAGGGCCATGTTGACAGCTTCGCGGAAAAGGTTTTCCTGCAAGGCGCCGCGAATTTCTATGTTATTCACCAAAAAGAACGGGGTTCCCTGTATTTTAAGGGCCTGCGCCTCTTTCTCATCTTCCTGCAACATCTTCTTAATCCTGGCGCTCTTGGCGTCGCTCAAGAGCTTCTGCATATTCAGACCACGCGCGGACGCAGCGGAACGCAGATAAGTATCGCCACTCTTGCCGACAATCAAATCGCGGTTCTCAAAAAAGTCGTCAAAAAGCTTCCAGCTTTTTTCCTTGCTCTGCATGTAGGCAGCCAGCATGAATTCCGCCGCCTCCACCGCGCCGGGGTGCGATGACATGGGCAGGCTCTTGTACACCACGCGCACCTGACCGGGATAGGCCTTGAGAATCCGCTCCAGAGTAATCTCCCCGTTACGGCAGTGCAGACAGGTAAAATCCGTATAGGCCACAATGGTAACCGGGGCTTTGTCCGGCCCCTTTACCGGGCGACCTTCAAGATTGACGTTTTTGGGAACTTCCAGATCCGCGCGCCATTGGCCAACAAGAATTCGATGACGGCGCAGTTCAGAACCCTGCTGGGCGATATCAAGAACCAGCTCGCTGTTTTCGCGCAGCACATCAAGCACCAGATTGGGATCTTCGCGCAAAAGGTCGCGCAGGGCATTCTTTATTTCTTCGTTACCGCCTGCGCTGGCAGCACCGGCTGCGCCAGCGGCTGTAACCATACCGGGCGCAAGGGCGAACATGGACAGGCAAAGAGCCGGAAACACTACTGCAACAAATATAAGCTTTGATATCTGATGTTTAAAGGACATCGTCATCCTCATATTATTTTCGTTATTAAAGGTGGAAAATCCGCGTGGAACACTATCTAACCTGCCAAGCCGCTCTGTCAACCGCTTTAGAGGGCGTTTCAAAATAAATCACAAGCGATTCAGTACGTTCGGAAAATTTTAAAACTATTCCAAAAGCAGACCGGAGACAGCCCCTAGCCCAGAAAAAACCTGAGCAGTGCCAGCGCCGCCATGCCTACCACGATGGTGCCAAAAAAACTTTTGGTAATCCAGGCAGTAATAAAACATGGAATAGAAGCCAGCAGCATCATGTTATCCGGACTGATGAACAGTCGCGCCCCTTCTGCGCCGCCTTTGGATGTAAGCAGTTCCGGGGCCAGCAATGCGGCAAGCACCGCCGGGGGAACAAGCTTGAGCCAGCGCTCCAGCTGCGGGTTGAGCGAACGCGACGAAAGCAGAAGCATCGGTAAAAAGCGCGGAATAAACGTTACCAGACACATGCCGAGAATAAGCAACAAGGTTTCGGGCGAAACGCTCATGACTGGCCTCCGTTCTGCTCATCCGTTGAAGCAGGGGAAGTTGTGGAAACGGCGGAAGTGGCCTCCCCGGTGGAAGCATCTGCCCCCTCCTGCTGCGCCTTTTTTGTCTGAATAGGCAAAAGCAGCCCGATAGTAGCGGCGGCCAGCGTTGCCAGAATGATATTCCAGCGTCCAACCCCGGCCAGATAAAGCACTACAGACAAAGTCCCTGCGATAAGCGCGGTAACCAGTTCACGCCGTTCCTTGAAAAAAGGTACCAGCAGGGCAATGAACAGCCCAGCCAAGGCAAAATCAAGCCCAAGCGGGCTTAAGTCGCCCATCAGTTGCCCGGTGATAGCCCCGGCAATACCCGGAACAGACCAGCCGAGGTAGGACGCAACGTTAACGCCCAGCGCTTCCTCGTAACGGACCTCTTTTTTGGCGAAATTGGAGATGTTCATGACAAAAGGCTCGTCTGCCAGGCCAAAGCCGAACAGAATCTGTCTGGCCCGGCTCCAGTTGCGCACAAACGGCACCATGGCGGCGGACATCAGCATGTGGCGGGCATTCACCACAAACGTTGTAATCACAATCGAGAGGGCTGGCGCTCCGGCCAGAATCATATTGACCGCAATAAACTGCGAAGAACCGGCAAAAACCAGCAGGCTCATCAGAGCGGTTTCCAGCACGCTCAGCCCGGCTTCTCCGGCCAGCACACCATAGGCGAAGCCAAGCGGCAGGTAACCCAAAATAATAGGAACCGCATTACGCGTTCCTTCAAAGAACAGGCTGGGGGAAAATTTTCCGGCCTGCTCCACGGACATATTCATGATAAAATGTACTCCAGATTCTTTGGCAGAGGCTCAAGGCAAGACAGCGCCGGTATAAAGGACCGGACTGCGCCGGGAGCTGACTTAAGGCCTGTGGAAGAGATCGAATATACCTTGCGACCCTTCCGGTCAAGAAATCCGGGATACAGGAAACATGTGGCACCGGGAGTAAAAATTGCTCATCCCGACTTCAGGGGCAAATGACGCATTCTGCAACAGCCCCGGCAATTGCCTACCCCCGAGCATTGCATTATTCTACAGAAACGTTAACCTGAAACCCGGTATTTTTTTCAGGAACCCGTGCAGGGCAAGCTTTGCCGGACTATGAACATCGCCCCCGGCCAGCTGTTCTGGCCATGTTTTATCCTGCCGGGCGGGATACCGGCTTTTAGCAAATACCGGAGCCGCCGGGTTGACAGATCATAAGCAGGAGTGCCGATGCGCTACATACACCAACTTGACCACTGGCCGCTTTTCAGATGGGACGCCGAGGCGCTGTCCGGCATCCTTTCGGCTGTACGTTTTCGTCAGGGCCTGCTTGTGGGCAGAATGGAAAGCCTTGCCGCTGCCTCTGAAAAAGAGGCTGAACAGTTTGTGCTGCTGCTGGATACGCAATCCACGCGCGCAATAGAAAAGGATAGCGTCAAGAGCGGAACCACGCAAAATCTCAAACCAGATTCCGCTGCTACCCGCGCTCTGAAAAACTGCGGTGAATACGCGGTTGCGCGCGAACTGGCTAACGATCCGGCGAAACTTCTGACAGCCTCGCGGCTTGACGACTGGCACGCGCAAATTACCGGAACCGTCGCAAACGCGGGCAGCGGCACCACGCCCCGCGCTTCCGGCTGGCGGGCAGCGGAAGACGGCCCCAAGCAACTGGTCTACGGCCCGCTCGGCTGGGAAAAGGTGCAGTTTGAAGCGCCGGACGCCGCCCGTCTGAGTGCGGAAATGAGCAAATTCCTGGCCTGGGTCAATTTCCACAAAATACCAGAACCGGAAACAGCTACGCAAAACGCCGGTGAGCCCACGCCTCCCGGTTCCGGAGCATCCTTATGGAACGATGGCCTGATTCGGGCTGGTCTGGCCCAGCTGTGGTTCATCACCCTGCATCCTTACAAGGATGGTTCCGGGCGGCTGGCCCGGTCCATTACCGACCTGATGTTGCACCGCGCCGCGCCGGTTCTTGGCGTATCTGGAGCTGCGCCACACAAAGCGCCGGAATCCGGCAAACGTTTTTACAGCCTGAATGAGCGACTGCTGCGCGAACGTGCCGACTACTTCAGCGCCATTAGTGCAGCCCAGCGCGGCAATCTTGACGTCACCGCATGGCTGGACTGGTTCCTGCACTGCCTTGAACGGGCCATCATGCAGGCAGAAACGCACCTTGCTCCAATCCTTAAAAAAGACTTCTGGCGCAAACGCGCCGCGGCCTCCGGCCTGAACAGGCGGCAGGCGCTGGTTTTTGAAACCATGCTTGGCGGCTACCCGCGCGAGGTCAGCACCGGCTCCTATGCACGCATGGCCGAAACCTCACAGGACACCGCACTGCGCGACATCATAGGCATGATTGATCTTGGCCTGATGCGCAAGACCGGGGGCGGCGGGCGCAGCACCTCATACCGCCTCAAATGGTCGGCTGGCGCAAATCGTGAAGACGCTGCCGGAACATCCGGCGCTCCGGAAGAATAGTAATGAAAAGCAGCAAGGCCATCCAGCCGGTTACGGAAGAAAGCCGCTACGCACGCGCCCTGAGCGCAGGCTGGTTGCTGCGTCTTCTGGACCGCAATCTGGAAATGAGCCGCGAGTTCATGGCCTGCCTTTCGTGGAGCGTGCGCGGGCTTAAACCGCTTTTACAGCAACTGCTGCGCGACCCGCTCCTTGCAAGCGGGCCAGAGGGCACCAAAGCCGCCGGAGAGTTACGCGACATCCTCATCCACCCGGAAGAATCGCTGCACCGCCGGTTCAGCGCCATGCTCGAGGAATACGGCGAGTTGTTTGACGCGCCTTTCAGACGCATTGCCGCAGACGCCTGTACCAAAGCCTCATTCGCGCCGCGTCAGCCGGCGTTGTTCAAAAACGGCGAAAGGCACCTCACCACCCTGTTCGGGCTGGATGAAGATGCGGTCAAGCTCTGCGTCTTCATCTTCATGCTCAACGCCTTTGGGCCGGTGGAAAGCTACTTTTCGGACGGCATCGGGGTAGACCGCTTCAACGGGCGGCGCACGCTGGCCCATATGCTGGGCATGTCACCGGGACGCTGCCGCACGGGCATCGGCATGCTCAAGCGTCTGGGAATAATAGACGCGGACAGCTACTCCCTGCGTCTGGAAGACAAGATTTTCGACCTTTGGGACGAGACCAGTACCGCCCGCGCCGCAAAACTTTTTTGCCGCCCGCTTACTGGGGATAGCCTACCCATGTCTGCCTTTCCGCTCCCGGCGGACGAAGTCGCCCATGTGCTGGAACTGATGAAGCCGCGCAAGGGCAAGGCAGCGGAAAAACCGGTGCATGTGCTGCTTTATGGCCCGCCCGGAACCGGCAAAACCACCTTTGCCCGCAGCCTTGCCGCGCAACTGGGCCTTAAGGCATGGTCTGTACCCAGCCAGCATGACGAGGAAGACAGCGGGCGCCGCGCTTCGCTAAACGCCTGCATCAACCTTGCCTCGCGCCACGCCGGGGCCTTTGTGCTGGTGGACGAGGCAGAAAGACTACTTGACAGTAGCATCCACAGCGGCAGGCGTTCGCACGACAAAGCCTGGATTAACGAGTTGATGGAACAGCCCGGCTGCCGGATCATCTGGGCCACCAACCACGTCAGCCATATCGAGCAGGCAGTGCGCCGCCGCTTCAGCTACAGCCTGCAATTCGAGGAGCTGGCCCTTGCCGAGCGGCGCGACATCTGGGACCAAATCCTGCGCGGGCAGGGCATGGAAAAATGTCTGACCAACCCGGACATGCAGGAGGTAATCAAAAATTACTCGCCGCCTGTGGCTGTCATTACGGAAGCCGTGAGCCAGGCACTGCTAATCTCCGGTAAAAGATCCACTAAAGCCTTTGCGGAAGCAGTGGGCCGCATCATCCGCGCGCACGATACCCTGCGCCGCGATGGGTTCAGGAAGCCACGCCGCATCGGAACCGACCGCCACTTCACCCTTGAGGGAATATCACTGGCCAGTACCGGAAAGAAAAGCGCCTTCGAGACTCTGGGGACCCTGCTCAATCGTCTGAAAAAAGCAGACAACATTCTGCGTAGCGGGCAGGAGATTGAGGGCGGCGGATCGCTGCTTTTCCACGGGCCTCCAGGCACCGGTAAAAGTGCCCTTGCTCGCTATATTGCGGACGAATTGAACCGTGAGTACATATCTAAAAAAGCCAGCCAACTACTCAGCCCATATGTTGGCGAAAGCGAGCAGAACATCGCCGCCGCCTTTCGCGAAGCCGAACGGGAAGGCGCAGTACTGCTGATAGACGAGGCCGACAGCTTCATATTCTCCCGCGCCGGGGCGGTACGCAGCTGGGAAAGCAGCATGGTAAACGAATTTCTTACCGCACTGGAAGATTTTCGCGGTTTTTGCATCTGCACAACCAACCGCCGCGCGGACATGGACAAAGCCGCCATGCGGCGCTTCGCCTTCAAGGTAGCCTTTGATTACTCCGGCCCGGAACAGATTCTGACTCTTTACAAAACACTGTTGGCCCCGCTCGCGGTGCAGGAGAACGGCAATCCGGCAAAAAGCAGCGTCCGGAACACCGGGCAGCCAATTGTGTCTGAAAATTTCGGACACAACTCTACAATACAAACAGAGCCTGATGTCGAGCCATCAGCCAGACAGGGCAGTAAATCACCAGCGGAATTTACCGGCGAGTTGCCAACCGCCATTGTTGCCGAGCTGAAGCAACTGAGAAGCCTGACTCCCGGCGACTTCCACGCTGTGCGGGCCAGAGCGAGGTTCTCGCAACAGGGGCAGCTTAGCCATGCCGACCTGCTGGCCGAACTCAAGCTGGAGCTGGAAAACAAGCTGGACCAAGCCAACCGCCGCATCGGGTTTGACCGCTGACACCGGACACAAGCCAGCGCCTTTCTTGCTGGGCGTGCTTGCATCAGCGTCCACCCTACCACTCATCATCCCGGCACTTTTTCTGAAAAAACAAGACAGCGATTCCAGCAATACTGGCATCGCCAAAGTCTGCACCACCAGCCTAAATTATACATATCTCCACATAACCAACTGATTATACACAAACAACGCCCACGCAAGAATCTCCGGCTGCCAGCCTCCTCACGTTAAACACGTCTGATTTTTACGGATTTATCCACAATTATTAGAATCAAGACTGTGCACCACCCTGCCCGGACGTCACCCCTTTATAACTATAGCTAGTAAATTCACCCAGATACATAACTTGGCACGCTGATTGCTTATACCATAGCAAGTTCGTTGAGCAAAGCTCCGAACAGAAATTTAGGCCGGGGGGTCTATGCCAGAGGAACCCGCAGGGGAATAAGTCGGGAACCCCATCACGCAAAGCGTGACAGGCACATAGCTAGCAGGTCTTGCTGGCCCTGGGGAGGGCCACAAGACGGGGATACGCAGCTAGCCGCTATAAAGCGGCACAAATTTAGGGCATTGAAGTCAATTAACTTCAG
>JAJDJF010000089.1 GCA_030267065.1 Desulfovibrio sp. OttesenSCG-928-C06 | reverse complement strand
CGACAAGGGAATTTACGGAGCCAAGCGCACCGCCTCCTTCGTGGGCATGGTTCCGGCGGAAAAGCCGCGCTATCTGGTGCTGGTCATAGTGGATGAACCTACCAGAAGCGTTTACGGCTCCGCAGTCGCCGCCCCCGCTTTCCGCGAGATTCTTACGCACACTCTGGCCTACAACAGCCTGACCCCGGAAGAAACCGCCAGCATGTTCGCGGACGGCGGCAAGCCCAGCGATGTTTCCGGCGACGTGTTCGACGCCATGGCGCTGGATTTGGCTGAATACGCGCAGGAAGTGGCACGGCGTGATGCCGAGGCCAAAACCGCCGCCCGTCTTGGCCCCTTGCCGGAAATTGACATGGATGACGATTTTTACGCGCGTCTGGCCGAACCGGGCCTGAACACCCTGCGCGTGAGCGTTGATGGGCCTGATGGAGCGGCTGGCGGGCAAAAGCCGGATCCGGACAGACTGGTGCCTGACATGCGCGGCATGAGCGTGCGCCGGGCTGTGGAAATTTTCGCCCACAAGGGCATTATGCCGGTTCTCAAGGGTAGCGGCGGCACTGTGGTCAGGCAAAGTCCCGCTCCGGGCAGCGTCTGGCCCGGCGATCTTGCCCCCGGTCAGGTTCTGGATACCGGCGTGGAATATATACTCTGGCTGGAGGAGAGCGTTTCATGAGCATTCTTGAAATGAATCTGGAATCGGCACTGGAACTGGTGCGTGGCGGCATAAGCAAGGCCACTTCCAACATGCCCGCCCGCAAGGTTGCCTCGCACTCCGGCAAGGTCGGCAAGGGTGATGTGTTCGTCATACTCCCGCCCCTGCCCGGCGCAACCAGCGGCGGACTTGATTTTTTGCCGGACGCTCTTAAAGCTGGCGCGGCAGTAGTGGTCTGTCAGGATAACATGGCTGCCGGGGCTGCCGAACTGATGCGCGCCGCGCTGACCGTGCATGGCAATGGTCCAGCAAGCGCAGCCGGAGAAGAGCTTTTCATCTGCGCAGTGCCTGATGTGCGCGTTGCTCTGGGCCAGCTTGCCGCCGCCTATTACGAGACGGAAAATTACCGCCCGCTGCTGGCCGGCATCACCGGAACCAACGGCAAAACCACCAGCACCTACCTGCTGGAAGCCCTGTTCCGCGGCGCTGGCCACAGGGTTGGCGTGATTGGAACAATCGCCTACAGCTGGCCCGGCTACAGCATTCCGGCCCCCTTGACCACGCCCGGCTGCATCGAGCTGCACGAACTGCTCAGCAGCATGAAGGACTACAACGTGGACACCGTGTTCATGGAGGTTTCATCGCACGCGCTGGAGCAAAACCGCATTGCCGGGCTGAATTTTGATGGAGCGCTCTTCACCAACCTCAGTCAGGATCATCTTGACTATCACAAGGACATGGAGAGCTACTTTCAGGCCAAGGCCCGCTTCTTCCGCGAGCCTGACGCAGGCGGCGCGGAAAAAAGCGGCAAGGCGCGCGCCATCAACGTCAATGACTGGCACGGCATGAAGCTGTTTGAGGAATGCGCAAATCTCCCCGGCGGCGCGGTGGCCTTTGGTCTGGCAGAAAAGCTCAACCCCGCGCAGTTCGCCCCCGGCAGACTTCTGGAAGGCAAGATTATGGATATCGGCCCCGCCGGACTGCGCCTTAAGCAGCGTCTGGCAGGGCGCGAGTGGGAAATTTCCTCGCCGTTGGTGGGCGAGTTTAACGCCTACAATCTGCTCGGCGTGCAGGCTCTGGCTCTCTCGCTTGGCATGGGCGTGGAAGACCTTAAGCTTCTGGAAACCATGAACGGCGTGCCGGGGCGTCTGGAACGCGTGGCAAGCACCGATGTGAACCCCGCAGCCCCGCGTCTGGATGCCTTTGTGGATTACTCGCACACGCCGGATTCGCTGGAAAAGGCCATCATTGCCCTGCGCGATACCGGCTTTGAGCGCGTTATCACCGTGTTCGGCTGCGGCGGCGACCGCGACCGCAGCAAGCGCCCCATTATGGGCGAAGCGGCCTGCAAGTATTCGGACGTGGCAGTGCTCACCTCCGATAACCCGCGTACAGAAGACCCGCAGGCCATCATGAATGATGTGCTGCCCGGCGTAAAAGGCTGCGCAGAATTTTATCAGGAAGCCGACCGCAAAAAAGCCACCGAACTGGCCGTGAGCCTGATGCAGCCGGGTGACGCCCTGCTGGTGGCTGGTAAAGGGCACGAAGATTACCAGATTATCGGCAAAGAGAAGACGCACTACAGCGATCAGGAAGTGCTGCGCGAGATTTTCAGCAAACTTTAGTGCTGGTGGCGTTTATTTATGAATGCCTCCGGCGGCTTAAGGGGCACTGCCCCTTAAGAATCCCCGGCAGGGGGATGATCCCCCTGCACCCCGCATAAGGGAAATTATAAATGCTGGCTTTTCGAAACCGCAGCAAACACCAAAGCGAACAAGGCGCAGGCAAAACATGCTGACTTTGAGAGAAATGTCCCTTTATCTGGGTTCGAATCCCGCAAATCACCTGCCCGAGGACTTGTACGGGCGGGAAGTTGCCTCGTTCTGTCTGGATAGCCGTCAGGCCGGACCGGGCGATGTTTTTGTCTGTATCAAAGGCGAAAATAGCGACGGGCACGATTACGCGGCTCAGGCCGCTGCAAACGGCGCTTTAGCCATTATTGCCGAACGCGACCCCTTTAACGGCGAAACGCCTCCGCTGGCCGTTATCCGTGTGGAAAACAGTCAGGAAGCCGTCACCAGTCTGGCCGGATGGTGGCGCGACCGCGCAGCCGGTAATGGCGTAAAGGTGGTTGGCGTTACCGGAACTGCCGGAAAAACCTCGGTAAAAGAAGTTTTGAGCGCAGTGCTGGCGGTGCGCGGTCAGACCTGCAAGAATTTTTTGAACATGAATAACCAGCTCGGGCTGCCCATCAGCATGCTCAACGCTTCCGAACACGCGGATTTCTGGGTGATGGAAGCAGGCATCAGCGAAGCGCGCGATATGGACGAGCTTGGCAGCCTGCTGCGCCCTGATCTGGCGCTGATTCTCAACGTCGGGCAGGGCCACCTCAGCGGGCTTGGCGACAAGGGCGTTTCGTACTACAAAGCCCGCCTGCTCAGTTACGTTACGCCGGACGGCAAAGCGCTGGTAAACGCCGATTACCCGGACCTGGTGCGCGAAAGCAAGGCTCACAACATCACCCCGGCCTACTTCTCGACCCGCCGGTCGGATGCGGATTTTTTTGTGGAATATCTCGGCCCGGCTGCGCAGGATTCCACGGTTCCCAGAGCCAGTGGCTCCTACCGCGTGCATGTTCTGGAAGGCGGCAGGGAATCGCTCAGCTTTGAAGTTGCCGCACCTTTCCGCGGCGCTTTTGGTGCGGAAAACGTGGCGGCTATTGCCGGAACAGCCCTGCTGCTTGGCCTGACGCCGGAAGAAATCCAGAAGGGCCTGCCGGATGCGGCTTTGCCGCGCCAGCGCTTTAGCTGCCAAAGCTTCAGGGATACCGTGCTGATTGACGACTGTTACAACGCCAACCCGCTCTCTGCCGGGCGCATGCTGGAAAGCGCCGCAGAAATGGCAAAAGAGAAAAAGCTTGGCCTGTTCCTCGTGATGGGCGAAATGCTTGAACTTGGCGAAGCCGCCGCGGAATCGCACTTCCAGCTTGGTCGCCAGATGGCCCAGAGTGGGGCAGCACAGGTAATCTGGAAAGGTGGAATGTCCGCACAGGTGCGCGGCGGGCTGGAGCAGGAAGGGTTCGGCGGCGAATTTGTGCCGGTCAGCTCTGATGAGGAATTTCTGGCTGCCGTCAAAAACGGCTATGCCAAAAGCATGGCGGGCGTGCTGCTCTTCAAGGGGTCGCGCGGTAACCGTCTTGAGCGCTTTGTGAGCGCTTTCAGGCAAGAATACACAGACGAACAACGTTAAAGCTTTCAAGGATATACAATGCTCTATAATCTGCTGGTGCCGCTTAGCTCTGAATATACCATTCTGAACGTTTTCAGGTACATCACCTTCCGTTCGGTCTGGGCTTTGCTCACGGCCCTGCTGCTCTCCATTCTCATTGGGCCGCACTTCATCCGCTGGCTGCAAAAGCTCAAGTTCGGACAGTTCATTCACGAAGACGTAACCGGGCATAAGCAGAAGGCCGGAACCCCCACCATGGGCGGGCTGCTCATTGCCGTAAGCCTGCTGCTGAGCGTGCTGCTCTGGGCTGACCTGAGCAACCCCTACGTCTGGCTTGGAATTTTTGTATTCGTGGGCTTCGGGCTGGTTGGCCTTGCCGATGACTGGACGAAAATCCGCCGCAAAAACAACAAGGGCATCAGCGGCAAGCAGAAGCTGTTCGGGCAGATTGTGATTGGCTCGCTTGCCATGCTGCTGCTTATCCAGCTTCCGGCATACTCAACCGAACTGGCCCTGCCGTTCATCAAGGACCCCAGCGTGCTGCCTTTTGTGGACGGCCCCAAGCTTGACCTCGGCTGGTTCTATATTCCCTTTGCCGTGCTGATTATGGTCAGCTGCTCCAACGGCGTGAACCTCACGGACGGGCTGGACGGCCTTGCCATCGGGCCGAGCATCGTGG
>JAJDJF010000088.1 GCA_030267065.1 Desulfovibrio sp. OttesenSCG-928-C06 | reverse complement strand
CCTGAAAGCGTCCAGCACGATCTTGAGGTCCGGGCTTTTGACGCGGTTACACATGCCCAGGTACAGGGCGGCCCCGCACGGCACGCCGATTGCGACGCTGGCCGGTCTGCCGAGTCCTATCTGGTCAAGGCCCATCTGCAGCAGCATAAGCGCCGCAAACATGGCAAGGCTCAGGCACAGGTATCCGGCAAAGCTCTTCCAGGGGAAGATTCCTCCCGGCTTTTCGCCCGGCTCGCAGCATACCTTGCAGCGCTGCATCAGCACTGCGAGCAGTCCGGTATTGACCCAGGCCGCCAGACTGGAGCTGATGGTGATGGCTTCAAGGGTAAAGAAGTTCAGCAGGAAGATGGTGCCAAAAATGAGCACGGCCAGCGAGAACAGCGATACGGCCATGGTGGTGGTGGCGCGTCCGCTGGCGTTTAGCGCTGCCAGCATGGGGCGTCCGATCACAACCGCCGGAATGAGCGGGGTGTAGAAGACCAGCGCACGCACGGTAAGCTCAAGGGTGTTTGACCCAAAGTTGCCGTGGAAGAAAAAGCTTTCCATAATCGGCCAGGCCAGTGCCAGCAGCCCAAAGGCCGCAGGCAGGCTGAAGCACAGCCCGATGGAGATAATCTGGCGCATTTGCCGCCTCAGTTCGCTGCGCTGCCCGGTGATAACCAGATGTGAGAAGTTGCCGATGCTGGCTGTTCCCAGCGCGATGCCGACCAGAGCCAGTGGGAACTCAAGGATGCGCTCGGCCAGATAAAGGGCGGTCACGTTGCCCTCGCCAAGGAAGGAAGCCATGAACATGGCGATTACCGCCCCAAGCTGGTAGGAGGCAGAGCCAAAAACCGTTTGCGGGGCCTTGCGCCTGAATGATTTGGTGTCTGCGTCGTGCGGGGCCATTCTGCCCAGCAGGCGGAACCCGGCGCGGTGCAGTTGCGGGTACATCACCGCGGCTTGCATGGCGCCGCCAATCACAACGCTGTAGCTGAAAATTCGCGCGGCCTCCAGACCGTCCTGCCCGGTAATGAGGGCATAGCCCCCGGCCCCAATCATGGAGACATTGAGCAGCGACATGGCCAGCGACGGGGTAAAGTAATGCCCGAGCGAGAGCAGCATGCTGCCCATTATGGCAGCCACGCAGATTAGCGGCAGGTAGAAGAAAGTGATCTCCATCAACTCGCCGGTCAGATCCATGAGCAGCGGATGGCCGGCAAAGCCGGGCACCAGAAGCATGGAGATAGTGTGCGAGCCCCAGATGCAGAGCAGCGTTACAATAGACGCGCCGATCAGGAATTGAAGAATGGCGGCGCGGCCAAAGGCAAAGGCCTCGTCAGTGCCCTGATCGTTTTTCAGGCGGTTGAAAAAGGGCATGAAGGCCATTGCCATTGAGCCTTCGTGAACCAGCCTGCGGGCAAAGTTCGGGATACGGAACGCGGCCAGAAAGATATCCGCCGCCCATCCACCGCCCAGAACAATAGCCAGCAGCATGTCCCGCAACAGGCCCAGCAAACGTGATATGATTATACCACTGCCGAACCGTCCCGCATTTTTTACTGTACGTGTGTTTTCCGCATCATGCATGTCAGGTGCGCTCCTATGTCGGATAAAGAGTATCCTTTTTTTTAAAGATTTGCACCTGTATTAGGGCGTAAATACTATGGATTATCAGTTTTTAATAATTAGAGAGAGTCAGTTTTAAAAGTTTTTTGCCCATGCGCCAGACGCAATGGCGTAGCGTGTTTGTCTGGTTACTTTGCTGTTATTATTGTCAAATTCTGCCCGGCTTGCCAAAAGGCCGCCTGCGGCATATGCACTGGATATGTGCAAAAAACCATCTGCCCCAAAAGAGTGCCGCATGAAACTTTACTCATGGAATGTTAACGGATTCAGGGCCGTCAGCGCCAAGGAAGACTGGCGCTGGTTCGAGGAACGCTCTGGCGATGTGGTGGCCCTGCAGGAAACCAAGGCCCAGCTGGAGCAGGTGCCGGAACACCTGCGCGAGCCGGAAGGGTACAGCGCCTTCTGGCTTTCCGGCATCCGCAAGGGGTACTCTGGCGTTGCCGTGTTCTCAAAGCCCGCGGTGCTGGCCTCGCGGTTCGAACTGCCGGTGGAACGCTGGCAGGGGGAAGGGCGGCTCATTCACCTTGAATACGAACACTTCCACTTCATGAACGTCTACTTTCCCAACGGACAGAAGGGCGAGGAACGCATCAGCTACAAGCTCGGCTATTACGACGCTTTTCTGGATTACGCCGAGGAACTGCGCAAGCAAAAGCCGATAGTGGTGTGCGGAGACTTCAACACCGCGCACAACCCCATTGACCTGGCCCGCCCCAAAGAGAACGAGACCGTATCAGGATTTTTGCCCATAGAACGCGCCTGGCTGGACAAGTTCACCGCGCACGGCTATCTGGACACCTTCCGGCTGGTGCATGGCGATTTGCCGGACCAGTACTCGTGGTGGTCCTACCGTATGCGGGCCAGACAGCGGAACGTGGGCTGGCGTATCGACTACTTCTTCGTATCATCGGAACTGCGCGACAACGTCAAGGACGCATGGATCGAGCCGGATGTAATGGGCTCGGATCACTGCCCCATCGGGCTGGAGCTGGAGTTTTAGGATTGTCTGGAGTGTCAATGCCTCCGGCGGCTTAAGGAGGGCGCTGCCCTCCTTAAGAATCCTCCCGCCAAGGCTCTGCCCTGGACCCGGCAGGGGGATGATCCCCCTGCACCCCGCAATAGGGGGGCAGTTACCTGCTGGAGGTTAGCGCGAGCATGTGTGTAACGCTCAATTAGCCACTTGGCCTCCGCGATGGCGGCACGTTGCCAGCTCCGTCTTCCCCTTCCCGCAGAACAAAAATCGCGATTCATAAGCATCCATCACGGTTTGCCGGGAACAAAGCCTGCGTACTTTTTTTCACATTTATATAAAAAAGTTCTTGCCAAAGGTTTTGGCTTGTGCAAAAAGGAACTTGTAGGCTGTGAGCTACATTACATTCTCCCTTAGTACCCCAGCAGGGGAATTTGCCGCCCCTGCTTCCTGGCCGGATACCAGTTATCTAGTATCCGGCCAGGTAAAGACGGGGCACAGTTGATATCCCGGTTTTGGAGCCGGGCTTTTTTTTGCCTTTTTTCCGCTTCAATGCTACTTGTGCAAAAAAGAATTAGCTTTTTGTGGCTATTTTGAAATTGCAGAATATTTTGCGCGGAATTTTCATTGTATTTTTGCAGATAAACCGAAAATCCGGCCTTTCGCAGATAGGCTGGCAATCCCGGACTGCTCTTAAAAAACATTTTGATGCCCGGTGCCCTTTCAGGCTGCTGGGCGCGAGTCTGTAACCATGTCTGAAAACAAGAATTTTGACGTTATAGTTGTTGGCGGCGGTCCGGCCGGGCTGTTTTCCGCCTACTGGCTGTGCACCAACACCTCGCTGCGCGTCTGCGTCATCGAACGCGGGCGGCGCGCCCTTGATCGTAAATGCCCCGTGGCCAACAAGGGCAAATGCATCAACTGCAAACCATCCTGCCATATTCTTAGCGGCATGGGCGGGGCCGGGCTGTTCTCGGACGGCAAGCTCAACTATATACACAAGCTGGGCAAGACCGACCTGACCCAGTTTCTGCCCAAGTCCGAGGCCGTCAAGCTGATTGACGAAACCGAGGCCATCTTCAACCGTTTCGGCATGGATGGCGAGGTCTACCCCTCGAACATGGAAGCTGCCAAAGATCTGCGCAAGCTCTCAAAAATTCACGGTATCGACCTGCTGCTTATCAAGCAGAAGCACCTTGGCAGCGACTGTCTGCAACAGTACATCCATGACATGTGCGTGTTCCTTGAAGAAAACGGCGTGGTTATCCGCACTGGTGAGATGGTGCAGGATCTCGTGACCACGGAGAAAAACGGCAAAACCAGCATTTCCGGCGTGATCACCGAAAAAGGCGAGCTTTCCGCCAAAGCGGTGATTATCGCGCCCGGACGCGTGGGGGCCGACTGGGTGGGCGAAATGTCCCGCAAGCTCGGGCTGAACGTCAGCCAGCGCGGTATCGAAGTGGGCGTGCGCGTAGAAGTACACAAAGACATCATGGCCGACCTGACCAACGTCATCTACGACCCGACCTTCTTCGTGCAGACCAACCACTACGACGACCAGACCCGCACCTTCTGCACCAACCCGGAAGGCTTTGTCAGCCTCGAAAATTATCAGGATTTCGTCTGCGTTAACGGACACGCCCTGCGCCACGTCAAATCCGAGAACACCAACTTCGCCTTCCTGTCCAAAGTGGTACTGAGCGACCCGGTTTCCGACAATCAGGGCTACGGCGTGGCTATCGGCAAACTGGCAACCATCATCGGCGGCGGCAAGCCAATCCTGCAACGCTTTGGCGACCTCAAGCGCGGACGCCGCTCCACCTGGAACCGCATCGGCAAAGGCTACATCGAACCGACCATGCCGGACGTGACGCCCGGTGATATCAGCATCGCCCTGCCCGAGCGCATCGTTAACAACCTTGTGGACGGGCTGGAGCAGCTCAACAAGGTAGCACCCGGCGTAGCTAACGAAGAGACACTGCTCTACGCGCCGGAAATCAAGTTCTTCTCCACACAGGTGGAAACCGACTCCGACCTGCAAACCTC
This sequence comes from Desulfovibrio sp. OttesenSCG-928-C06, assembly GCA_030267065.1. Taxonomy (GTDB): domain Bacteria; phylum Desulfobacterota; class Desulfovibrionia; order Desulfovibrionales; family Desulfovibrionaceae; genus WRHT01. Next base: position 86 of record JAJDJF010000088.1, on the reverse strand, counting down.
TGTAGAAGGATTGTTCGTAGCCGGAGACGGGCCGGGCGTTTCCGGCAATATCGTCGCCGCCGCTGCCACCGGGCTGATCCCGGCAA
>JAJDJF010000087.1 GCA_030267065.1 Desulfovibrio sp. OttesenSCG-928-C06 | reverse complement strand
AGTGGACGCCCTTGTCGTCGCGGTAGTATTTTACATTGCCGTCTGCGGGTACCGGCGCGACGTGGCGTTCTTCCAGCTCGTGGCCGAGTGCGAGGCAGAGCATGATCTCGTAGTCTTCCGGCACGGGCAGTACTTCGCGGATCAGTTGCGGTTTGAAGCTGCCGAACATGCAGACGCCGATTCCTTTGGTGGATGCGGCCAGCTGGATGCTCTGGCAGGCAATGCCTACGTCCATGTAGGTAAAGCGACCGATTTTGCCGTCTTCAGCCTTGGGGGCCAGAACAACGATGTAGCCGGTGGGGCGCTCGCCTTCGGCCGGGCCGGGCCATTCCGGCAGGGAGGCGGCCCAGACCAGTGACGGGAAAAAGGCGGCGCGTTTGGCCGGGGTGCTGACGGTCAGGTAACGGAGGGGCTGCTGGTTGCCAGCGCTGGGGCTGAGTCTGGCGCATTCAATCAGCCAGGGCAGGGTGCCGGGCTCCAGCTCTTTGGATTCCACATAACGTCTACAGGTACGCGCATTGGTAATCAGTTTTAAAAGATCCATGTTGCCTCCAGTTTGTTGTTATATTTCCGCATGTTGCAAGCTGTGTACGGTGCTGGCTGTCATGCCGGAAAATGTATATGCATTAAGCGCTGCAAAAAGAGCTTACAGATTCTCAAAAACGCCCAGTACTTCGCGCAGTTTGGAGTCTTCTCCACCCAGGCGCGCCAGTAGGTCGCTCTGGGCCTGCCGCCAAAGCGGGTGGGCTTGCTCCAGCACGCTGTGCCCTTCTTTTGACAGGTGCAGCTGGCGGGTGCGGCTTCCTTGCAGGGAGCGGTCTTCAATGTACCCGGCTTTCAGGAGCGGGGCGAGGTTGCGCACCAGCGTGCTTTTTTCGCGCCTTACCGCTTGCGCCAGTTCGCCAGTGCAGCATCCTTCCATCCGGCTAAGGTGCAATAGAAGCGAGTACTGCGAGGCCGTAACCCCGGACGGCGCAAGGATGTTGTCATAGAACTCCTTGAGCTTCTGGGTGGCCCGGCGCATGCTGCCGCATATGCACGGCATTATGGGAATGTTGTCATGTTCCAGCATGGTCTCGTCTTGCGGTATTCCCGTGTTTTTTTGTTTTGGTGTATATGCACTTTTACGGTAGTTCCTACGCACAGTCAACATAAATGCGATCACGGACTGCTGCTGTGCTTAAAAACGTTATCCTGTTTTTGTACTTCAACTGCATTCGTTTCCCCATAATAAAAGCCCCCGAGCTATTCAGGCTCGGGGGCTGTGAATGTTGTGCAGGCGAAATTTAGTCCGGAATTTTAACACAAGAGCGCAAATCGCGCTGCATGATATCGAATCGCTCCTCGCGGCCTTCCAGCCAGATCATCATGCGCTGATAGATCCAGGCAGGGGCGGCATCCAGAACGCAGCCGTTGATTTCCAGAAAGATGTAGCAGACCGCAAAGGCCACGCGTTTGTTGCCATCAACAAAAGGGTGATTGATCAGCAAGCTTTCGGTGAGTGCTGCTGCCTCCTCAATGACATCAGTATAATATCCGCTTTGCGGCCGGAATAAGGCAGCTTCCACCGCTCCCAGATCACGCACACCCTCAGCGCCGCCGTAGCGTTCAATAAGCTGCCTGTGCAGCTCGAGAACTTCATTCAAAGTGAGGTAATCCCTCATTTGGAGAGCTCTTTGTAGAGGTCGTCATACTTGGCGAGGCTGTTACCAAAGGCCTGCAAAACATGCTTGCGTGGCTTTACGCCCCGCCTGTTTTCAATATACTCGCGCAGCGCCTCATCGATAATCGCCTGAATCTGGCGGCCTTCACTTGCAGCAATGCCGCGCAAAGTCTCCAGCACTTCCGGGTCTGCCTGGGTCGCGAATTTTACCTTGGTAGGCTTTTCAGTGTTTGCCTGCATGTTCGACTCCTTGGCTTGATATTAACACTGCATCTTGACATGTCAAGAAACGTCATGAAGCTGCCATGCTTGCTCCAGAAAAAAAGAGATGCAGCCGGTTAGCTGCATCTCTTTTGAAAAATGGTGCCCAAGGCGGGACTCGAACCCGCACGTCCTTGCGAACACTAGCCCCTCAAGCTAGCGTGTCTACCAATTCCACCACCTGGGCGGGTGAGACAGATGTATAAAGTCACTCTTTAAGTTTTGCAAGCAAAAAAATTAAAATCAGCCAATTTCAGTATTCAGGCGGCGTTCACGGCAATGCGCGGCACTGGGCCGAAATCCGGAAAAGGTGCGTCGTTGCTGTGTTTATGGGTGTTGCTGGCATTATGAATTTTACCGACGTTATCGGCCTGGCGCGGGATGAGCTTTGCGGATTTTACCGGCTTTAATTGGTATGAACTTTACTTACGTTACCGGTTTTGCGGGGGGGGGGGTGCGTTTCAGAGGCTCTACCGGTTTTACGGGCAGATAAAGGTCTTGCCCCAGGCATCGGCAATTGTGACCGGGCGCTCGTAGAGTTCTTCCAGCAGGGCGCTGGTGATGGTGCTTTTTACCGGGCCTGAGGCCAGCAGTCTGCCATGTTTAAGCACCGCCACTTCATCGCAGAACCAGAGGATGTGGTTGGGGTCGTGGCAGCAGATAACCGCGCCCATACCTTGCCGGGCGATGTCCCGCACTGTTTCCCAGACCACCAGCTGGTTGCTGAAATCCAGTGAGGAAGTCGGCTCGTCCAGAAAGAGCATAAATGCTTCCTGCGCCAGCGCGCGGGCCACCAGCACCAGTTGGCGCTGCCCGCCGGAAAGCCTGCTGTAGTTTTCTTCCGCCAGTTCAGAGAGACCAACGAGTTCCAGCGCATGAGCAACAACGTGCCGGTCTTTTTCCGTCAGGCCGGAAAATCCGCTCCGGTGCGGGGTGCGTCCCATCTCGACCATTTCCCGCACCAAAAAGGGAAAGGTCGCCTGATGCTCCTGCGGAACGTAAGCAAGATGGCTGGCCAGATGACGCTGGGAGAATTCCCGCAGCGGGCGGCCGCCAAGCTCCACACTTCCCTGATCCGGTTTGTTGAAGCCGAGGCAGCACTTGAAAAGAGTGGTCTTGCCGCTGCCGTTTGGCCCAAGCAGTCCGCAAAGCCGCCCGGCCTTGAACTCCAGATTGATGCCATGCAGCGCCGGTCTGCTGTGATGCCCGGCATTATGCAGGACACCAGAGCGGCCATCATGTTTGCCGCTATGTACGGCATCAGGCCCGACATCATGCTTGGCACCAAGTTCGGCGTCAGGCTTGGCATCTGGCTTGGCATCAGCTTTGCCACCACGCCCGCCGCTGCGCCTGCCGCCATAGTAGAAGCTCAGATTCCGCACGGACATAAGCGTTTCGCCGTCCTTGAAGGGGCGGTGGGTATCACAGGCCATAGACGGCCCTCCCTCTGGAACGCAGCAACCACAGCAGGTAGGGCGCGCCGATTACCGACGTGACAATGCCGAGGGGGATTTCCGAGTCAATCAGCGTGCGGGCAATGGTGTCGCAAAAAAGCAGATAGATGGCGCCCAGCAGGGCCGAGCCGGGGATAACCCAGCGGTGGTCCGGGCCGAACAGCATCCGGGCCGCGTGGGGCATCATCAGGCCGACCCATGCGATGATGCCGCAGATGGAGACGCAGATTGCGGACATGAAGGTGGCTGCAATAATAATCAGGAGCCGGGCGCTGGCCGGGTTAAGGCCAAGGCTGCGTGCTTCCTCGTCACCCAGCGAGAGGATGTTGAGCTGCCAGCCAAAGCGCCAGAGCAGCAGGAATATGGGCAGCACCGCGCCCATGGCGAGCGCGGCATCGGCCCAGGTTGCGTAATGCAGCCCGCCCATCATCCAGAAGGTGATCTCGCGCAGTTGGGTATCTGCCGCCAGATACTTCATTATGCCGACCATGGCGGAAAAGAGCGCCCCGACAATGATGCCGGAAAGCACAAGGGCCATGGGCGGTATCTGCCCCCGGCTGCGCACAAGGCCATAACTGAGCAGTACCGCCGCCAGAGCGCAGATAAAGGCGGCAAGTTGCCCCTGCGGGAAAATATACGGAAAAATGATTGCCAGAGCCGCGCCGCAGGCCGCGCCGGAAGAAGCGCCCAGAATGTACGGATCGCATTTATGTTGACTGTGCGTAGGAACTACCGTAAAAGTGCATATACACCAAAACAAAAAAACACGGGAATACCGCAAGACGAGACCATGCTGGAACATGACAACATTCCCATAATGCCGTGCATATGCGGCAGCATGCGCCGGGCCACCCAGAAGCTCAAGGAGTTCTATGACAACATCCTTGCGCCGTCCGGGGTTACGGCCTCGCAGTACTCGCTTCTATTGCACCTTAGCCGGATGGAAGGATGCTGCACTGGCGAACTGGCGCAAGCGGTAAGGCGCGAAAAAAGCACGCTGGTGCGCAACCTCGCCCCGCTCCTGAAAGCCGGGTACATTGAAGACCGCTCCCTGCAAGGAAGCCGCACCCGCCAGCTGCACCTGTCAAAAGAAGGGCACAGCGTGCTGGAGCAAGCCCACCCGCTTTGGCGGCAGGCCCAGAGCGACCTACTGGCGCGCCTGGGTGGAGAAGACTCCAAACTGCGCGAAGTACTGGGCGTTTTTGAGAATCTGTAAGCTCTTTTTGCAGCGCTTAATGCATATACATTTTCCGGCATGACAGCCAGCACCGTACACAGCTTGCAACATGCGGAAATATAACAACAAACTGGAGGCAACATGGATCTTTTAAAACTGATTACCAATGCGCGTACCTGTAGACGTTATGTGGAATCCAAAGAGCTGGAGCCCGGCACCCTGCCCTGGCTGATTGAATGCGCCAGACTCAGCCCCAGCGCTGGCAACCAGCAGCCCCTCCGTTACCTGACCGTCAGCACCCCGGCCAAACGCGCCGCCTTTTTCCCGTCACTGGTCTGGGCCGCCTCCCTGCCGGAATGGCCCGGCCCGGCCGAAGGCGAGCGCCCCACCGGCTACATCGTTGTTCTGGCCCCCAAGGCTGAAGACGGCAAAATCGGTCGCTTTACCTACATGGACGTAGGCATTGCCTGCCAGAGCATCCAGCTGGCCGCATCCACCAAAGGAATCGGCGTCTGCATGTTCGGCAGCTTCAAACCGCAACTGATCCGCGAAGTACTGCCCGTGCCGGAAGACTACGAGATCATGCTCTGCCTCGCACTCGGCCACGAGCTGGAAGAACGCCACGTCGCGCCGGTACCCGCAGACGGCAATGTAAAATACTACCGCGACGACAAGGGCGTCCACT
>JAJDJF010000086.1:2500-5244 GCA_030267065.1 Desulfovibrio sp. OttesenSCG-928-C06 | reverse complement strand
ATATGCAGTATCATCGGCGATGAGGCGCTTAACTTCCGGGTTCGGAATGGAGCCGGGTGTACCCACCTCTCCAAGGACGCCAGCAAATTCTTATTTGATTTTCAAAATTTGGGGTGGTGTTACCACCCGGCGTTTAAGGGCGTGGCCCAAAAACGCTTGAAGTATATCTTAATAACCTTTGGGGTTATTAATTGACAGGGAAAGGAAAGGAAGTGGTTAAGCAAGAGATAAGCCGAACGACCTATTAGTACGGGTAAGCTGAACGCATCACTGCGCTTACACATCCCGCCTATCAACCTGGTGGTCTTCCAGGGGTCTTCAGGGATATCTTATCTTGAGGCAGGTTTCCCGCTTAGATGCTTTCAGCGGTTATCCCTTCCGAACTTAGCTACCCTGCGATGCTTCTGGCGAAACAACAGGGACACCAGTGGTTCGTCCATTCCGGTCCTCTCGTACTAGGAACAGACCCTCTCAAATATCCTACGCCCACAGTAGATAGGGACCAAACTGTCTCACGACGTTTTAAACCCAACTCACGTACCACTTTAAACGGCGAACAGCCGTACCCTTGGGACCTGCTTCAGCCCCAGGATGTGATGAGTCGACATCGAGGTGCCAAACCGCATCGTCGATATGGACTCTTGGATGCGATCAGCCTGTTATCCCCGGCGTACCTTTTATCCAATGAGCGATGGCCCTTCCATTCGGGACCACCGGATCACTAACGCCTACTTTCGTACCTGCTCGAGCTGTCACTCTTGCAGTCAAGCTCCCTTATGCGTTTGCACTCGGCGCCTGGTTTCCAATCAGGCTGAGGGAACCTTTGCATGCCTCCGTTATCATTTGGGAGGCGACCGCCCCAGTCAAACTACCCACCAGACAATGTCTCCATGCCGGATGACGGCTATGGATTAGGGCCTTAAACTGACAAGGGTGGTATTTCAAGGGTGGCTCCACGCATACTGGCGTACACGCTTCAAAGCCTCCCACCTATCCTACACATGCCAGCTCAAAACCCAATGTCAAGCTATAGTAAAGGTGCACAGGGTCTTTCCGTCACACTGCGGGTAGACGGCATTTTCACCGCCAATTCAATTTCACCGAGTCTCTGGTTGAGACAGTGCGGAGATCGTTACGCCATTCGTGCAGGTCGGAACTTACCCGACAAGGAATTTCGCTACCTTAGGACCGTTATAGTTACGGCCGCCGTTTACCGGGGCTTCAATTCAAAGCTTCGCTTGCGCTAACCTCTCCTCTTAACCTTCCGGCACCGGGCAGGCGTCAGGCCATATACAGCGTCTTACGACTTAGCATAGCCCTATGTTTTTAGTAAACAGTCGCCACCGCCATTTCTCTGCGGCTCCTCACAGCTCAGAAAGTAAATACTTCACCATAAGGAGCACCCCTTCTCCCGAAGTTACGGGGTTATTTTGCCGAGTTCCTTAACCAGAGTTCTCTCGAGCGCCTTGGTACATTTATACCCACCCACCTGAGTTGGTTTGCGGTACGGTTTGCAAAGTCTAAACTTAGAAGCTTTTCTAGGCAGCATGGAATCAATCACTTCAGAGCATACGCTCACGGCATCGTGTCTCGGCCTTAAAGGAGAACGGATTTGCCTATCCTCCAAGCCTACGCACTTACACCGGTATACCAATAACCGGATGACCTATCCTTCTGCGTCCCTCCATCGCACAACTTTACAAGTACGGGAATATTAACCCGTTTTCCATCGACTACGGCTTTCGCCCTTGCCTTAGGGACCGACTAACCCTGGGAAGATTAACTTTACCCAGGAAACCTTGGGTTTACGGCGAACGGGTTTTTCACCCGTTTTATCGTTACTTATGTCAGCATAATCACTTCTCACCAGTCCACCACACGCTTACGCGGCAGCTTCAGCCCGATGAGAACGCTCTCCTACCAATCTACTAAAAGTAGATTCCAAAGCTTCGGTACCATACTTAGCCCCGTTACATTTTCGGCGCGGAGTCATTAGACCAGTGAGCTATTACGCTTTCTTTAAAAGATGGCTGCTTCTAAGCCAACTTCCTGGCTGTCTGAACGACTCTACTACCTTAACCACTGAGTATGAATTTGGAGACCTTAGCTGTTGGTCTGGGCTCTTTCCCTCTCGACTACGAATCTTCGCACCCGCAGTCTGACTCCCAGGATACATCTATGCGGCATTCAGAGTTTGATAGAGTTTGGTAATCTGGTAGGACCCCTAGCTCTTTCAGTGCTTTACCTCCGCAAGACAATTCCTGAGGCTATACCTCAATATATTTCGGAGAGAACCAGCTATCACCGAGTTTGATTGGCCTTTCACCCCTATCCACAGCTCATCCCAAAGGTTTTCAGCCCTAACGGGTTCGGTCCTCCAGAGGGTTTTACCCCACCTTCAACCTGGCCATGGATAGATCACTCGGTTTCGGGTCTAATCCGCACAACTATACGCCCTATTAAGACTCGCTTTCGCTACGGCTACACTCTCGCTTAACCTCGCTGTACAGATTAACTCGCTGACTCATTATGCAAAAGGCACGCGGTCACACCATAAAGATGCTCCCACAGCTTGTAGGCAACAGGTTTCAGGTTCTTTTCACTCCCCTAACAGGGGTTCTTTTCACCTTTCCCTTACGGTACTGGTTCGCTATCGATCGCTAGGTAGTACTTAGCCTTGGAAGATGGTCCTCCCGGATTCCCACGAGGTTTCACGTGCCTCGCAGTACTCAGGTACCGGCCTG
>JAJDJF010000085.1 GCA_030267065.1 Desulfovibrio sp. OttesenSCG-928-C06 | reverse complement strand
GGCGAATCGTTCAAATGGCCCGCCCTCCTGTACCGGCAGTTTTTACTGCTGGCATGGGGTGCGGGCATTTTTGCATTCCGCTACCCGTTGCAGGGGCTGACGGCAGCCGCTGTTATTGCCCTGCTCTGCCTTTGGCAAATCCGGGCGCGGTTCAGGGCAAGATGCGGGCTGGCAAGACCGGGCGCGCGGGAGTTATGGGCTATCGCGTTACTGGCTGCGGCCTTTACCTCTGGCTGGTGCTATGGGGCTTGGCACGAACCGCAACAGGGCCCGGTGCCGCAGTGGGTTGTGGAAGCCTCCGAACCTTCTGAAAGCAGCCAGACATACAAAAAAGGCCTGCGTCTGCGCGGCGTGGTGCGCGAAGCCACCGGGCAGACCGATGGCCGCCTGCGCCTGATTCTGGATAACCTTCGGCCTGTGGAAACAGTCGTAGAATATAGTACCACCAACACTTCAGGCAAAATCGATAACTTACCGGGTGGTCTTGTTTTCGTCTGGTACGATCCCTTGCCTCTGCGCCCGGTTGCGGGGCAGGAAGTTGAGGCAGCCCTGCGCATCCGCCGGGTACACAGCCTGATGAACTTTGACCTCTGGGAGCAGGAAAGCTACTGGGCCGACCGGGGCGTCTGGTACCGGGCCTGGGGCCGGGCAGACGGACCGGAAATACAAATTCTGCCTACTTCCGAACCGGGGGTTGCACGGGAGCAAATACAAAATCCGGCACAGGGTCCAATACAAGAGCCAGTACAAAAGCCAGCGTGGGAGCTGACACATGAACCAGCGCAAGAGCCAGCACACGAACTGGCGCGGGATACAGCACTGGGGCTAGCACATGAGCTGGTGCAGGAAGCTGCCAGCGAACAGTACGGCCTGCCGGTCAGAATGGCCTTGTGGCGGGAGGATTTGCGTCAGCGGGTGCTGTCAGCCTTGCCGCAATCCGAAGGCCAGTCCTCTAAAGACCAACCTGATGGCCTTTCGGCCTTGCGCACTATGCCGCGCTTGCCGGAAACGCCGGGAGCCAAGGGAGCGCCGGAAGCCCCAGAAGCGGCAGACAAGCCGCCGGGCACTCATATCAAACCGGGCGCAAACTTTATCCCGGCCCTGCTCTTTGGCGACAAGTCCCTGATGAGCAGTGCGGAGTCCGAACTGCTGGCCCGCTCCACACTGGCGCACAGTCTGGCCCTGTCCGGCCTGCATCTTGGTTACGCGGCGGCAATCGGCTATGCGCTGGCCCGGTTGCTGTTCCATATTTTCCCCGCACTTGCCGCATATATGCCCAGAAGACGGGCCGAGGCCCTTGCCGCCCTGCTACCCGCTCTGGCCTACACATGGCTTGGCGGCGCGCCGCCATCGCTGTTGCGCTCATTGCTGATGCTGGTTTTCTGGGCGCTGTTGCTGTTTTGTAAAAAGCCATCCGTGCTGCTGGACGGACTGTTCTGGGCTGTGGGGCTGATTCTGCTGTTTGACCCCGGCTCGCTCTTTGACCTGCGCTTGCAGATGTCGGCTCTTGCCATTGCCGCCATAGCCATTGCCATGCCGTTGCTGATTGCCGCCTGCCGCCGGGTGGGGAATCGTCTTTCCGGGAATGTCTCCACAATACGCCAGAGGGGTTGGCCCGTCGGCAGCGGCATCAACAGTATTAGTGGCATGGGTAATACTGGCGGTACTTGCAGCATCAATGGCAATCATGGCAGTTATCGAACAATTACCGAATCGAGCAATTTTCGTAGCCTGCATGGGCAGCATGTTCAGCATAGCCCCAATGAAGCGCCCAGCCAGCGTGGACAGCATGGCCAAAGTGAAGCGCGTGGACCGTATGGGCAATGCGACCAGCGTGGGCAGTGTAAGCCGCGCAAATCACGTTGGCAGCCCGTGCAGCGCTCCGGATCGTTTTTACGCCGCGCTGCCGTGCGTCTGCTCCAGTCGGCAATAATCATGCTTGGCACCAGCTTTGCCGTGCAAGTATTTTTGATGCCGCTCCTGGTGCGCAGCTTTGGCATTTACGGACTGGCCTTTCCGCTGAATCTGTTCTGGCTGCCGGTTCTCGGCTTTCTTGTGATGCCTGCCTCGCTCCTTGGCCTTGGCGCAGCCGCGCTGGGGCTGGAAGGCCTTGCCGGACTGCTTTTTCAGGCAGCCGCATGGCCCTGCGCCAAATTGATTGATCTTCTAAGCGCGCTCGATGCCGCCTCGCTCCTGCCCGTAACCCTGCCCAGCCGCCCACACTGGCTGTTCATGATTGGCTGGTGGCTGCTGCTGGCCCTGTTGCCGCTCTTCATCAGCCGCCTTCTGGAAGCACTGCGCGCGCGCCGTAAGGCTAGAAGCGCTGGAAGCGGGAAAAAATCCACCGGAAACAGCTCTATCCCTGTCCTGAACCCCGCACCCGCCCCTGACCAGAACTTTTGCCAGAAAACCGGCTCAGAACCTGCCGCTGGGCTTGTCACTGCATTAGGCTCCAAAACACTCGGCCTGTTAACTGCCTGCAAGAACAAAAGCTTCCCAAACAGGCTTGCCGCGCCTCTGCTTTTTGCCTGTCTGGGCCTGCTGTTTTGCATCAGCCCTTACTTTATCAGGGTTTACGAAACCGGACGCGAGGCCGTGCGCCTGCGCCTGCTGGATGTTGGGCAGGGCCAGTCCATACTGCTGGAATGGACTGGCGGCGGCAGGCTCCTGCTGGACGGCGGGGGCGGCAACTCGCCGCGCCTCGACATCGGGCGCTCGATAGTAACCGCGACCTTGCTGGAAAACCGCCCGCCAAGGCTCGATTACATGCTGGCCTCGCACCCGGATCAGGACCACACGCAGGGGCTGCTCTTCGCTCTGGAGCATCTGGATATCGGATATTTTGCCGATAACGGAACGCCAGCCACGCGCATTGCCGAAGACCTGAAAAACGGCAAGGCCAGCTTCAAGAACCGCTCCTACACGCGCTTGCTGGAGCTTCTCGAACAGCGCGATCTGGAACGCAACTCCCTTTACGCTGGCGATACGCTGGTGCTACTCCCCTCACACACAGGCGCGGCAACCACCCAAGCCACAATCATCGCTGATGCAGGCGCATCCCCCCTAGCGCAAACAACCGCATCCACGGCAGCACCCGAACTGGTGCTGGAAATCCTGCACCCGCCGCGCAACTGGGCCGCTCCCCAACGCTCCCCGCGTGCCACAGGCGTATTTTCCGACAACAACGCCTCGCTGGTGGCCCGGCTGGTCTGGCAGGGTCAGCCCCTTGCCCTGCTTTGCGGCGATATTGAGCGCGAGGCCCAGCGCCAGATGCTTGCCAGCCTGCCGCCGCAAGCGCTTCAGGCCCCGGTGCTGGTGCTGCCGCATCACGGCTCGGCCAACGCGTCGCTGGAGGAATTTTACCGAGCGGTTAATCCGCAGCTCGCTCTGGTCAGTTGCGGCTACGGCAACCAGTGGAACTTCCCTTCGCGCGCGGTAGTCCAGCGTCTGCAAAAACTGGGAATTCCACTGCTGAACACGGCGGAAAGCGGGCAGATAGTTCTGGAATGGACAGCGGAAAGTCTGGTGAAAAACTTGGCGCAAAACCCGGCACAAAGCCAGGCGCAACCTCTGACGGTCAACCAGCACGCTCCCCTCGCACCAAGTGTAGCGACCAGCCGTACCAGCAGGCCGTAACAGCAACCGCGCAGCCAGCCGGAGAACCGACTAAACGTTTTTACCGGCATCTGGTGCCTAAAATGCCATCTTTCAAAGGTTATTCGCACCAATGAGTCCGGATTCTGAAAATAACGCCCAGATTGGGCATGACAACGGCGGCAGCTTCGTTTACAGAAAGGTGCAAACTTGCTAGGTTAAAAAGAATTTAAGGCTGGCGCGTCAAAAGCGCGCAAGCCGCTTGGCCCAGGCTTTTGTCTTATGGATAAGAGCATGTTTTTACTATCAAAAACAAAGGACTAACAATGCAGCTGGCTAACCGAGTTTCACAGTTGAAGCCCTCCGCCACACTGGCGGTCAACACACTGGCCCAGGAACTTAAAGCCGCCGGACGGGAAGTAATCAGCCTGTCAGTTGGCGAGCCGGACTTCGACACCCCGGAACACATCAGCCAAGCTGCCATTGAAGCCATAAAATCCGGGTTCACGCGCTACACCGCCGTGCCCGGCATCACCGAACTGCGCCAGGCTGCCGCCGATTACTTCAACCGCTACGGGGCCGGAGCCAAAGTTGAGAACGTAATCATATCAAACGGTGGCAAGCAGTGCCTTTACAATCTTTTCCAGAGCATCATCGACCCGGGCGACGAAGTGCTGGTACCCGCGCCCTACTGGGTAAGCTACCCGCCGCTGGTGGAGCTTGCCGGGGGCAGCGCGGCTGTCGTGCCTGCCGGTGTGGACAAGGGCTTCAAGGTTAGCGTGGAGGATCTGGAACGCCACCGCACGCCCAAAACCAAAGCCTGCATCATGAACTCGCCCTCCAACCCCACCGGGGCCGTCTACACCAGGCAGGAACTGGACGCGATCGCAGAATGGGCCGTTGCTAACAAAGTCATGCTCGTTGCCGATGAAATTTACGACCAGCTAGTCTATGAGCCGGAAGTCCACTCCAGCCTCTGCGCCTGGTGGAACAAGCATCCGGAATATTTCACCGTCATCAACGGGGTTGCCAAAAGCTACGCCATGACCGGCTGGCGCGTGGGCTACACCCTTGTCCACCCCGACCTCATCAAGGCCTGCAACAAACTGCAAAGCCAGAGCAGCTCCAACATCTGCTCAATCTCCCAGAAGGCGGCGCTGGCAGCGCTTACCGGCGACCAGACCTGCCTTGCGCCCATGAAGGAAGCTTTTGTCCGCAGACGCAATCTGGTCATGGACATCATATCCAGCTGGCCCGACGTTAAATGCCCCACACCCGGCGGCGCTTTCTACGTCTTCCCGGACATGAGCGCCCACTACAACGCCGCCATGCCGGACTCCACCAGCATGTGCAAATTCCTGCTCGACAAAGCCGGAGTAGCGCTGGTGCCGGGCGAAGCCTTTGGTGACGATAACTGCATCCGCCTGTCCTACGCCACCGCCGACTCCACCCTGCAAAAAGCTCTCGAGCTTGTCGGCAAAGCACTGTTTAATAAATAGAAGAGATATTTAGTTAATTTGTTTTTTGTTTGATTTTTTATGCCTCCGGCGGCCAACGCCCCGGCGTTGGATCCGGGGGGGGACGATTCAGCGGTTACAGGGCATTAGCTGTTTTACTCCGCATATGACTTTTGCTGAATATATCCCCCGTAGTTGCAGGAGG
>JAJDJF010000084.1 GCA_030267065.1 Desulfovibrio sp. OttesenSCG-928-C06 | reverse complement strand
AACGGAGACGAGCTTGGCCGGGACTCCGGTCAGTTCTTCAATCTTGGCAACATAGGCGCGGACGGGCGCGGGCATGTCGTTCCAGTTGGTGATGCCGGTGATGTCGTCCTTCCAGCCGGGCATGGTCTCGTAAACCGGTTCTACCAGACTCATGGAGTTTTCTTCCTGCGGCGGGTAGAGGATGGTTTCGCCTTTGTACTTGTAGGCGGTGCAGATTTTCAGTTCGTCGAGGCCGGAAAGCACGTCCAGCTTGGTGAGGGCGATTTCGGTAATGCCGTTAAGGCGCACTGCGTGGCGCAGCACAACGATATCCAGCCAACCGCAACGGCGGGTACGCCCGGTAACGGCCCCGAATTCCGCGCCCTGCTTTTGCAGGTAAGCGCCGGTTTCGTCGCTCAGTTCGGTGGGGAAGGGGCCGGAGCCAACACGGGTGGTGTAGGCTTTGGCGATGCCGATGATGCGATCCAGCTGCCATGGGGCCACGCCGCTACCGGCAGCAGCGCCGCCAGCCACGGTGTTGGACGAGGTCACGAACGGGTAGGTGCCGTGATCGATATCCAGCTGGGTGCCTTGTGCGCCTTCAAACAGAACCTTGCCGCCGTTTTTGCGGCAAGCGTCGATTTCGCCTGAAATATCAGAGAGGTACGGAATCAGCTTGGCGGCGGATGCGGAAATTTCGTCCATCACCTGATCAACGGTGATTTCCGGCTCGTTGTAGGAGCGCAGGAGGACGTTTTTCTCGTACAGGGCCTTTTCGATTTTTCTGCGCAGCAGTGCGGTATCGGCCAGGTCTGCGGCGCGGATGCCGATGCGCGCGGACTTATCTTCGTAGCAGGGTCCGATGCCGCGTCCGGTGGTGCCGATTTTGTCTTCGCCTTTTTTGTTTTCACGCGCTTTGTCCAGGGCCTTGTGGTAGGGCATGATCAGGTGCGTGCTCTTGCTGATGAACAGCCGGGTGGGATCGATCTGAACGCCTTGTGCGAGCAGTGTTTCCACTTCTTCGCAGAAGACTACCGGGTCCAGCACAACACCGTTGCCGATGAAGCAGCGTTTTCCGGCGTGCAGAATGCCGGAAGGAATAAGGCGCAGAATATATTTTTTATCGTCAACAATAACGGTATGACCGGCATTGTTGCCGCCCTGAAAGCGTACAACCACGTCTATATCAGGAGTCAGAAGATCAACGATCTTTCCTTTTCCTTCATCGCCCCACTGGGCACCAACAACCACCAAACTTGACATACGAAGTCTCCTTGTGAGATAACATCTACAGAATTCGGTTCCGGAAAACGCGCGTTTATATTGGGGAGCGCAAGATCGGCGAGTGCCGGTCGGAGGCCGTTTCCGATCAATAATGCCCCATAAAGAAAGGTACTGCAAAGACTTTTTTGGCCCTTTGCCACGCGCTTGCTTTTGCAGCGTAAAACATTATTTTTTTTGAGTAACTTCTTCTTCTCCCGCAGACTGTGCCGTCAGGCATCCTTCTAATTTCCTTTTTCAAAGAAATCACACAAAATAAAAAAACATCCCCTCATATCCGGATCTATTCCGGAGAGGCTTTAATATATGAATTTATTATCAAGAAAACTTTCAAACTATGCCGGAGCGCTGCTTATAGCTGCGATTCTGGTGTTTTTGGCCGCGCTGTTCGGCTCTGCCTGGAACAAGATGGAGCGCAGCCCGCGCATCTATAAGTATAACGCCTATAACGAGGTGCAGCCGCGCCCAAGCTCCGGCCTGCCGCTGCTCAAGGTTGTGCTGCCGTACGAACGCAGGCTGGCCCGCGCATCTTCCCCCTTTGGGCCGGGCATGGATGAGGAACTGCTTGGGCAGTTCGCTTCCGCATATAAATACGAGGTGCGTATTTTTTACGCGCGTAACTACAAGGACGCGCTGGACATGCTCAAGGTCAACAAGTGCGATCTGGTGATCGGCTTTGGCGGCGAGCCTTCCAAAGAGCGGGATTACATTGCCCAGAGTCCTGTTTACGCAAGCTTCTACCCGGTACAGGTAAGCGCCTCGGGCAGCGCCAGCCATGTGTACTCCACGGTGCTGAGCAACGGCCTGCGCGGTGTTTCGTATACGGACGGCTCACCCGATACCATACTGCTGGACCCGCACACCTACTCCATCCTTGTGCCCATGCATGACGACCTCAAGATCAAGGGATCGCTCAGTCAGTCCGTTGGGTATCGTTGGTTCTGGAATACGGCGAATTTTGACCTGAGCGCGCGCATGCTGCACTTCTGGAACAGCCGCGAACGCGAAAAAATTGTAGCCGAACTGCGCGAACGCTACTACGGCTTCATGCCCAAAAAGGCCAAGCATCAGGATTTGCGCGATCTGGCGCTGGTTGTTTCTGAAAAAATGTCCCAATACAGCGATGCCATTGCCAAAGCCTCGGCTGAAAGCGGCATCGATCCTCTGCTCCTCGCGGCGGTAATTTTTCAGGAGTCGCGCTTTGACCCTTCTGCCACCAGCTTTACCGGCGTGCGCGGCATCATGCAGCTTACCACCGACACCGCCGCCATGCTCAACGTGGACAGGCTTGACCCGGAAGAATGCATTATCGGCGGCGCGCGCTACCTCAAGATGATTAACGACAGCCTTGGCGAGCTGGATATCTCCGAGTGGGACCGCTGGTGCCTGGCGCTGGCCGCTTACAATCAGGGCCCGGCCAACCTGCGCAACGCCTTGCGTCTGGCTGACGCACAGGGCAAGGGGAAAAGCTGGCCGGAAATGCGCAAGGTTTATCGCAGCCTGCAAAACAGCGACAGGGCCAGCAAGAACTTCCGTTCCGGCGAGGCCCTGGCATATGTTGAAAACGTTCGCTACTACTATTACGTCATGTCACGACTTGCTACGGTCGCGAGCAGGGAAAAGAAGGATTTTACGCCGCTTCTTCTGCTCACTTCCGCCGAGTGATTCTGTTTCCGCGCTTTTGGGTGCCTGACTTTCTGCGCCGGTGGGTTTGTTAAGCCCGCCGGCGTATGATTTCAGGCGCTCTTTCAACTGGCGGTCCGCTTCTTCCGAACCGGCCGGCTTGGCCTGACTCTTCAGCATTTCCGCGTTAAAAAGCTGGTTCTTCCAGTGCACCGACTGGATCATGGAAAACACCAGCGCGGCTTCTTCCCAGCGCTGTGTAGGCTCAAAACGCGCTACAACATGCGCGTAGCGATCCCATAAAGCAGCCAGCGAAGCCGCATCGTACTGATTCAACTGCCTGGCCAGTTTCTGTAAAGCCCTTTCCATGTATATTTCCTGAGTTTTTATTTTTTGGGCTGGAGGCTTTTTTTGCCTCCGGCGGCTTAAGGCGGGGCTGCTCGCCCCTCCTTAAGAATCCTCCCCCGGCAACGCGCGGCGTTGCATCCGGTTTGGGGCTGCAATTCGCCAGCAGTGGCAAGATTCCTGAAGGCTGTTCATCAGCGCTGTCACAAGCAATACACATAAACCGCGCAAATGCCAACAGTCACAAAGCGTTTTGCAGCAGAGTCCGTTTACCCCGCGATTAACGCTTTGAATGTGACATGCCGCTGGAATTGCTTCTAAATCAGGATTCTCGTTTTCTGGCAAGGAAGATGGGCTATGGGTGGAGTGAAGTATCAAGACTGCTTCACACAGGTGGAGCCTGACGCAGCCAGAGGGCGAAAAAGACGATTCAGGTAACAGTGCCTAGCCCAAAATCGCCGCAAATCATAAATTGCCCGTTGGGCGATGCTATGCTATCACAACAGCCTGCCGCCCTTGGGGCTGTGAGGTTAATGCCTTTTTGCAACAAAACTTGCGTCGGGCGTGTAAGTTGCACACCAGCCAACTACGCAAATTCGGGTCCAGCGGCCAAACATGTGTGCGCGCTGGCCGCCGGAGGCAAAAAAGCGCCGCAGGCAAACCTAGCTGTCACATAAGCGCCGCAGGCAAAAAAATCTCGCCGCAGGCGAAAAACACACCCAAACAAAAGAATAAATCTATTAAATATCAAAATACCGGAGTCTTCATGAGTTCGCTCAAAAGCATGTACAGTACATTGTTGAAGGATGAGTTCCCGTCCGGGATGACCATTGAAATGGGCGGTCAAAAGCTTGTTTACGCCAAGCGCCAGTGGACGCTGGACGGCGAGGTAAAGGGCCTGCGCTACGGCGAGAACCCGGACCAGCCCGCTGCCGTGTACGAGCTTGTGGACGGGCATCTGGAGATTGGCGGCGTAAAGCTGCGCGGACCCAAAGAGGGCATTGTTTCCGCCATCAGCGAGGCGGCGATGATTCAGTCCGGCAAGCACCCGGGCAAGACCAACCTTACCGACGTGGACAGCGGCATCAACATTTTGCAGAGCCTTACGGCCAAGCCCGCTGCCGCCATCCTTAAGCACAACAACCCTTGCGGCGCGGCCTGGAGCGAAAAGGGCGTGGCTGACGCGCTGGAAAAAGCCTTCTGGTGCGACCGTATCGCGGCTTTTGGCGGCGCTGTTGTGGTCAACACTCCGCTGGATATGGCCGCTGCCGAGCTGATCGACTCCGTATACTTTGAAGTTGTTGCCGCCCCGGACTTTGAAGAGGGCGTTATCGACGTGCTCAAAAAGCGCAAAAACCTGCGTATCTTCAAGCTGCCCCAGCTGGCGGACCTGAGCAGCATGGCCCAGCGTCCCTTCCTTGAAATCAAGGCGCTGGTTGATGGCGGCCTGATTGTTCAGCAGTCGTTCATGAACCGCATTCGCCAGTCCTCGGATTTTATTGCCGCAAAAGCCATGCCGCCCAAAGATTTGGCAGGAAAACCGGAACTTACCGCAGGCTTTCCTGACGCGCAGCAGTGCGATGACCTGCTCTTTGCCTGGGCAGTTGAGAGCGGCGTGATCTCCAACTCGATTATTTTCGCCAAAGACGGTGCCACCGTTGCCATCTGCGCTGGTGAGCAGGACCGCGTGGGCTGCGTGGAGCTTGCCATCCACAAGGCCTACACCAAGTACGCCGACAAGCTCGTCTTCCGTGAGAAAGGGCAGACCCTGTACGAACTGCGCCTCAAGGCCGCATCCGATAAGGCTTCCGCCACCTATCTGGCTGAGATCGAACAGCGCACCAGGGAAGACAAGGGCGGACTCAAAGGCTGCGTCATGGTTTCTGACGGCTTCTTCCCCTTCCGTGACGGCGTGGACGTTGCCATGGCCGAAGGCATCAAGGCCATCGCACAGCCCGGCGGCTCGATGCGTGACTACGAAGTAATACAGGCCGTCAACGAGAACAACGTCAACATGGTCTTCACCGGCC
>JAJDJF010000083.1 GCA_030267065.1 Desulfovibrio sp. OttesenSCG-928-C06 | reverse complement strand
CAGATGTTTATAAAAAAGCTCCCCGCCATCAGAAGATGACGGGGAGCTTTTTGTATGTACAAGTAATTAAGCGCTGTTCTTAGAGCAGGGCATAAGCATCAATGCGGGGTCCAGGGGGATGATCCCCCTGGCGGGTTCCAAGGGCAGAGCCCTTGGCCGCCGGAGGCATCTTAGAAGAACTGCCCCATAGAGAACTCAAAGCGTCCGCTGAGCTTGTCGCCCTTCCAGTCTTCATCAAGCGGCCAGCCGTAGCAGAAGCGCAGGTCGCCCATGGGCGAGCGCCAGCGCAGTTCCAGACCGAATGACTTCTTCATTTCATCTGAGATATCGTATTCGTGGTCGGTATCAACGTTAAAGCCGATATCAAAGAACGGCACAAGGTTCAGGCCCAGTTCGTCATTGAAGTTCCAGATGTATTCAAAGTTGGCAAAGGCCATGCGGGTACCGCCCAGCCTGTCCTTGGTGGCCGGGTCGCGCGGCACGATATCGCGGCTGCTGTAACCGCGCACGCTTTCCATGCCGCCCATCCAGAAGCGTTCGTACACCGGCACTTCGTCGTCGCCGTTCTTGAACAGGGCCGCGCCCTTGATGCGGAAGTGGGCAACCTGTGTATCGGTAATCTTTTTGTAAGCCTGGAATTCTGCGGTGGTCTTGATGAAGTCGTCATCGCCCGAAAGCAGGCCGCCGCCGTATTCGCCAAGAAGGAAGAACGAGGTGCCGTCCGTGGGGCGCTGGCGGTTCACATTGCTACGCGAGAAGCGCAGCGAGGCAACGCTGGCAATACGGTTACCCTCGTACTTTTTGATCAGTTCTGAAGCGTCATTGTCAAAGTCATAGAGTTTGTAGAACTCCAGACGGTAACCAGCCATCAGGTAGCTGTATTCCCCAACGGGGTGCCCAACGCGAACGCCCGCGCCGGTGGTGCGTTTGTCGTAATCGTAGAAGTCGTCTTTCCAGTGGTAGAGATCCACCCCGGCGGAGTAGAGAGTGTCATTGACGCGCGGGTTGAAGAAGCTCAGGTCATAGGCGGTGCGGCGGCCGGAAACCGAGCCCTGGGCGGATACATGGTAGCCTTTGCCCCAGAGGTTGTTTTCCTGAATGGTGCCGCTGACGCCAAAGCTGGAGTAGGAGCTGTAGCCAACGCCAGCCATGATGGAGCCGGTATCCGCATCCTGCAACTTGATTTTCAGGTCCACTTCGTTGGGGTTCTCGGTGGGCACAAGTTCGGATTCGGCCAGTTCGAAGTAGCCGGTGTTGTTCAGGCGCTGCATGCTGCGGCCGAGCTTGCGGCCATTGAACTGGTCGCCGTCAACCAGACGCAATTCGCGCAGGATAACGTTATCACGGCTGTGCATGTTGCCTTCGAGGATGACGTTGCGCACCCAGACCTTCTGCTTTTTGTCAATCTGGTAAACCATGTTGACAACAGGCACGTCCTCGTAAGTTTCCATGTTCGGGTGCGGAATGATGTTGGCGTATGCGTAGCCGTATTCCGCGTAGTAGGCGGTCAGGTTCTGCACGTCGTCGTGCATCTTGGCAAGGGAGAAGAATTCGTTCTCGTTGGCCAGATCATCCATGATGATGAACTTGCTCATTTCCTCATCACTATCGAGCATCTCACCGGCAAACTTGACGGTGCCAACCTTGTAGCGCGGTCCTTCGGAGATGCGGTGCGTGATGATGATGCCGTCTTCTTCATAGTCGATGCGCGGCTGGCCGACTTTTACTTCCATGAACCCAAGGTTCATGTAGTAGGTGCCGATAACGGAAACGTCGCGCTCGACAAGCTCTTCCTTGAGCACGCCAGAGCCGGTAATCCACGACCACAGGCGGCGTTCGGAAAGAGCCAACTCGTCCTTGATATCCCCTTCGGACACCAGTTCGGCACCCTCAATGCGGACTTCCTTGATGTAAAGGCGGTTGCCTTCTTCAATTTGCAGGACCAGAGCGGCGGCTGCCCCGCCCTGACGCTGGTCTATGCGGTAGTTGGTCTTGGCCAGATAATAGCCCTGCTTGCGGTAGAGTTCCTGAATTTTCTGCAGGTCAGAGGCCAGAACTTTTTCGTTAAGAATGCCGCCCACGCGGGTGGTCATGGTGGAGGATACGTCCTCCTGATCAACCCCGTCGGTGCCTTCAATGTAAATGGCTTCGATTCTGGGTTTTTCCGTAACCGTGTAAATAAGGGTCAGCCCGTCCGGGCCTTCTTCAAGCTCGGCCTGAATATCGCTGAAAAATCCAAGATCCCAGATTTTGCGGAATTCGTTGTCAATGGCGCGCGGGTCAACCACATCACCGGGTTTGGTGTTGATGCGCAACAGAACAACGTCCGGGTCAAGTACGCTGGTTCCGCGTACTTCCACTCTGGCAATCACACTGTTTTTAAGCACATCGGCAGCGATTCTGGTGGAGAGTTCTTCAACCGCCACCAGCAGGTTGATGCTGGAATCCTGCTCTGCGAACAGGGAGCGGGCCGATTCCGACTGGTCGGCGGAAACAAGGCGAGCATCAATACTGAAAGACTCACCAAGCTGGTTGTAAGAGCCGTAAACACCGGCTGCTGCCCCATATTTGCGCACCAGGCGGCGCACTGTTGCGAGGTCGAGCGATGAAACGCCCTCTTTTTTCAGCACCTCAGCCACGAACTCCATGCGGACAACCCGCAGGTTGCGGGCGGCAAGGCGCTGGGCCAGAAGCTCCGGCAGTTCCGTGTTCAGGCGGGCCATATCTTCCCCTGCGTTGATCTGGAAGGGGAAAATCATTACCGGCGGCTGCTCGTCGCTATCCAGAATTTCTGCCTGGGCAAAAGATGCAAAAAAGCCCTGACAGATAAAACAGAGGGCAATGACAAGCAGGGCTGGAAGGCCGGCACGGAAAAAATGGGGTTTATTGGTCATGTTGCGCCTTTTGCTAGACCGCTCGAGTCGGGTTAAGCTTTGGTCGTGTTGGATCAGTTCGGTGGTTGCCCGTCAGCAACATTTAATTATGTTACATCAAATCAATATGAAATAAAACGCCTCAATTCACGGAAATCCTGAATCCGGATTCATCGGCGCCAAGCCGTACCGGGCCGCGCCAGACCGTACCAGACCGCATATGGCCGCGCAGAACAGGCATTTTATCCGGTTTTGCGCTCGTGCAGCACGCCGTCTTTAAGTTCAAGGCAGCGTTGCATTTTTTGCGCTATTTCCGGGTTGTGCGTTACGATTACCAGCGTTGTGCCGAGTTTTTCGTTCAAACTCAGCAGCAGGTCAGTTATCTGACGCCCGGTTTTTTCATCAAGGTTGCCGGTTGGCTCATCGGCCAGCAGTACTCCGGGGCGGCCGAGCATGGCCCGGGCAATTGCCGCACGCTGCCGCTCGCCGCCGGAAAGAGTGGTAACCGCATGCAGGCGGCGCTCTTGCAGGCCAACCAGTTCAAGTGCCTCATCGGCCATTTGCTGCGCTTTCTTACGGTCTGTGCCGCCAATAATTGCCTGCATTGCCACATTTTCAACCGTGTTGAACTCCGGCAGCAGGTGGTGAAACTGGAATACAAACCCGATTTCCCGGTTGCGGAAAGCGGCTTTTTCCTGTTCGCCAAGTCTGCCCAGCTCCAGATCACGGCAAAGCACTTTGCCAGAAGAAGGGGTATCAAGAGTGCCGAGAATATGCAAGAGCGTTGATTTTCCGGAGCCTGACGCGCCTACGATTGCCAGCGTTTCGCCTTCGCGTATCTCAAGCGTCACGCGGTCGAGAATTTGCAGGTTTTCCACCGGGCCTTCATAGCTTTTGGACACATCCGAGAGTTGGTAGAGTATCTTGCTCATTCGCTGCGCAGCGCCTCCACGGGAACCAGCTTGGCGGCCTGATGCGCCGGGTAGAGCGTGGCCAGAAAACAGATGAAGACCGTACCCGCGGCAATAAGCCCCAGCTCACCCCACTCGATAAGCACCGGCACATAGTCCGTAAGGTAAGCACCGGGGGGGAGCTTGATGAATTTGTAACGCTTGAGCAAAAAGCAGATGCCAAGGCCAAGGGCAAAGCCCACTGCCGTGCCTGCCACGCCGATGATAACGCCCTGAAGCATGAATATTTTACGGATGGATCCGGACGTTGCGCCCATGGACATCATGATGGCGATATCCTTGGTCTTGTCCATGACCAGCATGATCAGCGTGGTGATGATGCTGAACGAGCCAACCGCGATTAGCAGCACCAGCACGATGCCCAGCGCCAGCGCCTCCAGCTTGAGGGCCGCCATGAGCTGCGGGTTGGTTTCCATCCACGGGTAAACATCGAACCTGTCGCCGATTTTGTCGCGAATCAGCTCCGCAACTTTGTCAGCCGCGTAAATGTCATGCACGGTCATTTCAAAGCCGCTGATCCACTCGCCGCCGCGGATGCCCATCATGTCACGCGCGGCGTGGATGCCGGTAAAGGCAAAGTAGAGGTCCACGTCCGCCATGCCGGTGTCAAAAAATCCGGCAACCATAAACGGCTTGATGCGCGGCTGGTAGCCCGCGCTGCTCTGGGTGCCTGCCGGGGCCAGCAGATGAATGCGCTGGCCCTGATGAATACCCATGCGCCGGGCAAGTTGCTTGCCTATAATAATGCGGGGAATTTTGGGATTCTGCTTGAGCGCCTGCTGCCATTCGCTCTCTTGCAGGCGAACTTCCGCGTCTGCTTCGTCAGCAGGGATGGTGGCTGTGCTGTCAGGATTAGCGCCATCTGCGCCGGAGTCATTAGCAGCGTTTGCAGCCGATCCGGAGGCCGGGATTGCGCCTGCCCCATCTGCATCGGCTCCGGCAGACGCGCCAGCACCGTCGCCCGCTTGCGGCTGGTACGGGGCAAGGCTTTCCAGCACGCCCGGTTCCAGCTTCTGCAAGGCGGTAATGACCGTGGGGGCTGTCTCCACATCAATGCCGCGCAAAAGCACGCCTTTGACCTTGTCGGTGGTGGAGATCATCAGTTCGGTGTAAAGATGCGGGGTGGCGGCTTTTACGCCGGGGATGGCGAGCAGTTCATCGCGGATTCTCTCGCTGTCCTGCGTAAAGCCCTGAACCAGAATTTCCGCGTTGATGCCGAGAATACGGTCGCGAAAATCAGTGGAAAAACCGTTCATCACGCCCATTGCCACAATCAGCGCGGCAACGCCCACGGCCACCCCCAACATGGAAATGCTCGCGATAACGTTGCCGAAAGACTGCTTGCGCTTGGCCCGCAAATAACGCAGGGCCACAAAGAATTCAAATTTCATTAGGTGAAGATAGTTTTTCCGGTTTTG
>JAJDJF010000082.1 GCA_030267065.1 Desulfovibrio sp. OttesenSCG-928-C06 | reverse complement strand
ACTGGGCCAACCTGATTAAACCGGACGGCAAACGGCAACGAAACCAGCAGCCCCCCGATCAATCCGAGAACGTGGGCACTAAAATCAACCTGCGGCTCGCCACTGCCGCCCAGAAAAGCCAGAAAGCCCAGCCCGGCAGCCAGAACGGGCGCATGCCGCTGGGTGAGCGCTCATTGCCGTGGTTTGATTTGCCAATACTTTTAAGGTTTCAACCAGATAATGCCTTAAGGCAATGGACTGCCAGAAAAATGGTCGCCTCCAGTTTTTTTGTCCAGATTTTGTGCTGGCTCTATTGCCCGGCAAACCGGATTCTGTTGTCAGCACAGACAATTTGAGTTTTTGGCTGTCTTTGGCATGCCTCGTGCATTTTGCAGTGCAATTGGATTTGTCACGACAGAACATCAGCCCGCTATTTGTATCGGTGTTTACCTTACGCCCGGTGGCGCGATGTTTTTTCAAAAACCAGTTCACTCGCAACAGCGGGACAGGACAAAGGATACACTGTGCACCTGACAATACCATCTACCGGATGCGCCGCCCGGCGCAAACTCCCGGCAATCATATTGTTTTTTTTGCTTTGCCTGTGCGCGGCATCGTCCTCAATGGCGGCGCAAAGCGTTATCAGCCGTGATACTGCTTTTGCGCGGGAAATGCTGGCGCTAATCAACGCCGAGCGCCAGAAGGCAGGCTACCCCCTGCTGGCGGAAGAAGCCAAACTGAACGCGGCTGCCAAAGAGCGGCTCTCGGAGTTGTTCCGCAGTTTCAACAACACGCGTCCGGGTGGCGGTTCACTGGGGGATCTGGTGAAGAAGCATTCCGTTTCGTTCAGCAGCGTAAGCCAGACCTACGGGCGCAACTACTCCACACCAGCAAAAGCCGTGGCCGCCTTCAAGAAGAACGGATATGACTGCATCCACCGGGATATCTACCACCGGGCTGGCATTGCAGTGGGTAATGACAGCAAGGGAGTGGTGCATTACGTCATCATATCTGTTTCTTCACTCAGTTCCGGCATGTTTTCCGGCGAGTATGGCGCGGCGAAGAAGAATATCCTTACATCCATCAACATTGAGCGCCGTAAAAAGGGGCTGCCGCCCATTCATTACGAGCCGGGGCTGGATGCTGCCGCAACTATCCGTTCGGGCGAGCTGGTCAAAAAATACGCCAGTGAAAGGCCGGACGGCTCCAGTTCGTTAAGCCTGTTCAGTAAATATGCGGCTTCGCTTGCCACTTACTCCAATACTTACGGCAAGGAGAAGCTTACGCCCGATGCCTTTGCCGCTGCATGGGAGAAAAAAATCGCCGCACCCAAGGCGCTGGAGAAAAAATACACCAGTCTCGGCATAGGCATGACCATTAGCAATGGCACGCTTTACTGGTGCGCTGTCAGTGTTGAGCCGCGAAATTTTAAAACGTACGCGGAGCTGGAGGCTTTTCGTAAGGAGGTGTTGAGCCTGACCAACGCGGAACGCGCCAAACATGGCCTTGCGGCGCTCAAGAGCGATACCGCGCTGGACAAGGTTGGTGATGCCCGTGCCGGAGAATTGCTAAGGTATTACGACGGCGAGCACCTGCGGCCGGACAAGCGCAAGTGGAGTACCATTCTCGCGGAATACAAGATTAGCTGGAAGTATTGCGGCGAGAACATCTCGCGCGGGCAAAAAACGCCCAAAGAGGCCGTAACCGGCTGGATGAACTCGCCGGGGCACAAGGCCAACATTCTGAACAAGAACTATACCCACCTTGGCGTTGGCGTGCGCATGACTTCCAACGGCGATCTTTACTGGTCGCAAAATTTTATCGCTTTTGCGGACACAAAAGCGGCCGCGCTGCAAAGCTCTGGCACAAGCGCCTCAAAGCAGACTGCCGGTGGTGTTTCCGGCAGTACTCTGGCTTCTGACGTGCAAAAGCATATTGGGGTCAAGTATGTGTGGGGCGGCACCACGCCGAAGGGCTTTGACTGTAGCGGGCTGGTTTACTACGTTTGCAAGCAGTACGGCATAACCATACCGCGCACGTCAGCAGAGCAGTCGGCCAAGGCTGGCCGGGCTGTTGCCAAAAAGGACCTTAAGCCGGGGGATCTGGTCTTTTTTGGCCGCACCTCTTCCGGCCCGGTGGATCACGTTGGCATGTATATCGGCAACGATACCTATGTGCATGCCCCCAACCCCGATTATCCGGTCATGAAGACCAAATTCAGCAACAACAGCTTTGTTAAAAACGGCAAGACCTATACGTTTCAGGGAAAGTTCGTTAATGCCAGACGGGTGGTGAACTAGGGCCGTTTCCAAATAAATTTTTTGTCCAATTTCCGCGTCACCCGGCCCTTTTTGCTCTGGTCGAGTACCATAAGAGTACACTCCCTTCGCAAGAAGTGTCGTGTTCCTTGAACTTGGAATTTTTTATTTGGAAACAGCCCCTAGAGTCGTGTGAGCAGGCCCTGGAGCAATTGGCTGTTATAGTGTTTTCGCTTTGAAATGATTGCCAAGCAATTAGCAACGCCGCCTTGCAATCATTTACTTGCAGAGCTTTTTGCTTTGAAAAAGTGCAATCGCTTTAAAATAGCAGCATGGCGGCCTACCGGTGGTTCCGGCAGGCCGCCATGCTTGATATGGTTAGGAGCCTTTTGAAATAGCGTGTGGCTATCTTTCATTCAGCGGTATGAATTTCGCCTGAAACAGGTTTTGCGTCACGCGAACAAACACAACGGGGGCTTCTGGACGGCTGTCCGTCTCTTTCATTTTTTCAAAGGCATCTTCCTGTACCCACAGAACGCCAGCCTCCATCAGGTCGTCTTCTGCAATTGCGGCATCCAGAATTTCCTGAATCGCGTCCTGATCATCATACTTGTCGCCATCACCTTCCAGAAACTCAATATCCTTGCTCTCGTTCGCCAGGCGGTATTCGAATCTGGCCGGGCGGTAGCCGTCCACACGCAGGTCACTCATGAGGTCGTCTATGGTCTTCGCGGGCGTGTCGTTGATGAGTGGCACATATACGTTGATGACAAGGTTGTCTGCCGCGCCATCGGGACCTTCAAATATAACGCTTGCGTACCCGGCGTAATCCGACGTCCAGGCAACGGGGAAGTACAGTGTCTGCACGCCGTCAAAGGCTTCCATGGCCTGCATTCTGCCTTGTATTTCCATGCCATCGTCTCCGCCTGCTTCCTGTGCAGTTTCATTAAGCAGATCCCTTACATCAAATATTGTTTTGCAATCGGTCAGGAAGTCCCGATCCACGGCATAGTCGCCGCTATCCGGAAAGAATAGCTTGCGCTCAATGCCCCGGGCCTTTTTTTCCGGCTCGTCCGCCATTACCAGATATGGCACGCCGTTTTCGTAGGCTACTTCCAGATGCATCGTTTTTTCGGGGCCAATAGCGGAAAGATCCGGGAACTCATAGGACGTGGTTGGGAGGTACAGAATAATCTGTGTTGGATATGTAACGCCCTGAATGCCCAGACGGTAAGACCTTTCCGGCAGGATAACGACTTCCGATTTGCTGGGGCGTGTCTCATCATATGGAGTATCATACAGAATTTTTACATTTATAATTGGCTCGTCAAGGTTGTTGCTCAGAGTGATGTCTGACCGCTCTGCGGCCAGCGCCGTGTGTGCGCCAAAAACAAGCGTTATCAGGAAAGCTGCCACCAAAGCGGCGTAAATTTTTTTGCACATATGAATTCCTTTTAGATATAAAGTGCGGAAAGATTATTTTTTATTGCACCTGTATGAATTCGGCTTGAAACAGCTTGGGCGTGATGCGTACTACTACAAAAGACCCGTCGGGACTTTCACCTGTCTCTTTTGCCTTTTCAAAGGCTTCCTCTTTTACCCACAGGACTTCAGCTTCCACCAGGTCGTCTTTTGCCATTGCTGGAGCAAGGGTGTCCTGAATAACATCCTGATCATCGTATTTGTCGCCTTCACCACTCAGGAACTCTACTGCATCGCCATCGTCCATCAATCTGTACTTGAACTCAAAAGGACGATAGCCGTCCACGCGCAGGTCGCTCATAAGGTCGTCTATTGTACTTGCTGGCTCATCATTAAGGGGCACAGATACGGCAAAGACCAGCGCACCACTAGTGATGCTGCCTTTGACCTTCATAATGCTTCCATACCCGATATGGTCCGAGGTCCAGGCAACCGGGAAGTATAGCGTCTCGCTCTGGCCAAATGTTTCTATTGGTGTGAATTGGGCGATGGTGTCTTTGCCTTCATCTCCGCCTGCATCCTGCGCGGTTTCCTGAATCAGCCTGATTACATCCTCGTATGTTTCGCAATCGCTCAGGTAGTCCCGATCTACTGCATAGTCGCCGCTTTCCGGGTAAAAGAGCTTCTTTTCAACGCCAATGAATGCCTGTTCAGGATCTTCTGCCATTTTCAGATATGGCACGCCATCTTCGTATGTTACATCCAGCTTTATGCCGCCGTCCGCTCTGCTTGGGATATGCACAGGAAATTCATAAGATGAGGCAGACAGGTGTAAGATGATCACTTCTGGGTCATCGGTATCCTGAGCGTCAAAATAATACAAATCATCCGGCTGTATAAGTACTTTCGGACTGCTGTTCCATCTATCGCCATCAGAATCAATGTACAGAATTTTTACATTGAGTATTGACTCGTCAAGCTTATTGTTCAGGGTTATGCCTGACAGCCCGGACGCCAGCGCCGCGTGCGCGCCGAAAACAAGCGTTATCAGGCAAGCCGCAACCAGAGTGGCGTGGAGTTTTTTGCGCATATGAATTCCTTTGGGGTATAAAAGCGTTGTAAAGATTTCCCTTTCAGCGCTTTTGCCGCATCACCGTTATTGCAGAATGATGAAGGTTGTTTTGCCCTGCAATTGTGCTCATGCTGACAGCGTTTGCCCTGGGCGAGCTATTCTGGAAGCGCCAGTCCTATAACGGCAGTTGAAGAATCAAGATCCAGTGTCAGGCTGACGAGCAGGTTGTCGCTACTGAAGATAAACAGCACCATGCCTTCACCATTGTTAGCCGCTTGTTCCAGCGCGTTTTCAGCCACTTCCCAGCGTTCATCGGCCGGTTGGTCGTCAGATAGGGACTCTGAGCCGACCAAGGACGGCGCAAGCGAAAACTCTTTCAGCCCTTCAAAGATGGCAGCAAGGGTTCTGTTGCCGAACGGCGCTGCAAGGATCAGCTCTTTCAGCTTCTGTCCGCCGGAATCCAGATCCACAAAGTTCGGCTCTCCCTGCAAGTCCCAGGAAACTTCCGCAAAAGATACGAGATAGCTCGTGGTTACTTCCGGGTCCGTATGTGGAGTTATAATTTCACGCCATTTGTCGTTGTCGATGCCGGATTCCATAAGCTGGGTCAGGTGCGACATG
>JAJDJF010000081.1 GCA_030267065.1 Desulfovibrio sp. OttesenSCG-928-C06 | reverse complement strand
CGCTCGGATATCGTCTCCAAAGAAGTCCTTACAGCCGGGCGCGAAATTCTGGGCAGCATGGCCGCCTACAAGAAAGTCGAGGACATGATTAACATCGGTGCCTACGCGCACGGGGCCAACGTCGACATTGACCGGGCAATTGGGCTGATGCCGCGAATCAACGCGTTTTTGCGTCAGGCCGTAGCCGAGCCAAGCCATCTGGAGGACTCTTTCACGGCCTTGCAGGGGCTGACTGGCGTGGGTCAAGCCGGGCCTGCCGGACCGGGCGGACCTGCTGGAATGGGCGGACCGGGCGGACAAGGTGGACCGGGAGGAGCGCCAGCGCCGCAAGGTGGCGGGCA
Source organism: Desulfovibrio sp. OttesenSCG-928-C06 (assembly GCA_030267065.1). GTDB lineage: Bacteria > Desulfobacterota > Desulfovibrionia > Desulfovibrionales > Desulfovibrionaceae > WRHT01. The sequence continues at coordinate 5,021 of JAJDJF010000081.1, read as the reverse complement.
GCCGCCGGGAATGCCCATACGCTAGCGGGAATCATTAACTGTACGTCATTTATGTATGTATGCCTCCGGCGGCCAAGGGCTCTGCCCTTGGAACCCGGCAGGGGGATGATCCCCCTGCACCCCGCATTGATGTTAGCGATACCGAAAGCATAGCGTGTCACTCGTCACGCTGTTCCTTTACCCGATGCACATACAAGCGCCATTTGCAGCGCACAATATTGCAAAAAAGCAGATCAATTCACAAATCGAGGAGCAAACCATGGACAGAGATAAAATTGCCGCTAAATTTTATACCGATGACCACGCCCTGCTGTTCGCGCTGATTGCCAGAGCAACGCTCATGGCCGTGGGCGAAAGCGGAATGAAGGCCATTGAAAGCGGCGTAAAGATGTACGGCTGGGAACGCGGCCTGCGCTACGCCATGCGCTGCCTGAAAAACGGCGATGACCTGAGCGTTGCCAACTACATGGCCTACTCCGAACTGCTGGACGTAAAAGGCTGGAACAGATCCGTAAACGTATCCCTTACACCGTTCTACCACTTTGACACCGTTGCCTGCGGCTGGTGCGATACCTGGAAGAAGTACAACATTCAGGAATACGGCAAGCTCTACTGCAACTGGATCGACGTCAGCCTCGTGCACGGCTTTAACCCAGACATAATTCTGGAACTTGACCCGATCATGTCGCACGGCTCCGAAACCTGCTCGTTCAAATGGAAAAACTTCGCCTTCAAGGATGAAGCCGAAGCCGCCAAGGTAGCCGAAAAACGCAAGCAGCTCCTGCCCGGTGTCGGCAAGGACTTCCTCTATCACTGCGGGCACCTGCTCGCCGCCATGCGCCGCGGCATTCACTACGGCCTTGGCGCAGTGGCAGGCGATAAAATACTGGCGCTCGCCATGTCCGAATACGCCGCAGAATTCGGGCAGGACAAACTTGACGCAATCGTACAGGAAGCCAATCAGGATTTTTTGGTAATTTAAGATTTGGATAATGATATAGAGTGATTTGTGCCTCCGGCGGCTTAAGGAGGGGGCCGCCCCTCCTTAAGAGTCCTCGCGGGCAACGCGCGGCGTTGCATCCGGGTGGCCACCTTAACAGATGCAGGATGCTTAAGTTTTGCTCCGGCTGATGCCTGCAACCGGTGATCCTGACTGAGCTTCCGGCTGATGCATCAGTGGTCTTACGGCCAATAAAAAGCTTGGCATAATTTGACTACAGCTTGAGCGGCCCGGTAAAATGCCGGGCCGCTGGCTTCTAGTCGCTGCAATGCGATAGCAGAAGCCATCGACAGGACTCCACGCAGCCCTGTAACTTGCACCGTACCACAAGCCGCAGACAAGCCAGATAATCGGCCACACAGCAATATCATAAAAAACAACAAATCTTTATGTAAACGCAAAAACATACTGTAAACACTAGGCTAAATACCGCAAAATGTGCAGCAAATATACAAACATCGCTCTCTACTACGATCTGGCTACCGTTAAAGCCCTTGCCCCGGTGCGCCGCCGCATTGCCCATCTGCTGCAAAGCGGCCAAAGCGCTGGGCAGTTCGAACAGGCAGACCTTACAGGGCAGGACCGCCAGACATGGCAGGCCGGGCAAACAGTAGCGCCCGGTCAAACCGGTCAAACTGGCAAAACCGGGCAGGCTGGGCAGACCGGTCAGTCAGGCCAGCCAGAAGAAACCAGCCGCCCCGAACAGGCATACCAAGCCAAACAGGCTGGGCAGACCGGGCCGGACGAATCGCCAACCGCAAAAAATCAGCCATCCTCCCAAGGCGCGTGCACAGAGCCACGCAAGCCTTGCCGCGTGCTTGATATTGGCTGCGGCACAGGTGTCCAGCTGGAATATCTGGACATGGCCGGATTCGAATGTGCCGGGGTGGACGAATCGCCGGAAATGCTGGAGCGGGCCAAAGAGCGCTGCAAAAATGCAAATCTGGTACAAGCCCCGGCAGACAAGCTGCCCTTTGCGGACAACAGTTTTGATACAGCCATCCTCTCGCTGATTCTGCACGAAAGCGATACCGACCCGCAAAAAATTCTGGCTGAAGCCGCGCGGGTAGCTTCCCGCGTGCTGGTGCTGGAGTGGAAAATGCCCGAGCGCAACATGGACTACCTCTACTGGCTGCCCATGCACATCATCGAGCGCATGGCGGGAAAACAGCACTTCCGGCGCTTTCGCGAATACATGCGCAACGGCGCGCTGGAAGGAATGGTTTACCGCTTCAACCTTGAAGCCAAAAAAAGCAGCACCGCGCAACTGGAAAGCACCGGCTACGAATTTTTCCGGCTCGGCTCGCTGGTGCTCATGGATTTGCGCAAAATAGTAGCATAAGCGGCAAAACAGCCATCACGCCACAACCCGGCTAAAAAACAGAAAGCGAAAAGCCGCTCCGGTGAAACCGATCTCTTACAGATCAATTTCCACCGGAGCGGCTTTTCGGCAAATAAATCAGTGGCACAGCCTGAGTTTGCCGCCAAAGATGGCTCTTTGCGTCTGGACAGAAAGCAGGCCCCCTGCCAGCAAAACACTTTCTAAAGCATGCACTCCATTGGCTTGTCCTGAACCTTTTCGCCCTTGATTTCGCAGGCAACTGCCTCAACCGGGTTGGCAGTGGTTACCACAAAGCCGCCATGCTCCTTGGTGTCAATCCTGACCCATTCGCCAACCTGCTCGGCCAGCGAGCGCAAAATAACAAAAGTGTAGCCCTTGGCTTCAAAGCTTATATCGCGGGCAGTCTGCTTGTCTGGCCGCATGCACATGGTATTGCCGGTAACGCCACAGGCGTTGCGCAATCCGATGCGGATGCATTGCGGAGCCGGATTTTCCAGAAAATACTCGTCCAACATGATTTTTGCCGAATCTTCCAGAATCAGTTGCATAAAACTTTCCCTTTTTTTTATGTCAACGAATAGCCTGTATATCTGGAGACAGGCCCAAGGGCTATCTCTGACAGCACTTTATACCCCAGCCCCGCTTTTGGCAATGCGCAAGCCGCAAAAACAGCACAGTCATTATAACCACAACTCGCTGTAAAACCTTGAAATACATACGGGCCGGGCATATCATCAGCACTGCCATGCGGGCCACGCGCTGCAAGCCAACCCGGATGCTGCGCTGACTACACCTCTGGCAGCCTGTATTTTACCACAAGCCAGCCATACCGCCCCAGACCTGTTGACTGGTTGAACGGCTAAACTGCCATAAAAATCAGGACCACACCGGGATAAGCTGTGCCACAGTTCAATTGCGGCGTAGCAATATTGGAAATTTTGCGCTGTGCTGCCGTTAAGGGCATAGGCAAAAGCAAGATTATTTGGTAGGCAAATATAAAATATAAATTAAACAAGGAGCATGACCATGCACGTTGTCGTTATAGGGGCTGTGGCCCTTGGCCCAAAAGCAGCCGCGCGCTTCAAGCGCCTGAATCCCAAGGCCCGCGTGACCATGATTGACCAGTCTCCGCATATATCCTACGGCGGTTGCGGCATCCCCTACTATATCTCCGGCGAGGTTGACCGCGTGGACGAGCTGCGCGAAACCCCTTACGGCGTTGTGCGCGATGCGGCCTTTTTCAAGACTGCCAAAGATATTGACGTGCTTGTGCAAAGCAAGGCAACCGCCATTGACCGCAAGGCCAAAACCGTCACCGTGCGCCACCAGCTGAGCGGAGAAGAATCCACCATCCCCTATGATCGTCTGGTTCTGGCCATGGGCAGCGCGCCTAACATGCCGCCCATACCCGGCCTGGAACTCAAGGGCATCACCCCCTGCACCAACCTTGAGGAAGCGGAACTGATCAAAACTTCCGTTACCAAAGGTCAGGTGAACAACGCCGTGGTTGTTGGCGGCGGGTTTATCGGGCTGGAAGTTGCCGTGGCCTTTGCCGACATGTGGGGCATCCCCACCAGCGTGGTGGAATTTGCACCGCATGTGCTGCCCAACACCCTGTCGGACGACATGGCCGCCATGGTCACCAAAGACTTGCAAGACCACGATGTTAACGTCTACGCCGCAGAAAAAGTTATCCGCTTTGAAGGCGAAAACGGCAAAGTCAGCAAAGTCATTACCGACAAACGCGAAATCGAGGCCGATCTGGTCATCCTTTCCGCTGGGGTGCGTCCCGCCACCGAAATCGCCACCGCAGCCGGAATCAAAACCAACGAGCGCGGCATGATCATCGTGGACGAACACATGCGCACCAACGACCCGGACATCTACTCCGGCGGCGACTGCGCCCTTGTTCGCAACCTGATTACCGGCAAGGAAGGCTGGTTCCCGCTCGGCTCGCTGGCTAACCGTCAGGGCCGCATCATCGGCACCAACCTCGCCTCGGAATCCGGCACCGCAGCCAGCTTCCCCGGCGCTGTCGGCTCATGGGTGGTCAAACTGTTCGAACAGACCGCCGCCGGCGCTGGCCTGACCATCAACGCCGCCCTGCGCGAAGGCTATGACGCAATCAACATCCACGTTGAACAGCTTGACCGCGCCCACTTCTACCCCGAAAAAAGCATGATGGCCCTCGATCTGGTGGTAGATAAAAAAGACGGGCGCGTACTCGGTATTCAGGGCACCAGCGCCAACGGCGAAGGCCTGCTGGCCCGCATCAACCCGGTGGCAGCCCTGCTCACACACGGCCCGGTACACACCCACGACCTCAGCACGCTGGAAGTGGCCTACTCGCCCCCATTCGCCGCAGCCATGGATGTGGTCAACACCATCGGAAACGTGGCAGAAAACATCCTTAACGAGCGCTGCAAGCCCATATCGCTCGGCGAATTCAACAAGCTGTGGGAAGACCGCGAAAATAACGACCTGTACATTCTGGACGCGCGCGCCAGCTACCAGTCCGAAGAAGTGGTGGCCCGTAACTCCAAATTCTGGCACAGCATCCCGGCAGACGAAATCCGCAAACGGCTGGACGAAATCCCCAAAGACAAGCCGCTGGTGCTGATCTGTAACACCGGCCTGCGTTCCTACGACGCACAGCTCATCCTGAACAACCTCGGCGTC
>JAJDJF010000080.1 GCA_030267065.1 Desulfovibrio sp. OttesenSCG-928-C06 | reverse complement strand
AGACGGCTCACGCCACATGCCTGCATCTGGCCCACTGCGTCTGTGATACCATTCACTTCTAGATACCCACCGCACTACCATTACAACCAGGCGCATCAATACTACGACTTGAGACCACCGCGGAGCTGGATAGCTCCCACTCCACACTTACATAAATCTGGCCCTATGGATGCTCATGCCAAATGGTTGTGCCCGGATTTTTTCATCTGCTGAAATTACGCGATTTCTGCAACATGCCGTCCATGGCGTAATCGAGCGCGTAGTCGTATATCCTGTCTATGTAGTTGTTGATGAATTCATGCTCCAGACCCAATCTGTAAAGATAACGCATGACATTATTGAGCAGGGCGCGTTTGCGTTGCCGGATAATGCGCACTTGTGGGGTAAAAGTCTGTATGATGGTGTGCGTGTCAAAGAAAGTGGTGACCAGTTTTACTGCGTCGTCTCTTACTGCCCGGAAGTATTTATCTTCCAATTCTTCAAGGTGTTTGAGTTCTTCTGTGTTCAGGGTGTTGTAGGTGCGTGGCTCCGCAATGGCCTGCTGCCCATCCAGCATGCACACTACAAATACAAAAGTTGCTATAAGAAATAAAAATTTGCGCTGTCGCATGAATATCATTCACATTGTCCTTATGGTCGCAGTTGTTTGCATCATATAGTTTACGCGCGGTTTAGCCTGATTGCCAAGAGCTGTGTATAAAGTTGTCTGATTAGCGCGTCTTTGCCGCATGCTGTGTTCATATTGCTGGAGCTATAAATTCCGTTCCACAATTTACCTGACATTACAAAAATAATCGTCTGCCTGTACAGCTTTTGTTGCAAACTGTTAAAAAAAAGAACATTATTACCTCCTGTATACAATCTCTGTCCTTTTCCTCTTTACAGACCTGCTAGAACAGCTTTCTTCCAAAACAGATTCTGCAACCGGTTAAGAAAAGGCATTCACTTGTATTTGCGCGCAATCTTGTGACGGTTGCGCCATAATTGCGCAGCGCTGTCTGCGCGCGGACTGGTATACATACCAGACAATACTGCCCGGCCAATACTGTCCGGTTTGCCCGGTAGTAATTATTTCAGCAGCAACAGTTCATCCCCTGTCAGAACCATGCTCCAGGGCATAACGGGAAACAATAGTGATTTACTGCGATTTACACGCACATCTTAAAAGGCTGTGCAACTACATTGATGATGAGGTAGACCTTGGCGGCGGCCTGATTATGCGCAATTTTGAATTCTGTTCCAGGGTCCGTTTTCCGGAATCTTTTTCAGATCCCGGCCCCAATCTGGCCCTGCCGGAGATTGACGGCGAGAATTCCGAACTGCTCCAGATACACACCCAGCTCAACATGATGGATTCGCATATCTGCGATAACCAGAATTTTCGTTATCATGTAATTTACGCCGGTAAAGAAAAGAAAGCGCGTGACATAATCATTCTGTTCCACGGCTTTAATGAAAAGTACTGGGACAAGTATCTTCCCTGGGCCGCGCATCTGGCGCGCAAAACCGGCAAGGCTGTGGTTCTCTTTCCGATCGCTTTTCATATGAACCGCGCCCCGGCCTTCTGGAGCGACAAACGGCAGATGCACAGGGCCAGTCAGGAGCGTAAAAAGCGCTATCCGCACCTGATTGACTCCACCCTGTCCAACGCCGCCATCAGCACCAGACTGCACAACCGGCCCGACAGGTTCATCTGGTCCGGGCTGGAGTCTTACCACGATGTCATTGATTTTGTGGAGCAGATCAAGCGTGGCGAGCATCCGGGCATCGAGGCCGAGGCTGGAATCGATTTCTGTTCTTACTCCATAGGCACCTTTTTGGGCGAAATCGTGCTCATGACCAACAAGAACGGATATTTTTCCCGGTCAAAATACGCCACCTTTTGCGGCGGGCCGGTTTTCAACCGTCTTTCTCCGGTTTCCAAGTTCATTCTGGATAGCGAATCGAATGTCAGCCTTTATTCCTATCTTGTAGAGCACCTTGAGAGTCACATGCGCGAGAATGAGCGGCTCAATTATCTGCTCAGCGGCGCTTTTGAGGAGGGGGTAAACTTCCGCAGTCTGCTCAATTACAAAAAGGAACTCAAATATCGCGAGGATAAGTTCCGCGGCTTTAGCGACCGGTTCTACGCGGTAACTCTTGCTGAAGATGAGGTTGTTCCGGCCTATGAGGTCATTAACACCTTGCGCGGCAGCAGAGGAGATATCAATATTCGCGTGGACGTGCTGGATTACTCATACCCTTATCGTCACGAAGATCCGTTCCCCACCAACTCGAAGATAGCGGAAGCGGTGGACCGTGAATTTGTCAGGACCTTTGATATGATTGCTGAGTTTCTGGCCTAGTGATTGTTAATCGCCAGAATTCAGGCAATGGCGCGAAGAAAGGCGGCCAGTGTCGCGTCTGTGACACCGGGCAGGCTTGCCATGCCGGAAGCATCCGGTTGGCTGGCCGGGCTGGTATCCGGAAGAACGCTAGTATCGCCAGCAGCAGCGCTCTCAATTAAGCTGGCAATATTGGGAGCTCCGGTTGGACTGGCGGCGCTAGAGAAGCCAGCGGAACTGCCGGGGCTGGACCGAAAGGCCAGATGAAGATCCATGGTGGTCCTGATTTCACTTACCGGCTTGTAGACAAGGTCAAAAGAAACTTTTGCCGTTGTCAGCCATTCCGGCACTAAAGCCAGCCCCAACCCGGCATCGACCATGGCTGCCATAATCATGATATTCGAAGCCTCGCAGGCAATCTTGGGCCGGAATCCCGCACTAAAGCCGCGCATAATCCGGCTTTCATAATCTTCTCCGGCGTAGGCGACAAATGGCTCGTCAGCAAGCATTGCAACGCTCAGGCGTTTTTTACCGGCCAGACGGTGCCGGGCCGGCAAAGCCAGCAAGGTTGCCCATGAAGCCAGCGGCAGCATTCTGACCCCGCGTACCGGTGACAAAAAGGAAGAAATCATAAACCCGGCGTGGATACTTCCTTTTTCCAGCTCGATCAGCTGGCGTTTGGGGTCCATCTCCTGCAAACGTATCTCGACCATGGGGCAGGCGGCCCGGTATTTTGCAAGCAACTTCCCCAGCAAGCCGGAAAACACCGCGCTGCCGGTATAGGCCAGACTCAGCACCCCGCCCTCGCCGCGCAGCATGCGGCTGGTCTTCTCGAAGGCCCGTTCTTCCTGTTCAAGCACCAGTCTGGCTTCGCGCAAAAATACTTTGCCCGCCTCGGTAAGCCGCACGCTTCGGCTGGTCCGTTCCAGAAGCGCTCCGCCCAGAGCTTTTTCAAGCTCGCGAATCTGAATGCTCAGGGCTGGCTGGGCTATGTTCAGTCTGGCGGCCGCCCGTCCAAAGTGCAGCTCTTCGGCCACGGCCAGAAAATAGCGGTAATAGCGTAATTCCATCATCCCCCCGTAGTGTGAGCGCAACATTCATGACCGATGTATGCGACAATTTATTGATATGTGAAATATATTGTTGGGTGTTGTTTTATATATTGGACATATTGATAGTCAAATAATAAAAAATAGCCAGAACTAACTCACACCACCACAGCTTTACGGCAAAGCCTGAATTTCTGAAGCAGGCATATCGCCCGGGACCATGCCGTAAACGCGTAAAAACTTCGGGCAGACGAGGAGATAAAATGCAGCGCAAATATCCGCATTTATGCAGCCCCATCAGCATCGGCAATGTTACCTTTCGCCACCGGATGTTTTCCGCTCCCATGGGCGGCACCGATATCACCGCCGATTGCACCATCGGGCCTGGTTCCACCGCTTTTTACGAACTGCGGGCCAAAGGCGGGGCCGCGGCGGTTACCGTTAGCGAGTGCATGGTCCATCCGGAAACAGACGGCTCGCACGCGTATCATCTGGATTTGCACACCCCCGGCTCGCTTTCCAGTTTTACCTATACTGCGGACGCCATTAACCGCCACGGGGCGATTTCCAGTCTGGAGCTTTCCCATTCCGGGCAGTACGCAGGCACTTACCTTACGGACAAGGCCAAAAAGCAGACCCTGCACCAATTCGGCGCCATGGACGGCGTGCGGCCCGACGGCGTAAAAATCAAGGCGCTCTCCAAAGAGCAGCTGGCTGAAATTGTGGCTGCTTACGGCAATGTGGCTGCTCTGGCCAAACGCGCCGGGTTCAAGATGCTTATGGTGCACGGCGGGCACGGCTGGCTGATTAACCAGTTTCTTTCGCCCTATTTCAACAAGCGCACCGATGAATACGGCGGTTCGCTGGAAAACCGCACCCGTCTGGCGCGTGAAGTGCTGGCCAGCGTGCGCGCGGCGGTCGGTCCCGGTTTTCCCATTGAGTTCCGCATGAGCGGCTCTGAACTGTTTGATGGCGGCTACGACCTTGCGCAAGGCGTGGAAATCGTAAAAATTTTGCAGGAAAACATAGACCTGCTGCACGTTTCAGCCGGGACTTACCAGCGCGGTTTTGCGGTAACGCATCCTTCCATGTTTGTGCCGCACGGTTGCAATGTTTATCTGGCTGCGGAAATCAAAAAACACGTCAGCATTCCGGTAGCCACGCTGGGGGGCTTGAACGACCCGGCCATGATGGAAGAAATCATCGCCAGCGGCAAGGCCGACGTGGTTGAAATGGCACGCGCTCTTCTGGCTGACCACGAACTGCCGCGTAAAACCGTGGAGAACCGCGATCAGGAAATAGTTAAATGCCTGCGCTGTTTCACCTGCATGGCCGAGCGCGCCATGACCGCCACCCGCCGCTGCACCGTGAACCCGCTAATCGGGCGCGAACTGGAAGGTAGCGAGGTGCGCCCGGCTCCAAAGCCCAAAAAAGTGCTGGTGGCCGGTGGAGGCCCCGGCGGTCTGCAAGCCGCCATCACCGCAGCTAAACGCGGACATCAGACCATACTCTGCGAGGCAACGGACAGTCTGGGCGGCATTCTTAAAAGCGAGCAGGCCATTCCCTTCAAGATGGAAATGTACGAGCTTGGGCAAACCCTTGGCAAACTGGCGGAGAAGGAAGGCGTGGAGATTCGCCTGAACACCCCGGTAACCCCGGAATACGCGGCTGCCGAGCAATCCGACGTTCTCATCGTGGCGGTTGGCTCCGAACCGATTGTGCCGCCGCTGCCTGGCATTGACTCCGATAACGTGGTTGTCGTCAACGAGTATTACCGTGAAAAGGCAAAAGTAGGCGACAGCGTAGTCGTGCTGGGCGGCGGGCTGGCCGGTTGCGAAGCCGCGATTCATCTGGCTGAGGAAGGCAAGACCGTACATCTGGTGGAGATGCGCCCGGAGCTGGCTGTGGACTCCAATATCCGGCACCGGCCCATCCTGCTGGCCAAGATTGAAGAACTGGTCACTGTGCACACCGGTTACCGTGGCCTCAGGATCACCCCGGAAGGAGTGCTCTGTCAGGATGCGGACGGCAAGGAGCAGTTGGTGCCGGGTGGTACGGTTA
>JAJDJF010000008.1 GCA_030267065.1 Desulfovibrio sp. OttesenSCG-928-C06 | reverse complement strand
CTTCTTGTTGAAGTCGATTTCTTCGATTCCTGCCGCGTGGATCAGTTTATCCAGCTTGTCCAGCAGGCTGGTGCCGACTTTACAGCGCATGTTGGTGAAATATACTTTTGACTTGCTCATATTGTTCTCCTCGCAGTGTGTGGCTGTTACAATGCGCGGGGCGTTTGGAGTGGCGGAGTTTGCGCCAGAATCGGCAGCGCGCACTCCTGTAATATCTGGATCAGATGACGCGGGCAAGGGGCTGTTTTTAAATAAAGTATTTTGTCCTTTTTATTGGCGGTAAAACAGAGTCATTTTGCGTGCAGCATGCACGTTGCGATTGTTGTTTTCTTTAGAACCATAACGGTTTTGCAGGCAGGTCAGGCTGGTTTGACTGGTGAAATATAGCTGGCATCCATATTTGCATGTACTGCGTCTAATTGGGCCGGATTGGACCGAATTGGCCCGGGCAGAGTGGGCAGTTAGACCAGAGTGGACAATTTGGCCAGATTGACTGTCATGATTGGCAGACTTGCGGCATCGGGCTTAAATAATTATATTCCGCGCTCTTTTGCACGGCGCTTTTTTGTGTCATGTTTATCACCGCATATAACTCAACCTCAAGGATTCCAAGTGGATTTTTTCAAACAGATCGCCGGTGAATTACAGATTTCTCCCGCCCAATCCAGGGCGGTTGCCGAACTTCTTGACGGTGGGGCCACTGTCCCCTTCATTGCCCGTTACCGTAAGGAAGCGCATGGTTCGCTGGACGAGGTGGCGATTACGGCGGTGCGCGACCGCCTGGTCCAGTTGCGCGAACTGGATTCGCGCAGGCAGGCTATCCTGAAATCGCTGGAAGAGCGCGAGCTGCTCTCGCCGGAATTGTCTGAAAAGGTACTGGCTGCACCAACTTTATCAGAGTTGGAGGATGTTTACCTGCCGTACCGTCCAAAGCGGCGTACCCGCGCTTCCATTGCCCGTGAAAAGGGGTTGGAGCCGCTGGCCTTCACACTGATTGAGCAAAGCCCATCCCTTGATGCGGACAAGGCGGCAACAGCATTTGTTGATGCCACAAAAGGCGTGGAGAGTGTGGCAGATGCTCTGGCCGGCGCGCGTGACATCATTGCCGAGTCGGTCAGCGAGGATGCTGCTGCCCGTGCGGTCATGCGTGAATTTTTCGCGCGCAAGGCCTACGCTGCTTCTACGGTAAACAAGGGCAAGGACGAGGAAGGGGCCAAGTTTCGCGATTATTTTGACTGGAGCGAGCCGGTTACCAAGCTGGCCGGGCATCGCCTGCTGGCAATGCTGCGTGGCGAGAACGAAGGTTATCTCACCGTGCATTTTCTCCCCGCTGCCGATTCCGGTCAGGAGCGCTTGCGGCGGCTGTTCGTAAAGGGCGCCCCGCCATACAAAAGCGGCAGCGCCGCCGCTCAGGTGCAGCTTGCGGTGGATGATTCCTACAAACGCCTGCTGGCCCCCTCGCTTGAGACCGAACTGCGCGCCTCCCTGCGCGAAAAGGCCGAAGGCGAGGCCATAGCCGTTTTTGCCCGTAACCTGCGCGGCCTGTTGCTGGCCCCGCCGCTGGGGCAAAAAAGAGTGCTCGCCATTGACCCCGGTTTCCGCACCGGCTGCAAGGTTACCTGTCTGGATGCGCAGGGTGCTTTGCTGCATCATGACGTGATTTATATCATGAGTGATGACCAGCAAAAGAAAGCCGCTGATAAACTACGCTCTCTTTGCGGCGAATACGGGTGCGAGGCTATCGCGGTCGGCAATGGCACAGCCGGGCGCGAGAGCGAGGCGCTGGCGCGTTCGCTCAAGCTTGGCATTCCGGTTATATCGGTAAGCGAGAGCGGAGCCAGTGTTTATTCTGCGTCTGAGGTCGCCAGGCGCGAGTTTCCGGATTTGGATCTGACCGTGCGTGGCGCTGTTTCCATTGGGCGCAGGCTGATGGACCCGTTGGCAGAACTGGTCAAAATTGACCCCAAGGCCATTGGCGTGGGGCAATACCAGCACGACGTGGATCAGAACAAACTCAAGCAGGCCCTGAATGACGTGGTGGAAAGCTGCGTCAACGCGGTGGGCGTTGAGCTTAACACTGCCAGCGCGGAGCTGCTTTCTTATGTGTCCGGCCTTGGCCCTGCTCTGGCCCGTGCTATTGTTGGCTGGCGCGAGGAGAACGGTGGGTTCACGCGGCGCGAGGAACTTAAAAAGGTGCCGCGCCTTGGGCCAAAGGCTTTTGAGCAGGCTGCCGGTTTTTTGCGTATTCGTCAGGCAGGCGGAACAGGGCTGGCTGGTCCGGGTGATGCAACTGATCGTGCTGGCGGAACAAGTGGAGCAGGCGGCACCGGCAAGGTTGGCGCGGTAGCTCGCGGTAGCAAAAAAACTCGCTGGAATCCGCTGGATGCCTCAGCAGTGCACCCGGAATCTTACGGCATTGTGGAACGCATGGCGGCAGATCTTGGCTGCGCGGTTGGCGAACTGGTTGCGGGAACGCCGGAAGCTGCGGAACTGCGCCGCAAAATCAAGCCGGAAAACTACGTTGGCGGCGATGTGGGTATGCCCACCATCAAAGACATTCTTGCCGAGCTTGAAAAACCGGGGCGCGACCCGCGTGAGAGCTTTGAGGTTTTCGCCTTTGCGGAAAATGTCAGTAGCATCGATGACCTTGAGCCGGGAATGCGGCTGCCCGGTCTTGTCACCAACGTAACCAATTTTGGCGCATTTGTTGATATCGGGGTGCATCAGGATGGGCTGGTACACATCAGCCAGCTTTCAGACAGCTTTGTCAGCGACCCGCATAATGTTGTCAAAGTGCGCCAGCAGGTCAGCGTGACAGTGCTGGAGGTGGACGCAAAGCGCAAGCGCATCGCCCTTTCCATGAAGAGCGGCGCAGGGCGTTAATAGTGCCCTTGCTCTAGCTTGAGCGCCATTGCGCAGACGGCGACGGCCCGTAAAAACAGTCCGTATAAAATGAATTTGCCCGTAATTGGCTTGCGACGTAGTCGCCTGCGCCAGTTACGGGCAAATTTTTGGGGCTGTTCCAACTAAGCTTGTTCCGGCTAAGCCAGTTCCAGCCAGCCTGCCACCTCGTCCTTGTTCGGGACGCGCCCGGTCAGCATTACCTTGCCGTTGACCGACACCGCAGGGGTGGAAAGCACCCCGGCCTTCATGATTTCCTTGATGTCCGTAACCTTGGTGACTTCTGCCGTTACGCCTTTGGCGGCAACTACTTCGCGTACAAGTTTTTCTGCCTCGGCGCACTTGGCGCAACCCGGCCCGAATACTTTGATTTCCATTTTGTTCTCCAGTTTTCAGTGGTGGATTGTTTTGTTTTTAAATACCTCTGCGGTCAGGCGGCTGCGAAAGCCCGGTCTGGTTCCGGCAGGGGGATGATTCTTCAGCACCGCAATTATGTCGGTTTTATTAATTTAAGTACGACAAAATACTAGCGTATATACGGCCCAATCAGGTTGAACAGCCATCCCGTCAGGGTGAAGATAACCCACAGGTAGCCGATGAATGCCGCCTGTAGTCTGATGGTCATGATCTGGCGCAGCATCAGCACTTCCGGCAAACTCGCGGCTACGCTACTCATGCAGAAGGCCAGCGTGGTGCCTATGGGCATGCCCTTTACCAGCAGGCTCTGCATGACCGGAATGATGCCGGTAACGTTGGAGTAAAGCGGTATGGCCACCAGCACGGCCAGAGGCACGGTCCACCATTCGCCTGCGCCAAGGTTTTCGGCAAACCAGTTTTCTGGCACATAGCCATGCAGGGCTGCGCCAAGGCCCACGCCAATGAATACCCACTTCCAGACGCGCTTGAAGATGGACTTCGTCTCGCCATAGGCAAAGTTATGCCGTTGCCGGATGCTCAGGCTCTTGCGTTCGGTTTGGCTGGACTGTACTGCCTCTCCGTCGCTGGCATTGCCGCCCGATACCTCGCCTGTGTTGTTCATACTTTCCAGCGCTTCCAGTATGAACGGCTGCAGCCAGCGCCCGGCCCGGATGCTGTCCATGAATAGTCCGCCGATGATTCCGGCCAGCATTCCGACCGCAACGTAGACCAGCGTAAACTTCCAGCCCAGAAGCCCCCAAAGCAGCACCACGGCGATTTCGTTAATCAGCGGTGAGGTGATCAGAAAGGACATGGTGATGCCGATTGGGATGCCAGCCGTGGTGAATCCCAGAAAAAGCGGGATGCTGGAGCAGGAGCAAAAAGGCGTTATCGCTCCAAAAGTCGAGCCGAGAAAATAGCCCAGCGCGCGCCTTTTGCCGCCAAGAAAATCGCGCACGCGCTCCACGTTCAGCGCCGCGCGTAACCAGCCGATTACATAAATCAGGGCAACAAGCAGCAGCAGGATCTTGGCGCTGTCGTACAGAAAAAACTCCAGAGCGTTTGCCGTGTGCCCGTCGCGCTCAAGGCCAAGCAGCGAATGAGTCAGCCAGTCGGCGGCGTTGATGGTGTTGGAGTACAAAAGCCACCAGAGCGCTGCCAACAGGATCATTATTCCGAGATAGCGCAGGTTCCAGCGCCATTCGCTGCGGTTTGGCTGCATCTGGCTGTTATCCGGCTGGCGACAGGAACAGCAGGCTGGGGTTTGCATGGGGAGTTGCTGATTGTTTTGTTGCATGGCGTTTTCTCTTGCCCTGATTTCAACGTAGGTCCGGGGAGTTTTCCTGAATTTGCGTTACTAGTATATTTGATGAAGTATTGAAGTCTTGGTTTAAAAAAACACGCATGCTTGCCCGCTATGCATGTGGATGCGGGCGCTGCGTGTGTGCCTATTTTCTTTCCGGCAAAAATTCCGGAGCTATGCCACTGGCTTGCCGGTAGTTTGCGCATTGCTCCGGTGAGTTATGGCAACACTCGGAGGTGAGGTAGGCGATCACCTCGAGCATCAGCGGAATATCGGCCCGGTAGCGCAAAAAGCGGCCTTCCTTCTCAACATGCGCCAAGCCTGCAGAGGTGAGCGCTCTCAGGTGGAATGACAGGTTGGTAGGAGGGATGCCAAGTTCTTTGGCAATATCGCCAGCCACCAGCCCCTGTGGGGCGTTTTTCACCAGCAGTCTGAACAAGTCCAGACGGATATCCGAGGAAAGGGCCTCAAATAATTTTACGGCTTCTTGTGTTTTCATATTTTTATACTTCAACTAGTATTGAAGTATTGTCAATAAAAAAATGCCGCGCGTAGTATTCCGCGCGGCATAAGACTATTTGCTCTTTTCGTCCTCGTATCCGTCCTTGTAGCCCTGCTGCATGGAGTCTACGCTATCTTCAACGGCCGCCTTGGTTTTTCCGGCAGTGCGGCCCATCCAGTTGCAGCCGCCCATGCTTACGGAAGCCAGAAGCACGGCGGTGATTATGCAGATGAGTATTTTTGATTTCATGTTGTTTCCTGTTTCAATGTCTGGTTGTTATTGCGCGGCAAGTGTTGCGCTCAACGCCTTGCGGTTGCTGACCGCAAAAATATTCTTCATACCGTATAGCATAGATAATATCTTTGATGCCCACGCTTGGCAAGCGCCGCGGAGTTCAGCTGTGTGGGCCGGATCTACCTGTGCAGGTGGCTCCGGCTGGGTCAAAAATCAGAGGCCCGTATCGCATGATGCGGGCCTCTGTAGTGAGTGGTACTTGTTTTGTTTTCGGCGTTGTCTTCAGCTTTTTAGGCTTTGAAAAGCCAACGCGCAGCAGGAGTTTTTATTTTTTCAGAAACTCGGACGAGATATACACATCTTCCGGGGCAACTTTTTGCGCTACCTTGTCTGCGAATTCTTCAGCCGCGTATTCGGAAAATGAGACAGAGAGCGATTTTTCCGGCATGCCGCACTCTTTGGACAGGAAAGCAACAAGCTTCTGTGCTATTTCCTGCTTCATTTCTTTGGTTCTGCCCGGGTAAAGGTTTACATCTATATGTGGCATATGTGGTTCTCCTTAATATTTTTACGGTGCCGCTCCTTATACGCGGCTGGCGTTGTTATGCCCAGTTGTATCCGGCCCCGGCCTTTTTGGCTTTTTCAAAAATGGCTTTGGCAGTGATCAGATCCTGAGCCGCGATGCCAACGGTCTTGAACACGATGATTTCTTCATCATTTTCGCGTCCAACCAGTCGCCCGTTGATAACTTCGCCAAGATCGCCGGTGAACTTTTCTTTGGTGATGGTGCCGTCAGCCAGCGGGATGAGAATGTCGCCTGCTTCGGACAGGACGGCTTCTTCAGAGTCAAAATAGAGCTTGGTGGCGCGCACCAGAATTTTCGGGTCCATTTCCTGCATCTGGGGCTGGTAGGAGCCAACGCAGCTCAGAGTGGCACCGGCCTTGACCTTGTCGGCATTGAATACCGGCTTGGTGGAGGGGGTCACGGTGATGATCAGGTCAGCATCTTCAACTGCGATGTCGGCATTTTCCACGGCAGTTATTTTGGTGCCATAGGCTGCAAGTTCGGCGCTCATGGTAGCGGCGAATTTTTTGGCACGCTCAAAATCCATATCGCAAAGCTGCACTTCATCAAGTTTTCTGGCAACAATCATTGCTTCAAGCTGGGTGGCAGCCTGCCCGCCGGTGCCGATCAAGGCGCCTTTTTTGCAATCCTTTTTGGCCAGCAGTTCAAATGCCGCGCCAGAGGCCGCGCCGGTGCGCAACTGGGTGATATAGGTGCCGTCAATCAGGCCTTCAATAACGCCAGTGTCGGTGTTCAGCATGAGCACCTGCGCGTTGATGGAGGGAATGCCCTTGGCGATGTTGTTCTTGAACATGTTCAGAACCTTAACGCAGGAGGCGTCCACTTCTTCGCAGTAGGCGGGCATGCACAGGTACACGCCTTCCTTTTTTTCCGCATTGATGTGGGTTCGCAGCGGAACCTGAACCTTGTTGTCGGAGAACAGACTGAAGGCTTGTTTCACCGCTTCGATGCTGTCTTTCAGCGTGAAGAACTTTTTGATATCCTCTCTGGCTAACAAAAGCATTTTCTACCACTCCTTTTCGGGCGCTGGCGAATGGACTCTAAAAGGTTGTCGCGCTTGCCCTATGTTAAGTTTTTCGCCGCCAGGCGTTTGGTTTGTTCTGATTTGTTGCCGGATCAGGATTTGCGCCCGTTTTGCCGTCAACTTTGTTTAAAGATAGATTTATGCCAATAATGTCACTGGGTCAAGTGTGTTGGTGAATATTTCTTCATGATCGCGATTATTTATGGCTTGTTTTAAAGCTGATTGTATTTTTAATTAAAAAAGGTTCACGACGGTGAAAATGGGCGGTGTAAAATGAAACGGGCAAATATCCCGTTCAGACCCTACAGCCGCGCCTGCTTTTGCAGGCGAAGTGGCTGCAAATCATAATAAAGCGGCGGTCCTGCATTTTTGCTGTGCCGCCGCTTTATTATATCTATCTGCTATGTCTGATGCTTTTGCGCGCTTGGGTGGGGCTGTGGCTGCTATTTGCCACTCAGGATTCTGGCGTATTCGGCAGACTTTTCCACATAATGTTCAGCGCTGGCAGTGACTATTTTGAGATCTTCCTCGCTCAGCTTGCGTACAATCGTGGAAGGTATGCCCATGACCAGCGAGTTATCGGGGATTACCTTGCCCGGAGGCACCAGCGCGCCCGCACCGATAATCACGTTATTGCCGATAACGGCGCGCCCCAGAACAGTGGCCCCTATGCCGATCAGGCTGTTGTTGCCGATGGTGCAGCCGTGCAGGATTGCGCCGTGCCCGACTGTAACATTTTCGCCCATGATAATCGGCTCGCCGTCATCAACGTGCAGTACGCAGTTCTCCTGAATATTTGAATTACGCCCGATTTTTATGGCGTCGCAATCGGCGCGGATGGTGGTTCCGAACCAGACACTGGTGTTCTCGGCAAAGGTGCAGTTGCCGATGATTATAGTGTTGGGGGCCACAAAGGTGCTGGAGGATATCTGGGGCGTGAAGTTCTTGTAGGTGATGATCATGTTCAGGCTCCGTCTTGCTGGTGATGGTTGGTTTGTAAATATGCATTTGCCCGTAGCGCGAAGGATGAACTCCGGACAAAAAATACACATGCGTCAATCCGCCGTCTGTCTGCAATTTTCCGGTCAGGCGCATTTTGTCTGCATCAATGCCGGACTATAAAACCAGCGGACGCGGACGGCAATAGCAAAACGCTGGCTTCAGTGGGATTCCGGCGCAGTGACAGCGTGGCAATAAAACAGCGGCACCGGTTATTCCGGTGCCGCTGTAGCCGTGTCTTTATGCGAATCAGTTTTTATCTGGGCTGGACGCCCGGATTGGCTATAGAGCCTGCGCTTTTAGATGCAAACGCTCTGGGGGCTAATCAGGACAGCCCCTAAACTTCGTAGTCAAGGCTGTTTCTGCTTGCGGCGCAAACCTTTACAACGTCCACCACTGCAACGTGCAGGGGATGTACGGCGTATTCCTGCAAAGCTTCAACCGTGGGATGACTGGACTGGAGCACCAGGGTCGGGGTTTCCGTGCCGCTACCCTTGATATCTGTGGACATTTCAATGGAAAGCAGACCGGGGATTTTTCCAGCCAGTTCTTCGCCCATTTTCTTGATGCGCGCGGCGTTTTCCGCGCCAGTGTGCCCGTCTGCTTCCGGCTTCATGGTCCACCAGACAATGTGTTTAATCATCGCTAATACCTCGCTATTGTATGATTATGTGACGGCTATCGCTTCTGATTTTTCAGTCCGGAAGGGCTTGTGCCGGGCCGGTCTGTTTGCGGCGCTTTTGGGACGGCATCCGCGCGTCTGTTTTTATGTTCGGCAAATTGTAACCTGCTGCCTAGATAGCTTTATTTTGTTACGCTTGTCCACTTTTTGAGTTGCAAATCTGACCGGGCGGCGCAAGGAGTGTGCCGCAACCACAGCTCCGGCGCGGCTTAACGCCATGCTTGCAAACTTCCTTTGCAGCATATACTCTTTATTCAATATGGTTTTAAGTTGAACACCGGGCTTATCCCTCCCGGCTTGAACGGGGGTACTTTTACGAGGTTTATCATGAAGAACAGAATATTCGTACTTATTTTGATTGCTGCCGTGTTGGGAGCCTCCGCTCTTGGCGGTTGCAGCTGGATGGGCCGCACTGCCGGCAAGACCAAGGCCAAGGTAGAAAGAAAGGTCGATTCCCTTGAGCAGGGCTATGAAGACGGCTACGATCAGGAAAAGGGCAAAACTCAATAACGAACAGCTTCCGGGATTGCTTTGAAAAATATGAATAAAGACAACGGTCAGGGCGGCAGGATTGCGCTGGTAACCGGCGCAAGCAAGGGGATAGGCGCTGCCGTGGCTCTGGCTTTGGCAAAAGACGGCTTTGATATCTGGCTCAACTACCGTTCTGACGATTCCGGCGCGGCTAAAGTGGCGGAAGAAGTGGAGCAACTGGGCCGTGCCTGCGTCCTTGTCAAATTTGACGTGGCAGACGCCGCGCAAGTCGAGGCCGCACTCGCGCCGCTGCTGGCTGGCGATGTTCCCTACGCGCTGGTCAATAACGCCGGTTTTGCGCGCGACACCATGTTCGGCCTGATGAGCCATCAGGACTGGAACGCGGTGCTGGACGTGCATCTGGGCGGCTTCTTCAACGTTACGCGCCTGCTGGCCCCGCTGATGCAGCGGCGCAGAAAGGGGCGCGTCGTCAATATCGTTTCCCTTTCAGGCGAGGCAGGCAATGCCGGGCAGGTCAACTACTCGGCAGCCAAGGCCGGTGTCATCGGCGCCACCAAGGCGCTGGCAAAGGAGCTTGGCAGACGCAATATCCTTGTGAATGCCGTTGCGCCCGGTCTGATTGAGACTGAAATGACCGCCGGGTTGCCGCTGGAGGCGATTCTTCCGGCAATTCCGCTGGGCAGGCCCGGCAAGCCGGAAGAAGTGGCGGGTTGCGTGCGCTTTTTGTGCTCGGACGAGGCCTCGTACATTACCGGGCATGTTTTGTCCGTAAACGGCGGGCTGTACAGCTAGGCATGCAGACAGTAGTTATTGGTTCCGGGGCTTCCGGCGTTTGCAGCGCCCTGATTCTGGCCCGCTACGGGCATAAGGTGACCCTGCTGGAGGCGGGCCGCGAGGTCGCCCCGTTGCTGCGCGGTTTTTCGCGCGGCGGGCTGCATTTTGATACCGGGTTCCACCATGCCGGGGCGCTTGGGCCGGGTGGCATTCTGCGCCGCTACCTGAACTTTTGCGGACTGGGGCGGGAGCTTTCCTTCAAGCCGTACCGTCAGGATTGCAGCGAGCTTTTCCGTTTTGTTTCCGATACCGGGTATGAGGACGTTCCGCTGCCGCAGGGAACCGGCAAAACAACAAAGACGTTGGCCTCGCGCTGGCCTGAGCATGCTGGTTTTATCAGGCGCTTCCTCTCTGATATTGAAAGCGCCTACCGGCACTCCCCGTTCATAGATCCCCGGCGCATGTCCGCGCAAAGCCTGATGATGCCCTCCGGTGGCAAGCTTGCCGCCAGATTTGAAAGCGCAGACTTGCCTGCGCGTTTGCGCAGTCTGCTGTCGGCGCGTTCAATCTATTATGGCACGCCTCCGGGTCGTTGCCTGTTTGAGGAATTCGCGCTTGTCACGCACTCAATGCAGGAGGGCGTGTGCGGCATCGAGAACGGCGGGGCCGCGTTGTCCAGAGCTTTTGAGCTGGCCTTGAGTCGGGCCGGGGTGGATGTGCGCACCGGGCATAAAGTAACAGGGCTGAACGCAAGCAAGAGCGGCGTGGCGGAAGTGCTCACCGACAAGGGGACTTTCGCCTGTGAGGGCTGCGTCTATACCGGGCATCCGTCGCGGCTTCCGGAGCTGTTGCCGCAAGGCAGTTTACGTCCTGCCATGGCGCGGCATTTGCGCACGCTGGAGGAAACCAGCCGCTTCTTCATGCTTTTTGGCAGCACCAGTCGCGATTTTCTGGATGGCAGGAGCGTGCTGCTTTGCATGTCTGACGATATTGAGAACTTGTTTTCCTCGACCGATGCGCGGCACGCCTGGCTGCATGTTTCTGCCGGGACTCCGGTGGACGGGCGCTACCCGGTTTTTGCCGTGGCCAGAACTTCGGTTTTGTCGCCGGAAGAAGCGCAGGGTCTGGAGTCTTCCGGTCCGGGCAAAAAAGGGGGCCGCCCCGCATGGTATCCGGGCTGGAAAGATGAGATGCAAAACCGCCTTGCCGGGCTTATCGCAAGGCACATCCCGGAACTGAATGATTTTAGGGTTGTTGATTCATGTTCGGAATACAGCATGCGCGACTGGGTTGAGGGGAGCAGTGGCAGCATTTACGGCGTGATGCACAGCGCGGACAATATGCCCGTGCCGCCGTTTACGCGTATTCCGGGGCTGGTGCTGGCCGGGCAGAGTATTCTTTTGCCGGGCCTTCTGGGTGCTTTTATTTCCGCGGCAGTCGCTTGCGGACATTTTACGGGCTATGAACGATTGTTCAGGGATTTGGCATGCGCAAACGCAGAGTAGTTATTACGGGTATTGGCGCAGTGTCGCCGTTTGGATGGGATTTGCCCTGCATGGCGGCCGGGATGGAAGAGGGCAATTGCGCTCTTTCTCTGCTGCCGGAATCGGCCAGACTGGACGGAATGCAGGTAAAGGTGTGCGGCGTCGCGCCTGAGTTCAACTCAAAGAGCATTCCGCGCGAGCATAGGCGGGCCATGTCGCACATGGGCATCATGGCCTATGTTGCCGCCAGCGAAGCCTTGCGCACAGCCGGTATTACGCCTGATACCCCGCTGGCCGAAGCTTACCGCGGCATGGGCAGCTGCATTGCCTCGACCACGGTAAGCCCCAATACGCTGGAAGACTTTTTCCGGCAGTATCTTGGCGGCAAGATGGATACCGTGAGGAGTACGGTGTTTTTCAAGGTAATGGGCCACGCCGTGCCTTCCAATATCAACGTGACCTTCGGGCTTTCCGGGCGCTGCATTTCGCCCGCTGCCGCCTGCGCCAGCGGATTGCAGGCCATCGGTCTGGCCTACGAACAGATTGCCTTCGGGCGGGCCGGAATGATGCTGTGCGGCGGGGTGGAAGAATACCACGCCCTGCTTTCCGCCACGTTTGACCGCATCGGGGCCGCTTCGCACAATGCTTCTCCGGATCTTGCCGCCCGCCCGTTCGACAGTGGCAGGGACGGCATTGTCTGCGGCGAGGGGGCCGGAATCTTTTTGCTTGAGGAATACGAAAGCGCCAGAGAGCGCGGCGCGAACATCATCGCGGAGATTGCCGGATTCGGAACCAACACCGCCCCCAGCAGTATTGTGTTTCCTGACAGCGGCGCCATTGAGGGCTGCATGCGCATGGCTCTGGAAGACGCCGCAATTGCGCCGGAAGAAGTCCAGCTGGTCAACGCCCACGCCACAGCCACCGAATCAGGCGACATCGCCGAGGGGCTTGCTATTGAAAGGCTCTTTGGCAGCCACACTCCGGTCAACAGTCTCAAGGGATACATGGGGCACTGCATGGCTGCCAGCGGCTCGCTTGAGCTTGCGGCGGCAATCACGGCCGCTCGCGATGGATTTGTGCACGGCACCAGAAACCTGACTGACATAGACCCGCGCTGCGGCAAACTTATGCTTGACGCGGAACATAAAAAAAGTCAGGTATCATGCCTGCTGAAAAACAGCTTCGGCCTAGGGGGAGTTAACGCTTCTCTTGTCGTAAAACTTTAGCCACTCAAGTTATTAGAGGTTTTTTGTGGAACGCGATTACATCGTCAAAACGGTAAACGAGGCCCTGAGCGAAGAGTTTGAACTTGAACTGGATGAGCTTACGCCCGAGGCGCATATTCGTGACGATCTGCATCTGGACAGTCTGGATATCGTTGATATGATCATGGCTCTGGAGCAGGCTTTTGACTTCAAGCTGGAAGACCGTTCGAAGATTCTTGAGATTACGACCATGCGCGACGTGTACGATTTTATCGAAGGAATCCACAAGAACCGCGCGGCTGAATAAATCATGCTGCTAAAACGCTGCTACTTCTGGTTCGCCCTGGTCAGCGTCACCATTGTGTGTCTTCTGGCGGCCCTTCCCAGCGTGTTGCTGGCTTGGGCTGTCTGCCGGGTTCGGGGCATGGACCCGGCCCGTGGAGCGCGCTTTGTTTTTTGGTGGTACGGCAAGCTTTTTCGTTTTTTGGCCAGGCCGGTCATGCCGGTTAGGGTGGTTAACCCGGATATGGCCGCGCGTAACCAACCATGCATTATTGTTCCCAATCACCAGTCCTTTATGGACCTTTACCTTTTTTCTGCCCAGCATTGCAGTAACCTCTGCTTTGTTGTTACCAGCTGGCCTTTTAGCAAGCTGTTTTTTTTCGCGCTCATGATGCGGCAGGCAAGGTATATCCGGGTGGGGAGCGATGAGGATATTCTGAATTTTGCGCAGCGCTGCCGCGAAGAAATTGCGGCAGGCTCCACCATTGTTTGCTTTCCGGAAGGCACACGCAGCCGTAGCGGGCGGCTTTTACCGTTCAAGTCCGGCATCTTCCGGGTGGCGGCAGAGACCGGAACCCGGCTTGTGCCGATGGTTTATTATAATACCGGAAAATTTTGTCCGCCCGGCTCTTTTAAGGTGAACCCGCAAAGGATTTTTGTTAAGCTTCTCGAGCCTGTAGCTCCGTTGCCGGGACTGGAGCACAAACAGGCATACAAGGATTTGGCGCAAAGAGTGCGCGAGGCAATGCTTGCGGAGCTGGACTCGTTTTCACTCTGAATGCCACACGGCGGGAGAAAAATTCAGGCTGCATGCCGCACGATCAGCGGGCTGTCATTAAAATGTTTGCCGTAAGTAATTACAGGGCGGCAGCGCATTCAGGCGTTTTTATCCTTTTGTTTTTTTGGCAATAACCGGGTTTCTGGGTTTAATTTCTTCTAAACTGCCAACGCACATCAACTCATGGAGGATGGGATGAAAAAGTTTTTTATAGTCTGTCTTACGGCTTTTTTCATATTGGGCTGCAAATCTTCTTTTAATACAGCTCCTATTCTGAATTTTGAAGATCAGCCGGTTACCAGCGGTATGACCATGGCCAAGATGGAAAAGTGCATCATTCTTGCCGGTTCTGAACTTGGCTGGAAAATCGTCAAGATAAAGTCCGGCATGATGGAAGGCTCCATTACTCGCCGTGGGCATACCGCCGTTGTAAGCATCCCGTACTCCACCAAGAAGTACTCCATCCTGTACAAGAACAGCAGCGAAGGCCTTTATGCTGACGGGCAGAATATCCACAAGACCTACAACACCTGGGTCAATAATCTGGATAGCCGCATCAACGTCAAGATAAACGAAACCCTGTATGAATAGGGCGTTTGCGCGCACTGCATGCCGCGCCGCGCTGGTTGTACTGGCAGTCCTGTTGTTTGGCGGGTGCGCAAAAAACACCCCCATCTACAATATTCAGGACTCTCCGGTTCCGTACACTATCAGCCTTGAGAGCATGGAATCCTGCATTCTTGATGCAGGCAAGCTACAGGGCTGGAAAATGACCCAGATCAAGCCGGGCCTGATTGAGGGCGTGAACCGGATAGCTGGCGGCAGGCATGTGGCGGAGGTAAGTATTCCTTACACTGCCACGCATTACTCGATTTTGTACAAATCAAGCGTGAACCTTAAGGAATCGAACGGACGTATTCACCGCACCTACAATTCGCTGGTTCGCAAGCTGGAGACTTCCATTTTGAACAATATCAAGGCGGAAGCCAACCTGAGCAAGCAATAATGCGTTCTGAAAGAATAGATATCGCGGGAATCATCCCGCACCGCCAGCCCATGCTCATGATTGACTCGGTCAGTCTTGGCAGTTCCCCGGATGACTTTTTGGGCGGCTCGCCTGACGGTTCTGCTGATAGGGCCTGGGTTACGGTGCGGGATGATTGTCCGGCTCTTGATGATGCCGGCCTGATCATTGGCGCGGCTTTTTTTGAGATTATGGCGCAAGGATTTGCGGCGATTAATGCTGTGCGGGCCATGCAAGGCGGGCAAGTCGGGCTCGACGGACAGGAAGGCGTTGCGGAACTGCCCAAGGCCGGTTTTCTGGTCGGCGTGAAGAAATTCGCCTGCCACGGCAGCGCTGCGCCCGGCGATGAGCTTTACGTCAGCATAGGCAAGTCGTCCGCTCTTGGGCCGTTTCACGTTTTTGACGCATCTGTTTGGGCTGCTGGAACTGACAGTGTTGGTGGCGCTGGTACTATCAGCACAGGCACTGCTACTACCTCAGATGTTGCTGGCAATGCAGGCAACACAGGCAGTACTGGTCACACGGGCAGCGCGGATAATGATGTTTTGCTGGCTTCCGGGCAGGTGAAGATTTTTCTGCTTGAGGGCGATGGTCTGCCTACGGAGGCTTTGCAAGCATGATTAGCCGTTTTCGCGCCGTAAGCGTTTTTGTGGCGCTGGCCCTTTTTTTGTTGCAGGCCCAGAATCCGGCCTTGTGCCCGGCAGCGGGACTGGCTGCGGAAGAGCAGAGCGTTCTGGAGCGTATTGTTGACGGTAACCGGAACATAGAAAGTATTGAGAGCCGTTTTACCCAGACCCGTTACACGTTTTTTTTGGACGAGGAGCTGGTGTCGGACGGCTTTTTTGTGTTCAGGGCGCCGGATCAGCTTGTCTGGCAATACGACAGCCCGGCCTTTTTCCGGCTGGAGTATAAAGACGGAAAAGCCTCGTTCCGCAACAACTTTGACGGCGATGACGCCCCGGCTGCGCAAAACCCGCGCGAGGCCGAGCTTGCCGCGCAGATCGGCCGCCAGATAATGCTGTGGATTTCGTTTGATCTGGAGTCCATCAGAACTTCATACTCGCTTGAATTCAAGCAACTTTCACCGCCGGTGCTGCTGCTTTCCCCAAAAAAGAAAAGTCCTTCGCCAATCAACGAAATCGAGCTGTTTTTCGCTCCCAACGGTCTTGATGTGACGCGGGTTGTCCTGCATGAAAGCGACGGCGACTATATCAGGCTTGATTTTGCGGACGCCAGACGGGTGGAGCGGCAGGACTAGGCATGCCTTCCCGTTTTATTCAGAGCGCGGTTGCCGTTTCGCTGAAGTACCGGAAAACGGTTCTGGCTATTTTTGCCGTCCTGCTATGCCTGGCGGCTTTTCGCTTTCACTCCACCAATCTTGATACTTCCATTGTTTCGCTGTTTCCTGATTCCTCGCCGCGTCTGGCCCGGCTTGGCAATCTGCTGGAATTCAATCCCGGCGCGCGGATGATGTTCGTGGAACTTACGTTCGCTCCAGAGGCGGCAGGCCATGCCATTACGCGTGCCCCTGACCAGAGCCTTGCCCTGAACACAGAACAGCGCAGCAATCAGTCCGGTGGTCAGCTTAGTGGTCAGTCCAGCAATCATTCTGGCGGTCAGCTTAGTGAGCAGACCAGCGGGCAACTCAGTGAACAGGCCAGCGGACAGGCCAGTGAGCCGGATAATGGTCGGCCCAATGGCCAATCCAGCGAACATTCCTCAGATAGCCTTTACGCTGCCGCTGCTCTGATTCGCGAGCGAATGGGCGACCTGTTACATGACAGCGGCCCCACGACCAGTGGGGGATTGCCGGATCCACAAGCGCTTTTGGCACTTATCCCCCTGCTGTTTGACGATGAGATGGAAGCCGCAATCGCGCCCCGGCTGGAAGTCACCGAATTACGCTCACGAATGGGCGAGTTACGGCAGGCTCTTTCCGGCCCGTTGGCCTTTTTGCCAAAGAATTATGTCCGGGCAGACCCTTTGGGACTGTTGCAGGCTTTGCGCGCCAAGTTCGACTCCGGGCGCGACGACGGCATCTTTGCCGCTTTTGCAAGTGCGCTGGATGGCGGCGAGCTTCCTGTGTCTGCGGACGGGCGCTCGGTTTTGCTGGTTTTGCAGCCCAAAGTGGGGCTTAACGATGCCTATGGCGCGGAGCTTTTCTGCAATCGGCTGGATGCTGCGCTGGTTGAAGCCGGAGATGAGTTTCCGGGGCTATCCGCGCTGGCGGTTGGCGGCCTGAGCTTTACCGCGCGCAATACCGCGACAATTGAGCAGGATCTCAAGTTTACACTTGGGTTTTCCATTGCCTTGATCGCGCTTATTTACCTGTTCACCGTGCGCTCTCTGGGTGCTGTCTGGCTGCTGCTTACGCCGGTGGCGGCAATATTTTTTGCGGGCAGCGCCATGTCCGCCATCTGGCCAGCAACGGCAGGTCTGGCTTTGGGATTTGGCGCGGCAGTGCTTGGTCTGGCTGAAGATTACGCAGTGCTGGTGCATTTTGGCCTGCGCAAGAATCGCGCGCGCAAGGCCGAGGCGCTGGCCCGTCTTGCCCGGCCAATGGCTTATAGCGCCCTGCTTTGCGTCAGCGGTTTTTGCGTGCTGATGCTCTCGTCTATTCCGGCATTGCGCCAGATGGGTTTTTTTGCTGCTTTTTCGCTCGTTTGTGGGCTTGGAATAGCCCTGTTCGTTCTGCCTGCCTGTCCCTGGATTTCCAGTCCGGCCATTTTGAGCAAGCCGGACGATGAAGATGCCATCCGGCTGCGCCCGCGCCTGCTTCCGGCCGCTGTTCTGGCCGCTGTTTGTCTGGCTGTGTGCGTGGCGGGAATCAATCTGGTTCCTTTTGACGCGTCTTTTCAGAGTCTGGGGGCGGATAGCCGCAGACTGCAACAGGAAATGCACGAGTTACGCTCACGCTGGCAAAACGGCGGCGAGCCGCAGGTCTGGGTTTCCAGCGGCAGCAATCTGGATAATGCCCTTGAAGCCTCGGTTGCGCTTTCCGGCAGGTTGCGCGCAGGTTTAAGCGGTACGGAATCCAAAAATGTTTTTGCTCTTTCCGACCTGATTCCGCCTCTGGAACGGCGCAACGCCAATGTTGAGCGTTGGAACAAGCAGGTGGCGCAACATCAGGATTTACCCGCGCTTCTGGATGAAGCCGCTTCCGGAGCCGGTTTCCGGGCCGGGCTTTTTTCCGGCTTTGGCGAGTGGTTTGCTGCTGGTGCAAGGCCGGATGGCAACCCGCTTGACGCTTTGCGCGCTGCCGGTTTTGGCGAAATGCTCTGGTGGATGCTTCAGGAAAAGGGCGGCAAGGCTCATGTGCTGAGCTTTGACTGGAGCGGGCGTACACAGCCTGATGTTGAGGAACGCGGCCTTGAGCCAAATACTCTTGAGCACAGCATTCATGACCAGAGTATCCTGCTGTCCTCTACGGCCATTGCCGACGGCCTTAACCGTGCTTTTACGGAAGAACGTTACCTGCTGCCGCTTGCCGGGGCAGTCTGTCTGGCGCTTCTGGCCCTTTGTTTCAGGAGACCGGGCATGATTCTGCTGGCCTCGCTGCCGCCTCTTTTCGGTCTGGCCTCGGTGATCGGCTGGCTGCTGGTATCCGGCACGCCCATGACTTTGCCTGGCGCGGCTGCTCTTATTCTGGTAATCGGGCTTGGCTCGGACTACGGAATTGTAATGTTGCATGAGTTGCGCTCAAGTTTCAGTCTTGGCGCTTTCAAGTCCATTCTGGTTTCCGGCCTGACCACGCTGGCCGGACTGGGTGTGCTGATCCTTGCCAAACATCCGGTGCTGCATACCCTTGGTGGAATTACGTTTTTCGGGCTTGGCGCAGAAATGCTGGCTGTTTTGCTAATTGTTCCCTTTTTGTGTACAAGTGAGCGGTAATATGTATGAAAAAATATTAAAACCGCGCTTTGCTTCCAACGCTATATTTTTGCTGCTGCTGGGCGCTTTGTTTTGCTGTTTGAGCTGCCTGTCCGGTTGCAGTAAAAACGCGCCGGAAAACCCGCAACTGCTTCAAACGGCATCGGCAGCGGCCGCAAAAGGCAGTGGATTGTGGAGCAAACCCTTTAAAGGGATTGATGCCACCCTACGCCCGGACAGCAGCGCCTATGGCGGGCATAACTTTGTGCTGAACGCCGTTTACCGGGTTGTTTCGCCTGATGAAGCTCGCTTTGCTGTTTTTTTGCCGCAGGGCAACAAGCTTGGACAATGCGTCCGTAAAGGGCGGGACGTCAGCTGTAGCGGTCTTTCCTTCCCCGGCGCTGGCAGCCTGATTCGCAGCTCTTTCGCCGCGCTTGATGAGATGGTTCTTTCCGCACCCGGCGAGGATGACAGCTACGAATTGAGCTATGGCGACAGGAATACCGATATATGTGGAGAGCGGCTCGTTCTGCGGCGCAAGCGTTCCGCACAGGCGGGAGCGAGCTATGTAATAACGGAACCTGATGGCGTGCCTGTATCCGCATATCGGCGCGGCAAATCGTCTTCCAGCTCGCTGGGCGAAGATGCGTCGTCGCGTATTGACGCGTGGCGAATCATGTTCAGCGGCAAGCCCGGCAACTACCGGTTCATGCCGCAGGGCAACAACTGGATGATTGATGTCTCCATTGTCAGATTTGTCGAGTGATTCTGGTTCCGTTACGGACAATAAAACCCAGCCGGAAGTAATAATGCTGAATATAGATTCTGAACTTACCCGCATCCAGACACGGGAGCCGGTTTTGTCCGGCGGAAGCTGCCTTGCCGGGTATGCGCCCGATGCCGGATTCATCGGCTTTGCCGGGCATTTTCCGGATTACCCGGTTCTGCCCGCTTTTATTCAGGTTCAGATGGCTGTTCATGCGCTTTGCCGGGCGCAGGGCAAAAAACTCGCGCTGGCAGGCATAGGCACAGCCAAGTTTACCAGTCAGGCCAGACCGGGAGATTCGCTGCAGCTTGAATGCTCTCCGGCTCCGCAGTCTTCAAGGGGTGGTTTGGCCGGTATGGCTAGTCAGGGCGAACAGGCCGGTGTCGGCGGTACCTCTGGTTCTGCGAATATGAAACAGGGCTGGGATTGCGTAATCAGCAACGTGTCAGAGCATGCTGGGCCGGATGCGGACGCGGGGCAGGTG
Organism: Desulfovibrio sp. OttesenSCG-928-C06; assembly: GCA_030267065.1. Lineage (GTDB taxonomy): Bacteria > Desulfobacterota > Desulfovibrionia > Desulfovibrionales > Desulfovibrionaceae > WRHT01. Next base: position 25,701 of record JAJDJF010000008.1, on the reverse strand, counting down.
GCAAAGTTCCGTATTTATCTGGCCGAAGTTTAAAATCCTGCCTGACAAATACGCGCAGGCTTTAATAAAAAGTATTTTTGGCTAAAATAGAATCAACCTGTTTGGGACAGTCCCAACATATTGGTAAAACATGAGATTTGACAGTGACGCGCCGTTCAGAATGCAACCGGGAGCGCCAGAACCACTTGGCGTAAGCGTAACCAGAAAAGTACGCTTTGGCGAATGCGACCCCATGTGCGTGGTCTGGCACGGCACCTACGCCGTGTATGCTGAGGAAGCACGGGAAGCGCTGGTGGAAGCATGCGGCTTTCCATACGAGATTTTGCGTCAGGCAGAAGTTGTAATGCCGATCAAGGCGCTTTTTTTTGATTATCTGCTGCCGCTGCGTTTTGGGCAGGAATACGCCGTTAGCGCTTTCATCCACTGGACAGAGGCCGCGCGCGTGAACATGGAATACCTGATTACGGATGCGGACGGACGCATCTGCACCAAGGGCTTTTCCGTCCAGCTTATTACATCCTTTTCCGGCGGTCTTATTCTTGATTTGCCGCCATTTTACCGTGATTTCATGCAGCGCTGGAAAGCGGGTGAGCTTGCCCGGCTGCAACTTGCTTATCCGGGCAAATCCTGAGCAGTGGGCAGGGCATGCGTACCAGCTACCTCGTAGTTATTCCGCTTTATAACCACGCCGCTTCTGTTGCGGGCGTGATTCGCGATGTGCTCGCGCTTCTTGAGACTTGCCCGGATTATTCTGATTACCCGGATTGCCCGTGCAAGTCCGGCAGTTCTGATCGTTCGGGCAGCTATGGCTGTTCGAGTAGTCAGAGTCACCCGGATAATAGGGGCAGTAGGGCCAGTTCTGGCAGTCCATTTGGTTCGGGCAGTTCAGACAGCCTTGAACCGGGTGTGTCCGCAAACTACCGCCTGCTGGTGGTTGATGACGGCAGCACTGACGGTGGCGGTGAACTGGTGGCTTCGCTGATATCTGAGCTGGACACTGCTGGCGCGGCCTTGCAACAGGAGGCAGCTGGTTCCGGCAGCGGTTCTGTCATGTTGCTGCGTCACGAGCGCAACCGGGGCAAGGGCGAGGCTATACTCAGCGCCGCCAACTGGGCCGCAGAGCGCGGTTTTACCCATCTGATTACCCTTGATGCCGACGGGCAGCACAAGGCCGCTGATATCCCGGCCATGTTGCGCCAATCTCAGGCGCGACCGCAGGCGATAGTAGTTGGCGCGCGCGATTTTTCGGTCAGCAATGTGCCGGGGGCATCAAAATTCGGGCGCTCTTTTTCCGGCTTCTGGATGCGGGTGCAGACCGGGCAAAGCGTTTCAGACATGCAAAGCGGTTTCAGGGTTTACCCTGTTTCCATCCTGCGTGGCCTGAAATTTGCAGAAAAGCGCTTTGCCTTCGAGATGGAAGTGCTGGTAAAGGCCGCCTGGTCCGGGTTTGAGATTGTCAGCCTACCCATTCAGGTCTATTACCCGCCACGCGAGCAGCGCGTTTCGCATTTTCGCAAGTTTTACGACAATTTCCGCATCACCCTGATGAACACCAAGCTGACCGTGCGCGCGCTTATTCCGCTCCCGTTCATCAGGCGTGAGCATGACGCCGAGGGCAAAATTTCCATCCTGCGTCCGCTGGAATCGCTACGCAGGCTGCTTTTGCAGGATAATACGCCATTCAATCTGGCTGCATCAACTTTTGCCGCTGTTCTGATTAATATCTTGCCGCTGGTGGGGTTGCAAAGCATTGTCACGCTTCTGGCTATTGGCTGGTTCCGGCTCAACCGCCTCTGGACGCTCACGGTGCACCACGCGCTCTGGCCGCCGCTGATTATTCCCGTTTGCGTTGAAGGGGGGCACCTGCTGCTGCACGGCAGGCTGCTTACCGAGATATCATGGGCAACCATAGCGGGTGAGGCGCACTTGCGCCTTCTGGAATGGATTCTGGGCGGGATTGTTTTTGGCCCCATGCTGGCCCTTTTGTTCGGGGGCGTTGTATATCTGGCGGCAGCCAGAATCCGGAGCGGCTTGCGGGCTATGGCTCAGGTGGCTCCCGGCGTTGGCGGTTCCGATGCCTGATGCTACGGGTAGCCAGCGCGGGCCGGAAGGAGCAGGGCCACAACACGCTGTAGCGGACGGACGCGAAGTTGATCCGCCACAGCATACAGGTACTGGTGAGCAGTCACATCCAGATTCCGCGAATAGGTCGGGTTCTGGTGACTCTGCGCAGCCAGACGCGCAAGCCAAAGGACAGCAGCAATCCGCAACTGACTGGTCAAGCCGGAGCCTTGCCGGTAAATGGCGGCACCGTTTTTTTTATCTGTTCCTGCGCGTTTTTGGGGTTAAGGCTGCCAAGATACCGTTGTTTTTTGTTGTTTGCGGCTATGTGCTGGTTCCGTCTGTGGCTGGCAGGGCTACCCATTATCTGGAGCGGCGCTTTCCGGAGTTGCTTGAACAGCCATGCCTCCGCGCGCGGCTTACAAGGCTCAGACATACTTTCCGGCTTTACTGGAGTTTTGCCTGCGTTCTGCTGGAGCGGGCCGCGGCTGGAATTCTGGGCCGCTGCTCGGTTGCGCCGGATCCGGATTGCCTGGCTAAAATCACTGAACTGCTGGGCAAGGGCAAAGGGCTGATTATCCTTTCTGCTCACGTCGGCGCCTGGCAAACGGCTCTGGCCGGGTTGCGCTTTGGGCCGCGGGTAAATATCTTGCAGCCCCGTGACGGTCAGGATATTGATTTGCATGTTTTTGAGCATGCCGGGGCTGACGCAACTGCTGAGTCCGGCAGAACTGTTGAGGCTGTTGGCTCTATCAGTTCTGGAGGAATTGCCGGGACTGGCATTACAGGCGATGCCGCCAGTACTGCCAGTACAGCCAGCGTGGAGAAGGACTGCCCGGAGCAGGCTTACCGCATAATTGACCCGCTTGGCGGTTTTGGCGGGCTGGTTGAAGCCAGCGCGGCCTTGCGCAACGGTGAGATTCTCTGCATCATGGGCGACCGGCTTATGCCTGCGGAAAGTCTGCGGCTCCAGACGGAATTTCTGGGGCATCCGGCGGTATTCCCCGGCAGCGCCTATCTGCTTGCCGCCATGACGGAAGCCCCGGTAGCAGTTGTGTTTTCGCGCCGGACAGGGGAGTGCCGGGCCGAATGCTCCTGCTATGCAAGTTTTGATGTGCCGCGCAAGGCAGGCAAAAAGGCCGACAGCGCCGCCCCGTATGCCGGAATTTTCGCTTCGGCGCTGGAGCGCTACTGCAAGCTTGAACCGTACCAGTTTTTCAATTTTCACAGTATCTGGAAAATCGAGGGTGATAATGACGCGTGACGTAATTTTGGACAAACTGAAAAAGGCCATTGTCGAGGAACTTTATCTGGAAGACGTTACCGAGGAAGACCTTTCCGAAGACATGGTTCTGTTCGGCGAGGGCCTAGGGCTGGATTCCATTGATGCCGTAGAGCTGGTGGTGATAGTCGAAAAGCATTTCGGCGTTGCTGTAAAGAACGCGGACGAGGCCAAGACCGCTTTTGCAAGCCTTGGCGTGCTGGCTTCCTTTATTGAAGAAAGGCTTGCCGGTTAGATGCGCCGGGATATCTGGATTACCGGGCTTGGCTGCGTGTGCGCGGCCGGACGCAATGTGGAGGATAGCCTGCGCGCGCTATACGCTGGTGAGCGCCCGCAAGCTGTGCCGGACTTTTTGCGCTCCATGCTCGCAAAGCATGGGGATACGGCAGTGAACCCGGTTTGCGCCGTGCCGGATACCTGGATTGGCGACAACTGGCGGCGCGGTTCCACGCACGACAGTTCAGTCCTGCTGGGCATGGCGGCTGATGAGGCCGTGGCTTCTGCTTCTCTTGCGTCGCTTCCGGCGCGGGTTGGCGTCTGCATAGGCACCACTGCAGGGTGCGCCCTGCATTTTCTGGATGATTACGGAAAAATCCGCACAGGTTCCGGTCAGATATGCTCTGATTCTGTTCGCTCCAACCCTGCTTGCTCTGGTTCTGCTGGTTCCGGCTCTACTTCCTGCAATCCTGCTTGCCCGGAAGCTGCCGCGTCCGGCGCGGCTTCATCCTGCGTGGATTCACCCGGTGCGACTTCACCCGGCACGGCAGGCTCCTGCGCTTCTGTTCAGGATTTTTACAATCACAGCATGGCTCACGATTTGGCGGCGCTGCTTGCAAGCCGGGGCATGGGTGAGTTTTCCGGGCCGGTTCTTACCATTTCCAATGCCTGTACTTCCGGGGCGGACGCCATTGCCATGGGCGCGGAATGGATCCGGCAGGGGCTGTGTGACGTTGTTTTTGCCGGGGGTACGGATGCTTTGAGCGTGGTTCCGTATATTGGCTTCAACAAATTGATGATTTACTCGCCTGAGCCGTGCAAGCCCTTTGATGCTCACCGCGCCGGCCTCAACCTAGGCGAAGGAGCGGGCGTGCTGGTGCTGGAAAGCGCCGCCCATGCGGAAAAACGCGGTGTGCGCCCGCAGGGGCTTCTCAAAGGCTGGGGCGCGGCCAGCGACGCTCACCATATGACAGCCCCGCACCCGGATGGGCGCGGGTTGCGCAAGGCGTTGGACATAGCTCTGGACAGGGCCGGGGCAAAGCCGGGTGATATAGCTTTTATCAACGCACACGGCACCTCTACCCCTGAAAATGACAGGATAGAAAGCGCGGTATACAGCGATTTGTTCAGCAACACCCTGCTTTGGGCCAGCAAGGGGACAACCGGGCATTGTCTGGGCGGCGCAGGCGCGCTTGAAGCCGTGTTCAGCATTTGCGCCTTGAACCGTGGCAGCATACCGGCCAGCGTCGGCTGTGTTGAGCCTGAACCCGGCGTGGCAAGCATGATTAGCAGACAGGAGAGCGCATTTGGCTCCGGTCTGGCCTTGTCTGTGTCTCTGGGCTTTGGCGGCAGCAATGCCGCGCTTGTTTTCGGCAAGGTGGAGCAGGGGGTATAAATGGAAGCTGACATGCGCAAAAGTTTTTATCTGAACGGGGTGGGGCTGCACTACGGCGAATCCGGTCTTGGCGATTTTGCCACTGCCTGCCTGAATGACGGGCCAGCCGATTTCTGCAACGCTCCTGCGCTCAAGGATGTGCTGCCCGGCCTCAATTTGCGGCGCACTTCGCCCATCAGCAAGCTGGCGTTAAGCGCGGCGGCTCAGGCCCTTGCTCATTCCGGAAATAGCGCTCCCCTGAGCAGCGAAAAAAGCGCGCGAGCCGGGCTGTTCATCGGCAGTGCCTTTGGAGCGGCCGGCAGCAGCTTTGCCTTTATGGATTCGATTCTTGACGGCGGTGCCCAGCTTGCTTCGCCCACGCATTTTTCCCATTCGGTCAACAATGTTTTTTGCGGCTTTTTGAGCATGTCCCTGAACATTCAGGGGCCTTCCTGCACTGTCTGCCAGTTTGATTTGTCTTTTGCGGGTGCCTTGCAGACCGGGCTGTGCGCTCTGGCGGCTGGTGATATTGATCTGGCTGTTGTTGGCGCGGTCGAGGAGGCCAGCCGGAGCATGAGCATGGTACAAGCTGCCGCCGTTCCTGCGGAACACGCTCCCATGCAGGATTGTGCCGTATTTTTTGTAATTTCGCGGCAGGCAGGCGCATCTTCGCCAATGATTGCGTTTCCTGAATGGAGCCACGGGCGCAGTGCCGGGGTAACATCAAGCAACCTTGTCCGGTTGCCGGAAGGACTGGCGGATGCCGCAGAACCGGCTCTTCAGGCTTTGGAGCTGGCAGCGGCTTTTGTGCGTAGCTCTGCTTCCGGTACGGCTGAGGGCATGCACTGCCGGAAGGCTGACGAAAAGCGCGGTATCGCCGTGGATATACTGATTGAATCACCTTCGCGGGTTGGCGCATGATTGATGAACGCGTAATGCTTGCCGTTTTGCAGAGTTTTACCGGCTCGTTCCTTTTGCGACGCAGTCCCGGTCAGGTGATTCCTCTGGCAGGAATTTCGCTGGATGACTTTGCCGTTAACAGCTGGTCGGCGCTTGGCCTGTCCGAAGAAGATGTGTTGGAACTTACGCGCAAACTGGCCGGGATGTTCCCTCCGTCTGCGTCTCAGGACAGCAATGTTGAGTGCGCCGGAACACCGCTGGAAAGCGTGAAGCAGGTGCTGCAAGGCTGGAAAAACGGCGAGCGTCTGGTTGTTTATGAAAGCTCGGGAAGCAGCGGAAAGCCGAAGCGTCTTTGCCAGAGCTTTGAATCTGTACAGCAGGAAGTGGACACCCTTGCTGCCCTGTTTCCGGGCATTCAAACGGTTATTGCCGCCACGCCGCAATACCATTGCTATGGATTCATTTTCGGCGTGCTGCTGCCCAAGCGCCTTGGTGCAGTCCGCTTATCTTTGCCGCCGTTGCCAACGGTAATCAGCGGTGCATTGGCCCCAGACACGCTAGTGGTAGGCTACCCCGATTTATGGGCCAGATTGCAACCGCAGCCGGAGACCAGCGGCTGTGGCACGGTTTGCCTGAGCGCCGGTTCTCCGTGGTCTGAAAGCGATATGCAGCGTATTCTTGGCTTTGGCCTGAACGCGCTGGAAATTTACGGCAGCAGCGAGAATGGGGCCGTAGGGTATCGCCGTGGTCCCGGTGAATTTACTCTGATCGACTACTGGAGCCGTGTTGTCTCAAAAGACGGCAAGGAAGCGCTGGAACGCAGACTGCCTTCGGGCGAACTGCTGTACTGCCCGGTTCAGGATAGTCTGCACTGGACCGGGGAGCGGACTTTTCGCCCGCTCAAGCGTCTGGACAGCGCTGTTCAGGTTAGTGGGATGAATGTCTATCCGGCCAGAGTGGCGGCTTTTATCGCAGAACATCCACTGGTCAGGGAGTGCCGCGTGCGTCTGATGCGCCCGCAGGAAGGGCGGCGGCTCAAGGCTTTTATTGTTGCTGAAGCAGGCGCGGAGAACCGGGTTTTAATCAGGGAACTGAAATTGCTGTGCAAAAACGGGCTTTCCACCCCAGAGCGGCCCGTCTCGTTTACAATAGGCGCTCGCCTGCCTGTAAATGAGTTCGGAAAAGACGCTGACTGGGAAATATAGCCGCCAGCAGCAATTCCATTTTCACAGGGCCGCCCGGTTATTGCGCAATGCCCTTGCTATTCGTTACCCCCTTCCGGAAAAAATACCTCAGATTTGCTTATTTGCTTCATCAGGTCATTTATCAGAGCTTCTGCATTTGCCCTGGTCTCTTTTGGCCTCGTGCGCTTTGCCCTGTCTTTATTGCGCCCGTTTGTGGCTGTTCAGCCCGATTGCGTTGCCTGTGCGCTTTGACATGTATCTGTGTTTCTGCATTTGTCGGTTCTTTTGCGTTTTTCCAGTAAATATTTCCTCAAAATAGATTCACCTATTAAATAGTGTTGAATTGACCTTTTTAAATTTTAAAAAAATTAATCACAAGCTGGGGTTAAATGTTTCTATAGCATTACCTATGGGCCAATATTGCATAAAAGCACTTCACAAAATGTAAAATTTCGCTAATATCGCGCTTCGCGTAGTTGATTGGTCAACATTAAAGTTGTCTGTAATGAACTATTTGCCGTGTTTTTGTCTGTAGCTTTAGTTAATGTACAGTTGTTTCGCAGTCTTGCTGCATGCAGGGCGGTTGGTACAAGGCAAGTTGTTGCTGGCAATAGAGTTTTTATACTTTACTTGCAGGATGGGGCGTTGTTGCGCCAGCCGGATTTGCTGGAGATTGTGCACCTGTTGCAGCCAGACAGGAAGAGCTTTTGAGATTTGGTATGGCTGAGGCAATGACACCACGAATGCCAACGGTGCAAGTACCCCTCCGCGCTTGCATCGCCAGCCTTGCCGTAATTCCGGCGTTGTTCCCCCCAGACGCCGGATGAGGGCGATGGTAACGGTTCGGATTATGAACATCCGAATCCGTTGCCGGAGCCTGAGCTTCCGGAAATAACTACTGCTGGGTTTGAGTCCCCTGAATTCAGCGTTACAGCAAGTTCCTCCGGGTTTCCCGTTACTTGCCTGTTTTCGGGAGTTAGTAGCTACTGCCGGAGTAGGGCGCTTCCTTCCTTCTTGCCTGATTATTTGCAATGAAGCGCGTCAAAATGGACAGACGTGGCTCATGACAGGCCGCACTTACGATTTCTCGTCATCTATCCCAACCGGGCGGAACTGATCTTCCGGAATGAGCAGGTGCCTGTTTATATGCTCCAGCAACTGCGGTCCGGCTTCCGGCATCATGGCGCTGAAATGGATGAAGTTGGTCCAGTGTTCACTCAGCAGTTCCATCCTGCCTGTGATGTTCTCAACCATCAGACGCAGTTCCTGTAAAGTTTCGTGCGGACTCATGGGTACAAAGCACCCGTTCAGGTAGTCATCGCCAAGCTCGGTATTGTTCTTGACGGCAAAGGTACGGATGCGGACACATACCGGGCAGATTTCGTTCAGTAGCGCGGCCGTTTCAAGCGCGTGTTCGCGAGAGCGCTCTGCCCCGCCGATTCCCATCATCATGGAAACGTCCATCTCGATTCCGGCTCTGGCAAGCATCTGTCCCGCCAAGCGCAAGTCCGCCGGGGTGCAGCCCTTGCGCAAGCTTTGCAAAAGCTCGCCGCTGCCGGATTCCAGCCCGACAAATACGCGCCGCAGTCCGGCTTTTGCCAGAGCATCAAGCTCGGTCTGCGTCTTTCTGATGGTGAAGCGGGCCGTAGCATAGCAGGCAAAACGATCCAGCGCGGGAAAAAGCTCTCTGGCCCGCAGCATCACGGCAAGCAGGTATTCGCTGTTGATAGCCAGCGGATCGCCGCCTTCCAGATACATGCTGGTCAGCAGGTGCAGGTGCTGCGGCCCTATGCTCGCGGCATCCTGTTCCAGCCCGGCCAATACTTCATCCAGAGGCAGCACCCGGCACGGAATATCCTTGAATAGGTTGCAGAAGGTGCAGGCATTGTGCGGGCAGCCGTGCATTACCCTTATGATAAAGCTGTCCACCTCGGAAGGCGGGCGGTAATAGACTTCTTCCTGCGTCATGGCGTGTTCCTCGCATGTTCATCAGGCCGGGGGGCTACGGCCCCCCGGTTGTTGTCATCTGATGCGTCGCCGATGCTTCTATTTTATTTCGATTCCCGGGGCGAACTCCTTGTTCAGGGCGCGCCACAGGCAGAAACAGGCCAGAAGCATAATGAACGAGAATGGGCCGGCTGCGGTAATGGAGGCGATCTGCAAGGCCTTGAGCCCGCCGGTAAGCAGGAGCACAAAGGCGAAGGCCGCCTGCAAGGTTCCCCACACTGCCATGCGTCCCTTGGGCGGGTTGAGCACGCCCTGGGTCGAGTACATGGAAAGCACGAAGGTGGAGGAGTTGCCGGAAGTAACAAAGAAGGTGCAAATCAGCAGCAGCATTACTGCGGACATTATGCTACCGAAGTTGATATGCTGGTACATGGCAAAAACGCCGGTGGAGATATCCGCATTTACGGCTGTTGCCAGATCCGCAAGGCCGGTTACCTGCATGTTAAGGCCGGTGCCGCCAAAAATGGCGAACCATGTAAAGCTGCCCAGAGCAGGCACCATCAGCACGCCGGTAACAAACTGGCGAATGCTGCGGCCGCGCGAGATACGGGCGATAAACGAGCCGACAAAGGGCGCCCATGCAATCCACCAGGCCCAGTAGTAGATGGTCCAGCCGCCCAGCCAGTCTTTGTAGCTGCCGCCGTATGGGGCCACATTGAAGCTTTCGGATATGAAGTTGGACAGGTAGCCACCAAGGCCCGTAACCAGAGATTCAAAAATAACCAGAGTCGGTCCCAGCAGCAGCAAAGAAACGCCAAGCAGACAGACCAGCCCGAGGTTGAGGTTGCCGAGGAACTTGATGCCCTTGTCGATGCCGGAAACCGCCGTTAGCGTGTAGGCCAGAGCCAGCACGACCAGAATGGCCAGCTGGATGCCAACAGATTGCGGCAGATCGAACAGGTATTTCAGTCCACTGTTGATTTGCAGCACGGCAAGCCCGAGCGAAGTGGCTATGCCTGCTACGGTGGCGAAAATGGTGAATACGTCCACCGTACGTCCAACTATGGTGCGGTGGGCGTTATCGCCGAGAATGGGGATGAACAGGCTGCTCATGAGCCCCGGTGCGCCTTTGCGGAACTGGAAGTAAGCAAGGCAAAGGGCGATTACGGAATAACCGGCCCACGGGTGCAGTCCCCAGTGGAAGAACGAAACGCGCAGCGCGTCTTCAGCCGCCTGCGGGGAACCGGGCACCGCGCCAAAGGGCGGGGTTGCCAGATGGTAAAGCGGCTCGCCTACACCGTAGAAGACCAGACCAACGCCCATGCCTGCCCCAAAGAGCATGCCGAACCAGGCGATGTTGGAGAACTCCGGTTTTGAATCTGCCTCACCAAGCTTGAGCTTGCCGAAGCGGCTCATGGCCAGCACAATCGGGAAAATGACGAAGCAGTTCATGGCCAGCATGTACCACCAGCCGAAATACTTGGACAGGAAACCGAAAATAGCGTTGGTGGCCGAGGCAAAGGCATCGGGAGCGAAGAGTCCGATGAGTACCAGGCCCACCATGATGATCATGGATATGATGTAGACGTAGTTGTCTTTTTTAGGTTGTGCCATGGGAATCCCTTATCTGTTGCGCCGCTTGCTCCATAGCCCGTATCCGGCGGCTTTCCCTACGGAAGCGTTGATGCCGGATAAAATGGACAAAGGCGGCAGCGGGTCAGTTCATAAACATTGTTCAGGGACATCTGGGGGCAATACAACCCCCGGGGCATTATCTTTGGCGTTTCCCAGTTTAAAATTTGCGCTATAGACAGTGTAATCCTTGTTTTTATCTGGTTGATGTTGTTTTTTTTGCCAACCTGCTCCGAAATCCGGAGTGCCGTGGTTGATTTTATTTTCTATCTTCTTGCGCAAAAATTCACAATCACTCTTTTACTTAGCGTAAAAATTCACAATTGTTCTGCTTCCGCCGCGCCGCCCGGATACTTCCGGGCGGCGCTCAATATCAATGCCCGACTATTTTTTCACAGCAAAAACAGTCTGTTCTTCAATGGGGGTCTGCAAAGCCTCTACGGCAACTTCAACCCTGTGCTTGCGCATGGCCCATTCTTCTTCGGGAGAAGCCTGCGGGTTGCCAAGCGGGTAAGGTACCGAGAAGGTAGGCACGATACGGTTGCTGCCTACAGTCTTGGCGATGTTGGTAAGGTTGCACATGATAGTGATGGGAAGTCCGCTACGTTCGATTTCTTTGGCCATCGTTGCACCGCAACGAGTACAGGTGCCTCAGGTGGAGGTAAGGATTACGGCCTCGACCCCACGGCTGCGCAGGTCCGCAGCGATTTCGCGGCCCATGCGGGCGGCTTCGCCCTGAGTGGTGCCGGTGCCAACGGTGGCGTAGAAGAAGTCATCCACCTCGCCAAGCTTGCCTTCTTTCTGCAGGGCGCGGATGGCGTCAAGCGGCTCGACCACGTTGGGGTTTTTGTCCGCCTGTTCGGGGTCGTAACCGGCGTGGATGGTCTTGAATTCCGGGGCCGGGAGTTTATCCAGTCCCGCAATATTGTACTTGCCCCACTTGGTGGCGGAGGCAGACTCGATGCGGTCGGGATTTTCTCTGGGCACGATACCACCGGAAGTAACAAGACCAACCTTGATTTTGCGGATGTCCTTGACTGCCGGGGCGATGGGTACGAGGTCCTGCTTGGGAATGGGCAGCTCGGTGACGTATTCTTCGCCCTTGAGCTTGGCCAGCAGCATGTCCACTGCGCGGTCGCAGGCCATTACCGGTTCCATGCCGAGGTCTTCAAGGAATACTTCGTGGCGGATACCGCGCGGGAAGTAGCCTTCCATGTCGGCAGGCAGCAGTTTTTCGCCGCCGGCAATCTTGTCGGCAAATGCGGCCATGGCGGTCATGTCCTGCTTGATGGCAGTGGCGCGGTTGCCGCCCTTGAAGATGTACATGTCGCGCTTGAACATTTCCACGCCGGGGTTTTCCACGTTCATGGAAGTGATGACAGGCACGTTGAACTTTTCGTGCACGGCCTTGCAGATCTGCCCGCAGGCGTTACCGTAGCGTCCGGCGTTGAAGGCCGGGCCTGCGATGAAGATATCGAACTTTTTGCCTTCAAGCAGCTTGAGGCAGCGTTCAATGGCTTCGTCAGTGTGCGATGCCATGAAGTTGTCGCCGCAGATCATGGTCTGCTCGATCTTTACGTTTTTGGCGATACCGTTGAAAATACCGGCGCTGCCGATGGGCTTGTCTTCAAGCACCGGCTCAAAGTCGGCCTTGTCTTCACCGCCGATCTGGCCGAAAAACTGGTTCAGATACAGAATGGCTTTTTTCATTTTATAGGCTCCTGCAAGCGGTTAGAAGTCAAAGCATCTCTTGACCGAGAATCCGCTGGGATGGTCGGAACAGAACATGGCGTTGTTTTCCAGCACGGCTGAACCGTCCGGCTTCACGCAACCTTCCCAGCCGCCGGAAAGACCGTCGCGGGCAAGGGATTCAAGCTCGCCCAGTACAACCGGCATGGGCTTGAGGTTGTAAAGCTGCGAAACGTTGCCGCTGGAAGTAAGGGCCGTGGCGGTGGAATCAAGGGCCACCAGCGGCTGGGACTTGCCGTCGCGCCCGGTGCATTCGTTGGAGATGCCCACGGTCTTTACGCCGACTTTTTCCAGCTCGACCAGTACCTGAATGTAGTCAACGTCCGGGTTGCCGTAGCCTTCTTCAGCCACAATCGCGCCGTCCGCGCCCAGGTTCTTGGCCATCTGCGCTACCATGATAGCCATGCGCACCTTCTGTTCCATGACCACGTTCAGGTTGGACATGATCACGCCAAGGAAGTTGATGGTCTTGCCGTGATCTTTCATCAGGCGCTTGATGGTGGGGTTGTTGCAATGCTCAAAGGTGGACATCTTGGAGGAGCAGGGCATGAAGCTGCCGGAAACCACCGCGCCGCCTAGCACTTCGTTGGGGTGCATGTAGGTGGGCAGCATGTGGTTGGCGTTCCAGCCGTAGATCAGGGTGTTGAAGCCCGGAACTTCCATCTGGGTTTGCGGCTGCATAACGTAAACAACGGAAGGCAGTTTCTGTACGCTTTCGCTGCGGCGGTTTACCGCGTCCAGTTCCCAGCTTTCCATTTCTTCCGGCTTGAGGTCGCGCAGGCATTCGCCAACGTATTCCGACAGGCGGAAACCGGCCCAGCGCAGGGCGTGGTTGGTTTTTTGCTGTTCGTGGCGTTCAAACTCTTCGTCAGTATCAGCTACCAGCACCAGATTGCGCATGGCTCCGTAGATGGTGTTGCGCTGATATTCGCCGCCCATGTCGAGCAGGCCGTCCTGAAAGCTGCCCCAGTGCTTGCCAACCACCAGCAGGGAGGCATCCTTGAGAGCATGGATGCGCCCGTGCGCGGCAGATTCCAACGGAGCGGTCACGCCGGGGTATACGCCCTTGGCGCCTTCAATGCGGCAGCGCATTTCGTATGCGTCCTTGACGGGCACCAGACGCACCATGTCGCCGGGGTTAACGATATGCAGTTCCGCTTCAGTGATATGTTCGTCTTCCCTGACCTTGGCCAGAGCTTCTTCCTTGTTAATGGTAAGCACGCCGTTGGCGTACCCCGTTTTCGAGCCGAACTCGATTTTTTTTACAAAAAACTTTCCGATTTCAAGCTTCATGAGCTGCACTCCTTTTCAGAGCGTTGAAAAACGGTTAAAGGCTTGAAAGCCGTTGCATAAAAGAAAAACTTTCAGCTATGCTATGGTTTCGCAGCCTGAAAAGCCGCGTGCATGACAAAACCCCAAAAATTACGCCAGTAGCGCAACTTTTGGAGCTGCTGCAAAGCGCGCGGCAAGCCAGCGCGACAGGGCGGTTCCCGACTGAGGAGTAGTGGACTGCCCAAAGGAGAATGCGCCGCAACGCGGCGTAATGGCGTCTTGTCAGATGATTCGGCGCATGACATTCTCCGGTTTGATTCAACTGTTATAAGCCTTTATGGCTTGCCGGTTGCAGTTCCTTCCCCGGCAATGACGGCAATCACTGCCGGGGAAGGACAAGGCGGACCTTGTTGCGGAGCATTTCAGCCATGAAGCGCCCCAACTGCATTCTGTTATGGAACTTTCTCAAAACGGCTGTTGGACCCGTGTCGAGATTTTTCAGGCCGTATGCGCGTTGGCTGCGCTTTTCTTTTTCGGCCTTTTTGGGGTTGCGCCGCAGCGGGTGCCGCGCGTTGCCCTTTTTTACAGAGTGCTTTTGCCGCTCTGTTCTCTCATTTCGGTAACGGCTTTTGCCAGCGCGTCGCCATCAAGAACCATTTCCATCATGCTGACTTGCTCTTCCCATGCTGCGGGGTCGGCTTCGTCTTTGAGGATGGGGTCAAGAACGTGGTATACGGGGAGTCCCAACTGGACTCCTGCCAACGGACCTGCGAAGGTGGGGTCTCCGGCGGTGACGGTTTCGGCGTAGATGCCTGCGCCTTCCGGGTCGGAGGTACCCAGGACGACGACGATGTCGTCAATCCCGTACTGTTCAGCAGCTTCTTTTACACGCTGCTGGTTTTGCAGATCCATTGCGCCTGCCGCGGTTCAGACAAAGCATTCGGTAGCGGAAAATACAATATCCGCACCGCACGCGGCGAAAACGCTCTCCATGGCGGGACCGGGTATGCCGTCCCTTTCGCCGAGGAGGACCAGTTTTTTACCGGCCAGTTTTCCCATGACGGTCTCCTTTGGGTTTTGTTGGCGCAATTGCCTTTATTCTTTACCAGCTTTCAAAGCTTGCCCGGCTGTACGTCGTGGCGGCGCGTTGCCTTAAACTTTTTTCCGCTTGCCTGAGAACAAAAGCCGTTTGCGCAAATTCATCCCAGTTGAGGGTTGGTTGTTTGTGGAAGCTTAAAGTCGTGCCCCTGCTGCGTTTTTGCTGCCTGACGCGAAAGGCGGCGTGGTGCTACAAGTGCACATATCCGCGTCTGACTGCCTTGCCCGCAACCGGGCTCATCCTGACTTGGGTCAACTTCCTTTTTAAATCCTTTGCCGATGGGCCGCTGTTTTGCGGCGGCCCGCTTTGAAACATTTTTGCCTGATGGTGTCTGGCCGGGGTTCCAGCCGTCTGCCACAAGGACTATGCCCCGGCCAGACCGTCTCAAGGCGAGTTGAGGTTTATGTTTGCAGCTTTCAGTATTTGTAGCGTCCGGATTTTGCGCGATGCGCACCGGGCCGTTCTGCCTGTGAATATTGTCTTTTCAGATGCAGCGCCTAAGCGGTAAGGGCGTCTGCCTTCTCCTTGATGCCTTCAATGCTCACGTCGTCACCAGACAGACGATCCAGCACTTCGCCACCCTTGATGAACAGGAAGGAGGGCACGCCCATGACCTTGAGGTTGATGCACATGCGGCGGTTGCCAGCTACGTTCACCTTGCAGAACTTGACTTTGCCTTCGTAAGCTTCAGCCAGTTTTTCAACTTCAGGCAGCAGGGCCAGGCAAGGTCCGCACTGCGGGCCCCAAAAATCCAGCACTACCGGCAGGTTGCTCTGCATCACTTCAGCTTCGTAGTTGTCCTTATCTATCTCAATCATGGCGTTCTCCTTGGAGAGTTTTTTGGTTAGATTCGGGTTGGTTTAGTTTGGTTTTCGCCTTCGGCGAGTTTTTTTGCCTCCGGCGGCTGGGGGAAATGATTTCCCCCAGACCCCCTCAATTGGTAGTTACGTCTCGCGCGGCTTAATGACTCGCCCTCGCGTTATGTTTAGAAGTAAGCAGTTATAATGCTGTGTAATATCAAGTTTTTTGCAATCGAGTTCTTAACGTTTGGGCGTTCTGCCTCCGAACATTCAGGGCAATCTTTTACAGTCGGTGCACACCAATCCACAGTCCGCACCCGCTACATCGCTCCCCTCGGATGAAACGCCGGGGCGTTTCCCGCCGGAGGCATCTTAACTCCAGCGCCGCAGGCCCAAACCCCCAAAAAAACTCTTCCTAAATAAACCCAGCGCCTTTCAGTATTTCGGCTGCCTTTTCTTTCATGGCGGCCTGCATTCTGACC
This sequence comes from Desulfovibrio sp. OttesenSCG-928-C06, assembly GCA_030267065.1. Lineage (GTDB taxonomy): Bacteria > Desulfobacterota > Desulfovibrionia > Desulfovibrionales > Desulfovibrionaceae > WRHT01. The sequence continues at coordinate 9,702 of JAJDJF010000008.1, read as the reverse complement.
ACCGGGCCGGTGCAACCCATGGCGGTTTCGGCGTAGATGTTCTGTTTCCACAGGGCTTGCAGGGCGTTTTCCATGTCCAGCACGTCCACTCCGCCGATTTCGGCATCAACGGGTACAACGGGCGGTTTAGCAACGGTTTCCACTGCGGCGGCCTTGGGTTTGAGGTCTTCGATTTCGGCATCCATCCCGGCTGCGCGCGCGGCTTTGAGTTCCGCAGCCACAAGAGCCGGGAGCTGTCCGTTGGCGGCACGCGCGGTCAGGGCCAGTGCTCCGGCAATAACCGGCGCTCCGGAAGCGCGGGAAACGATGGAGACGATTTTGTTCCAGCTTTCGCCGCAGGACGGGCCATAGCCCCAGCCCTGGCTTTCGTACTGTCCTCCGGTGGTGAAGGTGGAGAAAAGCTTGATCAGCACGTTCCCGGTGAGGGTATCGCAGACAAGCACGTCTACAGCGCCGGAAACCAGATCGTTGCCGCGCAGCAACGAGCCACCATCGCCGCGCTCGCTGGTTCCGAAACGGAAATCGTAGCCTTTCTCCTGCATGCGGGTGAGAGCACGCATTGCCGGGCCTGCGCCATCCAGATTAAGGAAAGCCAGGGTGGGGTTCTTGATGCCGCAGGCCTTGGCGGTAGCCAGACCGTAGACAGCATTGCGCAACAGGCTTTCTCCGCGCACAGGGGCGGTGGAACCGGTGCAGGAGGCGATAAACATTGGGCGTCCGCGCCCCGGAGTCATGACGCGCCCGATGGTGGCAACGCCGATGGGGAACGGGAAGTGCATGGCGACTGCCCCGGCGATTGCGCCATCGGACAGGGCTTTTTCCACAGCGGCGGCAACGTCTGCCTCGCAGTTGGCAGTTTCAATCCACTCAAGATCTGCGGCGTTAAGACCGCTTGTAGAAAGCTTTTCTGCTTCTTTTCCGGTTGGCCTTGGGCCAATGGCTACTACGCGCAGACCCTGATTTTCGGCCTGAGCCATGAGTCCGCCGGAGATAATCTCGGCCTGCCCCAGCTCGCTGCCGGTGGACATGAGGCCGATTTTTACCAGCGGGCCACCGTTGCGCGCCTTTTCGATGATATTGCCCAAGGCTTCGGCGATAATTTTACGTTTGGCATCGGACATGGCCTACTCCTTGGAATCCAGACTGCATGCTCCGAGGCGTCCGGCCAGATCGCCAAGCACCTCAAGGATAACGTCCTCAACGTCCTCGCGACTGATGGAGCCGGCGGCAACTGTCTGCGAGGGCTTTTCAACCATGAATGACGCGCCGTCAGCCAGATTGGTCAGGCGACCCAGAAAGAGGCTGCCCTTGCCGATGATCATGGCGCGGGTCATGTCGCCGGCCATAATCGCCTCGCGTGCGTGGCCGAGGAAGGGAACGCCGGATGGAATGTGCCCCTGCGTGGGCGCAAAGCCGGGTAGGCCGCGTTCTTCAACAAATTTGGGGATGGCGCCTTTTTCGAGCTGGCCTTTCATGACTGCCAGAGCGGCAATCATCTTGTAGTTGGCCTCGGGCACGTTGCCAGCGCCGCCGGGCACGGTTACGTCCGGGTCGTGCAGTTCGGGTGCGTATTTGTCCACATCCGTGAATTTAAGACCTGCGGACTGGAGCGGTTCGAACACAAGGGCCGAGGTAACGGCCTGCGGGGCCGCGCCAGCGCTTACGGTGTGCTTGCCCAGCGCGTCCAGGCGGATTTCCGGGCTTTGACCGTCAGATTCGGTGAGCAGCACGGCAAAGCAGCCCATGACGTTTTCCATGGGGGCCACATTCTTTTTAACGTGTTCGCGGGCGTTCATGTAGAGCTTGGGAATGGAGCCGCCGCTGACCACGGCTACGTTCTTGCGCGCGCCAGCCGCCACCATGCTTGAGGAGGCGATGATTGCCGCCACCGGAGCGGCGCAGAAGGCGCGCAGGTCAAAGCCTGAGGCATTTACGCAGCCCGCGCTTTCGGCGATGGCTTTTGCCATGTTTCCGCCGCCGCGCTGGTTGATGTCGCCAACTGCTTCTTCCGAGCAGTCCACAACAAAGTCGATGTCTGCCGGGGTGAGGCCCGCGTTTTTAATCAGGTGCAGTAACGAAAGTGTGGCCCCTGCCTTGCTGGCAAGGTTTTCCAGCAGCACATGCGAGCTAAGGTTTTCATCGGTATCATGTCCCTGACGGCAGCAGGCAACCAGCTTGCCGGAAAGGTAGAGCGGCAGGGCATGGTGCTCTTTGCATTCCGCTTCAATGGCGGCGGCTTCGTGGCCTTCTTCGATGCGTTTGAGCTGGGTTTCGGTCATCAGCGGATGGCTGGAGAGTTTTTCTTTTACGCTGGCGGCAAAACCTTTTTCCAGCCAGACCAGATCGAACACATCGCAAATGTCCAGCAGGCCGATGAATTCATCTTCGGGCATGATTTCGCCGAACTTGCCAAAGCGTTCCGGCGCGGCAGCCAGATTTTCCATGTATGGCTTGGGCGCAACTGCCAGCTCTGCTGTGCTCATGGCGCCAACATAAGTCCTGTTGGGAGCGTAGCGGCAGGCCACATCATAAGGCTGGGCCAGCTTTGCAAGGCCGGTCAGGAACTCGGAATCCGGATTGGCAATGCGCTCGGAGTAGGGAGTGTTTCCGTACAACAGGCCGATTTCCGGCGCATGGTTCAGACAGTAAGAAGTGGCTTTAACGGCAACTTTAGCCATGTGTGTCTCCGTGAAATTTGTTGTTGGGGTTATTTTTTTTGCCTCCGGCGGGCAGGGCTCCGCCCTGCACCCGGCAGGAGCTGAGCCCCTGCACCCGCAAATGGTAACTACGTTTCGCGCGGCTGGATGAATCGCCCTCGCGCTATGTTTTTAAGCTATAATCCCAAGGGGCGGCCTTACGGTTCAATCTATGGCAAGCTGCTTGAGTCGGTGCAAAACAATCCACAGTCCACACCCGCTACATCGCCACCCCGGATGAAACGCCGCGCGTTTCCCGCCGGAGGCATTCTTAATCCAAGCGCCGCAGGCTCAATCACCCCAAAAATCTCTTATCTCCACAAACTAGCAATGCGCCGTGATGTAGTGGTAGGCGGCCATGGCAGCCTGTGCGCCGTCACCGGCGGCGGTTACTACCTGACGCAGCGGAGTGTCGCGCACGTCACCGGCTGCGAAGATGCCGGGAACCGAAGTCTGCATGCGGCTGTCGGTCCTGATCCAGCCGCCATCGGCGCGGTCAATCTGGTTGTCGCCAAGGAAGGCCAGATTCGGGACGGTGCCCACGAACATGAATACGCCAGCTACGGGGATATCGCTCAGGGCGCCGGTTTTGACGTTCTTAACGGTGATGCCTTCCACGAGGCCGTCGCCGTTGATGCTTTCGACAACGGAATCCCAGACCGGAACGACTTTTTCGTTCTTGAAGGCGCGCTCGCAGACAAGGCGGTCGGCCCTGAACTCGTCGCGTCTGTGGATGATGTAAACTTTGGAGGCAAAGCGGGTCAGGTAGCAGGCTTCTTCAACAGCGGTGTTGCCGCCGCCGATAACCGCAACTTCTTCGTCCTGATAGAAGGCGCCGTCGCAAACCGCGCAAAAGCTGACGCCCGCGCCAATCAGGTCGGCTTCGCCCTTGCAGCCAAGGCGGCGGAAGGAAGCGCCGGTGGCGATAATCACGGCCTTGGCCTCAATGTCGCCCGTGCTGGTGCTTACGATGTGGCGTCCGTTTTCGGAGCGGATTTCACGCACCGCTGCCTTGCGGAATTCGGTTTCCAAAGATTCTGCGTGGTCATAAAAACTTTTAGCCAGCGCTGTACCGGTCGATTCCTTGGTTCCGGGCCAGTTCTCAATCTCGCTGGTCGATATTATCTGGCCGCCGTGTGAGCCTTTTTCAAGCAACAACACGTCCATACCGGCACGTTTTCCGTAAATTGCAGACGTTAAACCAGCAGGACCGCCGCCAATAATCAAAAGTTCGCGTGATTCCATTGTAACTCCCTGGTACATATTGATATGATTATGTATATTTGAAATACCGTGTTGTTTCGACAGAATACTATGGACGCAAGACCAGACCGGTATAAAATACCGTTTTTATATCTATTCCAATTAATAGTTTTGTATTAGAAGGATTTTTGTTGGCCAGCACATGCGAGTGCGTATGTTGACCACATGTTTTATTTGAGAAGTGAAGTTCTTGTTTGAGTTAAAGCAATCTTCATTCCAAATTTCAATACGCGGCTGAAAACGGCAGCGATTTTCTCTATAGATGACCATTTGTGATAATAGTCACAATGGTTTCTGGAACAGAAAAAATCAGGATTACTTGTAAACGCAGAAGCTGTTCTTTTATTTTTTTTTAAAAAAAGCTGGTGGTTTTTTTAAAATATTTTTAAATTGTTAAAAAATATTTTAATTGCAGTATCGGCATTCTTCTTGTTTTTTGCATACCTTTAATCAGAGTCATTGCAGTTTGCCTGATGGTAAAAATACTAATGATTCAGAATGGATAGCAGTATGTATGAGTCTATTTCAGGCGTTGGGAATGTTCTGGACTGTTTGCCGTATTTTAAAATGCTATTTGATTCCATTCAGATCGGGATCATCATTGCTGATGCGAATGGAAGAATCATCTATTACAACAAGGCTCAATCCGGGATAGACCGTCTTAATCTGGAAGACGTGCTCGACCGCGACATGTGCGAGGTCTACAAGTTTACCCCCAATACAAGCCCGGCCATGCAGGTGCTGCGCACGGGAACGCCAATAGTTGACCGGGTGCATTCATACCTGACGCGCAGCGGCAATCTGGTTAACGCCTCGTGCACCATTTATCCTCTTTACAAGGACGGGAGTGAGGTTTTTGGGGCTATCTGCTTTTCGCAAAGCTATACAGCCCTTGATTTTCAGCTGCAGAACATCCAGAAGGACATCAGCCAGTATAAAGAGAATGATGATGCCGCAGAACCGAATAAAAAAGCAAAGAACTATTCATTCTCATCCATTGTCGGGCAAAACAGTTCTTTGCTTGATGCGGTATCTTTGGCCAGAATCGCGGCCACAAACCACTCCACGGTCATGCTGGTTGGCGAAACCGGAGTAGGCAAAGAGATTTTTGCGCAATCCATCCACTACGGCAGTTCTCGCGCCCAGCATTCCTATACGGCCATAAACTGTTCGGCAGTGCCGGAAACGCTGCTTGAAGGGATTTTGTTCGGCACAGCCAAGGGCGCCTTTACCGGCGCTTTGAACAAGCCCGGTCTGTTCGAGGTTTCCAACAAAGGCACGATTTTTCTTGATGAAGTGGACTCGATGCCCATAAGCCTGCAAAGCAAGCTGTTGCGCGTGTTGCAGGAAAGAAAAATCCGCAGGGTGGGCGAGGCTGATGAAAGAGAGATTGATGTGCGCATTATCAGCGCTGTCGGGCGTAACCCGGCAACGCTGCTGAAGCAGGGGTTGCTGCGGCCCGATTTTTATTACCGCCTTGGCGTTATCAAGATTTTTCTGCCGCCTTTGCGTGAGCGAATGGATGACGTACACCAGCTTGTCAGTCACTTTTTGTATAAACACAGCCAGGCTCTTGGACGGCGTATTCCGGAAATTTCGAACGCGGCAGTGGAGATTCTGTATTCGCACAACTGGCCGGGAAACGTCCGCGAACTTGAGCATGCCATAGAAGCTTCCCTGAGCATCATGGGCGCGTCCCAGCTCCTTGAACCGTCTCATCTGTATAGCGCCTGCCCGGAGATTGCCCGGCGCGTGGCTCCGCATGAAAGGGCTTTCAAAACTGGCGTGACGGCCGGTAATCCGGCGATTATGCCACATACTCATGCTGAAATGGACGCGAGCCGGACTGACGTTACAGGCAATACCGAAGATGCAGTATTCGCCGCTTTTTCGGATAACAGCGGCGTTTACACTGCTGCGCCTCCTGCTTTTGCGCCCTACGGGGCTTTTGGAAAAGAAGAGCCTGCCAATGCAGTACGCGGCAGCAGTCTTGTGGCCGCCAAATATGAGGCGGAGCTGAACACCATCCGGAACGCCCTGCGCGCATCGGCTGGGAATCGCAGTATGGCGGCCCGTCTTTTGGATATTTCGCCCCAGCTCATGTATTACAAGATGAAGAAGTACAAACTGGATGCAAAAGATTTTGCGCCGGGCAGGCGGCAGTAGCGTCATTATGTTCTTCAGACTGAGGGCTGACTGCCTCTGGCTACTGAAGGCAATAATACGGTGTTGTAATGGAGGAATGATAACTGCGGTATAATAACAACAGACTGTTCACCCGGTATCAAGGTTTTTCGGGCCCGGGGAACGGACTGAAAACAGCTGAACAGCCGGAGGCCGCGTTGAAAAAGAAATTTTCTATTGGTGAAGTTGCGGAACTTTTGGGCATTTCCGTACAGACCCTGCGTTTTTATTGCAATAACGGTCTTATTGAGCCTGCGTATGTAAAGCCGGGCAGTGGATACCGTTATTTCGCCTACGAGCAGTTGCACATTATTGATCGCATCAAGTACCTGCAAGGCTTGGGATTTTCGCTTGCCAAAATCAAGGGAGCCATCAGTTCCGGGCAAGTTGAGGACCTTTTGCCGTTTCTGGAAGAACACCGCGACAAGGCCCTGGCAGAAATGGAGCGGGCCAGAAGTGTTGCCGAGAGTTTACAGTGGTATATCAATTACTATAGCTACCTTGGCGATAACCATTTTCCTGCCGTACCGTTTAAAAAAACACGTCAGCCCGCCTGGGCCATTGGCGTAAAGATGTTTCCCGGCGAGGCGTTGTTTGGGCCGGGTGGCTACAGGCTGGAGATGGTCAAGCGCGACAGGGTCTTCCAGAACGTGGAATTCCTGCGTCAGGTCGGGTATGTGCTGGACTATGGCGCGCTTGCCAAAGGTGTTATCCAGCCTGATTCATATTTTGTGTACCTCAAGAATAAGCCGGATTTCGAGCATGAAGCTATAATCGAGATTCCGGGCGGCGAGTTCCTCTGCTTTAGGGGGCGTATTCTCAGTGACGACTGGGACGCCTCGCAAACGCTGGAATATTTTAAGGAGCGCCCCGGACCGGGTATTATTGTCGCGGACGAGTACGAGGATAACATGCGCGAGTTTACTTACTGTACTTACGAGGTTCAGATGCTGCTGTAGGTCTTGATTTGCGCCTACTTGCTTAATGTGCGGGCGTATCTGGCACCTGATATTTGAAACCTTGACTGTACTATAAACTTTCGTTTTGTGCTATTTATTGTATTATATCAGTATGTTATGCATTGGTGTTGCTATATGTTTTTCGGTTTTGACGCTTGCCGCATCTGGACAGGCAGTGTTGCTCCGATGCTTTTTTGTCTTTGAAAGTGAAAATTTTCTCATTCTGCTGTTCTGATTATGTGCAAGACGATTGTTGTATTGTTGTGTTATTATTGATTTATTTTTGTGCAGGCGTTGGGGCGGAATGAAATTGGCAGATATTTTTTGAAAAGATCACACGCTGCAAGCAAAAGTCTATTGACTCTATAGCGCGCTTAAAAGCTAGGCTGGGATGAATCGCGAAAATCCATTGGTTTGTTTAAAACTTTGCAACCGGAGGAAGATATGAACGATTCCAGCGTAGTTGAGCTTATCAGCAGTATCGGCGGCTATCTATGGGGCCCGCCCATGGTCGTGACAATTATTGCATGTGGCCTTTTTCTTACGTTAAAAGCCAAGTTTTTCAGTTTTCGCTATTTTGGCCATGCTTTCAAGTTTACCCTGTTCAACCTTGGCGACAAGGAATCCAAAGACAGAAGCCACGGGGAAATTTCTCCCTTTGAGGCGATTTGTGTTGCTGTTGGCGGCGCGGTCGGTGTGGGTGCCATTGGCGGCGTGGCGGCGGCCATTGCCGTTGGTGGACCTGGCGCGGTTTTCTGGATGTGGGTATGGGGCTTTTTTGGCATGTCTGTAAAGATGGTAGAGGTGGCGCTTGCCTCCTACTACCGCTCCAAAGACGAGCGCGGCAGCTACTTTGGCGGCCCTTCCTACTACATGCAAAAAGGTCTGGCCTGGGACAAGGGCTGGAAGATTGGTATCTTCCTTGCCTTATGCTTTGGCTTTACCTTTATTGCCAACGCTTTTAGCGCCTCTCAGGTCTTCACCATTTCCGAGGCCCTGCACCGCTCCTTTAACATTCCGCGTATTCCTGTGGCTGCGGTCTACACCGCTTTCATCTTCTACCTGATCTGGCGCGGAGTGCCGCGTATCGCCAAGTTTGCAAGCAAGGCCGTGCCGTTCATGTGTCTGCTGTATCTTATTGGCGGCGTTATCCTGATGGCCATGAACTACGAGGCGCTGCCCTGGGTCTTCAAGAGCATCTTCGTGCATGCCTTTACCCCCATGTCCGCCGTGGGCGGTTTTGCCGGGGCTGGCGTGATGACCATTATCCGTACCGGCGTGGCCCGCTCCATCAACTCAAACGAGGCCGGGCAGGGTTCTTCCCCGATGATTCACGCCAAGGCTTCCACCGTACACCCCATCCGTCAGGGGCTTTGGGGCAGCATTGAAGTTTTCATCGATACCATGATCGTTTGTACCATTACCGCGCTGGCAGTACTCAGCACCGGCGTGTGGAACTCCGGCCTGACCGCCGCCACCCTGACCATCTCCGCGTTCGAAAGCGGTTTTGGCGTTATCGGCGTATGGTTCATTGGTATCATCACCTTCCTGTTCGGCATCACCACCACCACGGGCTGGTATTCTTACTACACCTCGCTGGTGGCGCACGCATTCGAAAAGTACCCGAACCTGAAGTACAAGGCCCTGTTTGTATTCAAGCTGATTTTCCCCTGGCCCAACGTGATTATTGTGACGCTCTTCGTGCTTACCGGGCATAGCGCCAACCTGTTCTGGGCCATCATAGATATCCTTACCGTACTGCCTACCTTCTTCAACGTAATTGCAATCTCGCTGTTGAGCGGCGTGTTTGTTAAGCTGCTTAACGACTACAAGGCGCGCTACATGGGGATTGGGGTTGTGGACCCGAGCTTCAAGGTATTCTATGAAGAAAAGATTGAATACGAACGCAAGAACAATCTGCCGCATGTGGCGAGCGATGCCCAGTAACCGGTTGCCACTGCCGCAACCACGAATGGAGCCTATATAATGTCTGAATCAAATAAAAACGGTCAGGCCGGGGATTTTTTCAGCGAATCCGAGCTACTGCACACCGGCTGCCGGGTAAAGGGCATGGACCTTAAGCCTGAGAGCCTGCCCCTGTTCACGACCACCGCCTTTACCATGAATTCGCTGACCGAGGTAAAGGCGACGTACGCAAACAAAGGCTATACCTATGTGCGTACGCGCAACCCCAACCGCACGGCTCTGGCCGAGGCAATCAGCTATCTGGAGCATGGGGAGAAGTCGCTGATTTTCTCCTCCGGCATGGGGGCCATTACCAGCACCTTGCTGGCCTTGCACAGCGCGGGCGATCATATACTGTGCAACTCCAACATTTATGGCGAGACCTTTATGGTCATGACCACCGTACTCAACCGTCTGGGTATGGAAGTGGATCTGGTCAACTTTGAGGACTTGGAGCAGGTGCGCAAAAGCGTAAAGCCGAACACCAGACTCCTTTATACCGAAGTTGTGAGCAACCCGACCCTGTCCATGTGCGACATACGCGCTCTGGCTGATATAGCGCACGCTACCGGGGCAAGGTTGATGGTTGATAATACCTTCACCACGCCCATATCAATTCGCCCACTTGATTTTGG
>JAJDJF010000079.1 GCA_030267065.1 Desulfovibrio sp. OttesenSCG-928-C06 | reverse complement strand
ACACCGCCATTCAAGCATATTACGCCAACCGCAGCACAGACACGGCAGTAGCCGTGCTGCCCAGGCAGTACGCGGGCAACCCGGAGCGAATGCGCATTGAGGCGTGGGAATCCGGCTATCATCTGGTTCAGATCTCCCAGTGGGAAGACGAGCCGATCCCCTGGCAGGATCTTGTCATCAAAATGGACCAGCAGGCCAAGCCGCTGAACGCAAAGCTGGTGTTTGTGGGTACGGAGTTCACGCGCAAGCAGTCCCGGCAGGAAACTGTCACCATCTACCGCACCGAGAACGGGCGCAGCACCAGCGTTACCCCCGGCGAGGCATACCGCTCCGAAACCCAGAAAAGCGTCAGCCGGTACGACGTATATACATACAATGCCTACTTTTTCAGCAAGCAAATCCAGCCCAGCGGTATTCTGGCAGAAGAAGCCCCGTGGGACGGGCCGTGCCGTGCCGCCAATACTTACGGCGCGCAGGTAATTGCTCTGGCAAAGGGCAGTCCGGCCCAGCAGGCCGGATTCCAGAACGGCGATGTTATTTTGAAGATCAACGGGCAGACAGCCAGCGCGGACAGCATCTATTTTCTTTTTACGCCGGGCAGCAACCAGATTGAGGCCTGCCGCAAGGGTGAGCCGTTCAGCAAAACGCTCCAGCTTCCCGCCTCTGCCCAGTCTCCGCAGGGCAACCGGTAAGACCAATGCGCAAGCTAGTCATCAGCGTATTTTTCCTTCTGGCGCTTCCGGCTTTAGCCAGCGCGCAGAACTTGTTCAACGCGCAGGAACAGAGCGCACCAGCGGGCCACCCTTACCGGCAGGCGTTTGACCCGCTATGGCAGCGCGTTTTGCAGGCCGAAAAGCAGTCACCGTCATTCAACAAAAACGGCGACGGGTTCGGACGGATTGATCGCAATACATGGCGCAATCTGGTGCAATACGCCTCGCAATCAACCGATATTGAGCGCTTGCAGATGGTCAACGGCTACTTCAACCAATGCCCCCCCAAGCAGGACAGCGACGCATGGCAAACGCCGGAATACTGGTGCACCCCGCGCGAATTCATGAAGCAGCGCGGCGGCGATTGCGAAGACTACGCCATTGCAAAGTATTTTGCCCTGCGCTACCTCGGCTTTGAAGCCAGACATATGCGCATTGTAATTGTGCGCCAGCGCGATGAAAAAGGAACCTTCCTGCCCAGCCTGCACGCAGTGCTTGCCGTGCATCGCAAGATTGGCGGCAAGGACAACTGGTATATTCTGGACAACAACGCAAGGCCGCGCGACAATATCTTTCCGCACCTGCAATATGGCGGGCGCTTTGTGCCCCTCTACTCCATAAACGAGGACGGCGCCTGGGTACACGGCAAGTAGGGCATCCGCATCGGCCCGGCTCCGCCAGCTTCTGAACTGGTCTGGACTGTTCCGGACTGGGCAACCTGAGCAGGTCTAAGCAGGTCTGCGCAGGTATGGGCAGGTCTGAATTTTTCTGAACCGGCAAGACCAGCGCTGGAAAAATTGCGCCCCGCAGTGTGCATGGCGGCACTTCCGCCGATGGACAGCAAACCCTGACCACGCTTGCCTGAATACCTTGGCATCATTATTGCTTTTATATTTTTCAAGCTGGGAACCCGCCAAAAACATGGCGGAACCGCGCCGCTTACAGCCCGTGACAAACAGTGGCAAGCAGGTGCCAGACAGACGTCAAGGCGAGGCACAAGGCTGCGGCGGCGCAAGAATAGCGCGACTTCCGGCTTGCCGATGGTCTAAAAGCAGCGTATTGTAGAAAATCGATTCCGGAGCGGCGGGAGTATATTATGAACAAAATTTTGGCGCAGGACGAAGTAGATGCTTTGTTGCGCGGCCTTTCAGGCGGCGAAATAGAAGCAGAGCAGGAAGCAGCAGATGATTCCGGCATAGTCGCTTTCGACCTATCCAATCAGGACCGCATTATCCGCGGTCGTATGCCGGTTCTGGAAATCATCAACGACCGCTTCTCGCGGCTTTGCACCAACGCGCTCTCCAACGCAGTGCGCAAAAGAGTCGAGCTTAACCCCATATCCATCGATATGGCCAAGTTTGGCGACTTTATGCGTTCGCTGCCGGTTCCCACCAGCATCAACATCTACAAGATGGACCCCTTGCGCGGCAACGCCCTGCTGATAGTTGACGCCCGCCTCGTGTTCGCGCTGGTCGAAAACTTTTTTGGCGGGCAAGGCAGCCAGCCCAAAATCGAAGGCCGCGAGTTCACCCGCATCGAGCAGGCCATTGTGGAAAGGGTTGTGCGCATTGTGCTCAAGAACATGGAAGACGCATGGCAACCCGTGCACGAAGTGACCCTTGAGCTGGTCCGTTCCGAGATCAACCCGCAATTCGCAACCATTGTGCCGCCCAGCGACGTTGTGGTTGTCATCACTTTTGAAGTTGAGCTGGAAACAGCCATCGGCTCCTTCATCATCTGCCTGCCCTACGCCACCATCGAGCCTATCCGCTCCAAGCTGCACGCCAGCTTCCAGACCGAACGACTGGAAGTTGACCACGCCTGGGTTTCGCGCCTGACCGAGCGCATCCTTGAAAGCCCGGTAGACATGAAAGTGACCTTCGGACACACCCAGATCACCGGCAACCAGCTGCTCAAGCTGCGTGAAGGTGACGTGCTGATGCTGAACACCGACACCGAAGACCTGCTACAGGTAACGGTTGCCGGAGTGCCGAAATTCTGGGCGCTGCCCGGAACCTTCAAAGGCAGCAAGGCAATCCAGATGATCAAGGAAGAAGAGCCCAAGCAGGATTAAGGCTGGATAATTTGAAAAAAAATGAGTTAGGCCTCCGGCGGCTTAAGAGAGGGCTGCTCGCCCTCCCTTAAGAATCCCTCCCCGGCAACGCGCGGCGTTGCATCCGAATGGGGCGATTTAGCAAGTACAGGGTGCTATGAGTCTTGCACCGGATGATGCTTTTACAGATGTCAGAACAGCAAGAAGTTGGACATTGTTGGCTTATATTTTGAAACCGCCGGTTGGCGGTTTTTTTCTTTTTTGGAGCAGGTGCAGGCGGGGCGGGCAAAGCTCAGGAGAATCAGATATCTTCGTCCGCAATTTGCCCGGCTAATTCACCGGGCTGTTTAGCGGGCAGATCATAGGCCCGGTGATGGGCCAGTTTATGGGCCGGATTACCGGCCATAGCTCCGGCCTACTCGTTTGACCACTCTGTGGTCAGCCCATCAGCATGCTTACAGGTCAACGTGCTGGAAATCTAATCAGCACCTCCGCTGCCCAGACCGGGCGTAAGCGCGGCAGCAGCCACTTCTTCAGCACTTTTCAGATCAAACGGGGCAAGTGAGCAAACTGGCGGTAATTCAAGCAGGACGCCGGGCAGCGAGAAAATTGACTCCGCCGGATCAAAATCATGCCCGGCAGAAATCAGGGGCAGGTCCACAACAAGGGAAGGCAGAGCCGGTTTTGCAAAACCGGCGGCAACATCGGCCAGAGCTTCTGTACCCACCGGGTCCAGCGTTCTCACAACCGAATCATACGGATCGCGCAGCAAATCCACTATGGCTCTCGTGCTGATGGTCAAAAGAGCCTGCAACTCAGCCTCGCGCCGCCTGCCGTTAAGGGCGCTGTCCAGCGCCTGCATGGACGCGCGCCAGCCCTTGCGCCCGCCAAAGTTGATGCTGCCGCGAAAAATATGCTTTTTGACCCAGAACAGCCAGGCCGTCTGCCCCATGGCGCGGGCCAGCATGCGCTCCGCAGCCCGGCTGCCGCTTTCCCTAAAAACGTCCAACGCGTCCCGGTAGTCCCAGTTGACGGAGTTGTCGGCCTGAATCTCAAGGTAAACGTGGGCCAGCTTGCCCCGGTTGACGCTCTTGCCGGGCGCGGTGCCGAAAGCCCCCGGCACATAAACGTTATGCGCCACAGTGTCCGCAGCCAGATGCGAAAGGTAGCCGGCAGCATAGGCAAGCTTTTGCCGGGTATGTGCCCGCTCCAGCAGGCCCAGACCGGTGCTCCAGTTATGGCTGTGCCCTTCTTTGGCAACACAGCCCTTTCCAATAAAAATATCGGCGCTCAGGCACCCCTGCAAAAACAGACCGGGATGGGACATGATGGCCGAGGCCAGACCGGACGGAAGGGCCGTAAGGTTCTGCAACAGCCAGTTACCGGTAACCATATGCACGCCAGGCCCCCAGGCCAGAGCCGCTTCCGGCAGCGCCAGCAGGCAGCAGATTCCCAGCAGCACAGCCGCAAAAGCAGGCGCGACAACAAGCGCAAAAATAACCCCACAGGCGCGCCCGACGGCGTGGACAATACTGCTTTTATCACGCCCTGCGACTTGGGCCATGCCGGGTTTATCCCTCACGGCAGTGCTGGCCATGCAGATTTCATCACGCCCCACAGTGCAGGCAGGATTGGCGGTTATGGGCAACTGAACTCTCATTACAGTCAAGATAATACTTTTGCGAAAATACGCCAGCCTTGGGGCTACCCCCGGATAGATTTAGCCCGTGAAAATCATATTTTTTTATCTGGCAATAAAGCAGGCAGGAATTTGGCAAACGCCTGACCGGGCAACGCCGGTGCTGCTATTGCACGCTGGGCAGCGCGCAAGTGTTGGCGGAAAAGCAATTCTCAGAAGCAACGCCTATACGTTGAAGACGTCACCCTCGTGCTTTGCCAGAATGATGCGCAAATCATCGTCACGCTGTTTGTTCCAGGCTTTATGGACAGCCTCCAGCCAACCGCCCGGATCTTTGTGTTCCCGCGGCAGATGCAGCACAAACATGCATTCCGGCTCAAGTAGACTGCGGAATTTCTTGAAGGCTAGCGGCAGGGTCAGGTAGGGGAAGGGAGTTATAACCACAGGGCCGCGCGGTGTTGCGGCAGTAAGCGCATCTGGAGCAAAGCCCAGATTACGGCTTGATGCGCCGGGATAGCTCACTTCACCGGTTGCTGCTTCTGCTAATCCGGAATTCCCTGCTCTGTTGTTTGCGGCCACGCCGTTTTTTGCGGCCCCGCTGGTTACTGCGGGTCCACTAACTCCGGCGGCTCCAGAGCCTACAGCTCCAGCCCCGGCTCCGGCCTGAACCAGCGCTTCCATGTTCTGGCGGGAGTTTACAGCGTCCCCGGTATGCACAAAGGTTTTGCCAAGGTGCAGCACATACCCAAGGTTGATGGCATCCGCATATTCCTTGCCGGAATGCAGCAGGCTAACGGCGCAAAAATCCACTCCGTTGACCTCCAGCCGCTCATATCCGTAACGCGCGGGGTTCAACTCCAGCAGATTCGCGTCCACAGGCAACTCGGCCCGCAGCAGGCTTATTACCTGCGGACTGCCCACCACCGGCACCTGCGGGTTGGCGCGGCAAAAAGAGGCCATGATGTGGCGATCAAAGTGATCGCTGTGAAAATGCGTTACCAGCACCAGATCCAGCCCGTCAAAAGGGGGATCGGCGTTGATTATACGTTCTTCAAGCTGTGGCGAGTACCTGTCAAAAACCGGGTGATTGTGATTGATAAGGCCATCGACAAGAACCTTCTTGCCGCCGCTTTCAACCAGCACCCCGGCGTTGCAGATATAATGAATACGGTCAGACATGGGCAGAAGCT
>JAJDJF010000078.1 GCA_030267065.1 Desulfovibrio sp. OttesenSCG-928-C06 | reverse complement strand
CTCGCTGAGTTTTTCCATCAGCTCTTCGCCTTTGGCTTGCAATTGGTGGAATTCCTTGAGCAGTTCAGTGGCTCTGGCAGAATCGGCGTAAACTTCCGGCGAGGCCAGCAAGGCTTCCACTTCGCCCTGACGCTCCAGCAGGCGCTCCAGCTCCGCTTCCGCTTTGTCGTATTTATCCTGCAACGGTTTCTGCTCTTTATACAGACGGTTGCGCAGTTCGGCCTGCTCGCGTTTGATGCGCTTCTGCTCTTCGCGCGAAAAAGACGAGACCGCTTCCGCGCCTGTGCCGTTTTCAGCGCTTTGCCCGGCTCCGCTGTCCAGCAGCTTGATATTGCTCCTGCCGCCTTCCAGCTTGTCCCTACGTCTGGCTTCGTTGTAATCGCGCCAGCCGCCAAGATGTACGTTAAAGCCTTGTGGCGTCAGTTCCCAAATCTGTTCCGCCGCTTCACTTAGCAGGTGGCGGTCGTGCGCCACCATCAGGATGGTGCCGTCAAAGTTCCCCAGCGCCTCAACCAGCGCCTCGCGGCTTTCCAGATCCAGATGGTTGGTGGGTTCGTCAAGAACCAGAAAGTTATTGCGGGCCAAAAATAGGCAGGCCAGAATCAGGCGGCTTTTTTCCCCGCCGGAAAGACTCCCGGCCGGACGGTCAAAGTACTTTTGCCCGAGCAAAAACAGGCCGAGCACGCTCATCAGCTCTTCTTCTGTGGTGCGCGGGTCGGAAAGCCTGCGAATTTCGCCCAATACGGTCCCGTTCGGGTTGATGGTCTCCATCTGGTGCTGGCTGAAGTAGCCCATGCGTACCTGCGGGTCCATGACGATGTTGCCGCCGTCCTTCTCCAGCTTTGCGGCAATAAGCTTGAGCAGGGTGGATTTGCCGCAGCCGTTGTGACCAACCAGCGCGATTTTTTGTCCCCGGTAGATATTAAAACTCAGACTGTCCCACAGGCGGCGCGGCGCGCGCTCATCATCGCCGGGAAAGCTGAAACGCAGGTCTGCCACCGAAAGCACACTGCGGCCCGACTGCGGCGCTTCCGGCCAGGCAAAGTCCAGTTCCTTGCGCTTTTGCGGCGCTTCCAGCCCTTCAAGCTCTTTTTCAAGTCGTTTGGCCATCTTCTGGCGCGACGCAGCTTGCCGGGCCTTGGTGGCCTTGGCCTTGAAGCGCCGCACAAAATCCATCTTGCGCTCAATTTCGTTTTGCAGACGGGTGGCCTCGCGTTCACGCTGCTCCTCGGCCTCTTCCTGCATGGCGATGAACTGGGTGAACGAACCCTTGCGGTACATTGGTTTTGCCACACCTAGATAAAGAAGATGCGTGCCGATTTTGTCCATGAACACACGGTCGTGCGCCACAAAAATCAGAACGCCCTTGTAGTCGAGCAGGAAGTTTTCCAGCCACTCCACGGCCTCAAGGTCAAGGTGGTTGGTCGGTTCGTCCAGCAGCAAAAGGTCAGCCCCGGCAGTAAGCACCCGGGCCAGCTTTGCGCGTTCGCGCCAGCCGCCGGAAAGCGCCTTCAGCGGCATGTGCCACTTTGATTCGTCAAAACCAAGGCCGGAAAGCACCATCTTGGCCCGCTGCTCCGGGTTGTAGCCGTAAGAGTGTTCCAGCTCGGCCTGACGCTGCGTCAGCTTGAGAATCGCGCTCTCGTCGCCCGTTGCGGCGGCTTTTTCCCAGTCGCGCCAAAAATCGCTCCAGTCAGGCAGTACTTCCAGCACAAAATCCAGCAACGGAATCTGCAGGACCGTCTCGTTCAATTCCTGCATGACGTAACCCAGACGCGCGCCCTTGGGGATGATTACCCGGCCCGCGTCCAAAGGTTCGACACCCGCGATAATCTTGAGCAGCGTGGATTTGCCGCAACCATTGGGACCGGCAACGCACAAGCGCACCCCGGATTGTACCTCCAGAGAGAAGTCCGACAGGATATCGCGCTCGCCAAACGACTTGGTAATGTTCTGTAGATTTATGTGCATTTTTGTAGGGCTGTTAATGCCTCCGGCGGGCAGGGCGCTGCCCTGCACCCGCAAGGGGGTTGAACCCCCTTGACCCCGCAATGGGTAGGTATTGCTTGCGGAGGCTTGATCTGTTTCGTTATTTAGCAACAATCCGGGCTGATGCTGACACTGCCTGGGGCGAAGATTACATCGCCGTTGATGCTGAGTACCGTGGTTGATAATTCATTATCCGGGAGCATCGCCAGCGCCGATATTCGTATAGTTACCGGCAAGCGTCATACTCCATAAACGGGTGCAGGGGCTAGCTCCTGCCGAGGGGATTCTTAAGGGGGCGAGCAGCCCCCTTAAGCCGCCGGAGGCACCAACCACCCCAAAAAAATCTTCTTCTTTCTCCCTCTCCCTCTTCTCCGCCTAGCCTTCCGGGTACAGCGCTTCTATTTCGGCCAGCAGGCTGGCGAAGCGTTGCTCTTCGATGGCGGTTCTGGCGCGGCGCACAAGGTCAAGGAAGTAGGTCAGGTTATGCAGCGAGTTCAGCCGGAACGAGAGTATTTCTTTGGCCTGAAACAGATGCCGCAGGTAAGCGCGCGAGAAGTTGCGGCAGGTGTAGCAGTTGCAGGCCGGGTCCAGCGGGCCGTCATCTTCTGCGTATTCCTTGCGCTTGATGTTTATCTTGCCTTGCGAGGTGTACAGCGTGCCGTTGCGCGCGTTGCGGGTGGGCAGCACGCAGTCGAACATATCCACGCCCTGCGCGATGCCGGTGATGATGTCGCGCGGGGTGCCAACGCCCATGAGGTAGCGCGGTTTATCGGCGGGCAGCAGCGGCGCGGTGTGGGCCAGCAGGTCGTACATCTCGTTTTTCGGCTCGCCGACGGATAGGCCGCCGATGGCGAAACCGTCAAAATCGTGCGGCGCAAGTTCCTCAACCGAGGCGGCGCGCAGGTCGTGGAAAAAGCCGCCCTGCGTGATGGCGAACATCAGGTTGTGGCTGGCCCCGGAATAAAGGCTTGGGCCGGGGCGGGAGCCGGGGGCGCTGCCTGCGATATTTGACGGATAATGCCCGCCGATGGGGTTTTCGCCCAGTCTGCGTTTTTCTTCAAGGCTGCGCAATGCCCAGCGGGTGGTCAGTTTTATGGAGCGGGCGGTGTAGTCGTAGGGGGTGTTGTAGGGTACGCACTCGTCCAGCACCATCATGATGTCGGAATTGAGATTGCGCTGGATTTGCACCACCTTTTCCGGCGTGAACATATGCTTGGAGCCGTCCAGATGCGAGCGGAACTCCACGCCGTTCTCGCTGATTTTGCGCAAATCGGAAAGCGAGAAGGCCTGAAAGCCGCCGCTATCGGTCAGGAACGGTTTTTTGAACGAGGTAAAGCCGTGCAGACCGCCGCGTCTGGCCACCAGTTCGTCACCGGGGCGCAGGTAGAGGTGGTAGGTATTACCAAGGATTATCTCGGCCCCGATAGCTTCAAGATCGTCCGGCGCAATGGCCTTGACGCTGCCCACGGTTCCCACGGGCATGAAGATAGGGGTTTGCACCACACCGTGCGCGGTATGCAGTTCGCCGCGCCGGGCCTTGCCGTCCGTGGCTTTGAGCTTGAAAGTGCCGGGTTGAAGAATGGTCTCGTTTTGCATGGCGGCACAATATACTGAAATTGAAAAGCTGCAAAGTGCGGAGATTGCGTTTTATGCTCAGTTTTTCTTTCTGTAGGCCCAGCAAAGCAAAAACACGCCAAGGGCCAGCATGGGCAGACACAGGAGCATCCCCATGGTCAGCCAGTCGCCCAGCAGGAAGCCGAGGTGCGCGTCTGGCTCTCTTGCAAATTCCACTATAAAGCGGAACGAGCCGTAGCCGATAAGAAAGAGTCCGCTGACCGCCCCGGTGGGGCGCGGCACTATTTTGGAACCGCGTCTGGTACCGGCGGAGTACAGCCAGAGAATGATGAACAGGAGCACGCCTTCAAGCGCGGCTTCGTAGAGTTGGGAAGGGTGCCTTGGCAGGGGGCCTGCTTCCCGGTCCGGAAAAATCATTCCCCATGGCAGCGTGGTGGGTCTTCCCCACAATTCCGCGTTGATAAAGTTGCCGATGCGCCCAAAGAACAGGCCCGGCGGCACCAGCGGAGCCACAAAGTCCATGGTGCGTAAAAGCGGCGAGCCGTAGCGTCTTCCGGCTATCCACTGGAAGAGGATAACGCCGATAAGCCCGCCGTGAAATGACATGCCGCCGCGTGTGAGTATGAATATTTCCAGCGGGTTATCGAGGTAGAAGGAGAACTGGTAAAAAAGCACATATCCGAGTCTGGCCCCTACGATTACGCCGAACAGCCCCCAGACCAGCACATCGTCGAACTGCTGGAGGCTGAAAGGGCCGCCGAATTTTTTTTGCTGCCGTGCGCGGCGGCGTCCGAGTATCCATGCGGACAAAAAGCCCAGCACATACATCAGGCCGTACCAGCGCACGCTCAGGGGGCCGATGCTGAAAATTTCTGGAGATATTTGCGGATAAGTTAGCATTTTTACATCTATTGTAAGGGTTGCGCGGCTTTGCGGTCATTCGCAGGCCGGAGTCGGAGAGTAACGGAAAAGCGTATCCGAAAAAAGTTATTTTTTCCCCTAAAGCTCTATTGGGATGGTCCGATAAGAGGCGTGAGGGGATACATATGGATACGCGATCGTTCTATACGCGACATATGTTGTTGCAATATGGCAGGCAACTCATATCGTCAAGAAGGCTATCCCGCTACAACCAGCTCATGGGGCTGGCCTCCGGTCACGAGCAATTGCCCGCACCGGACGTCCAGCGCAGAATGATGGTGGACCGGATTTCCCGGGAAGTAGTGGAGAACCTTATTTTTACCGGCAGCGACAATCCTGTTGTTCAGGAAGTCCGGCAGCGGCTGGATGATGAACTGGACGGCAAGTACTTGTTCCAATACCCACCGGGCGAGATTGATTTTAGAATCATGCGCCAGGAGGAAGACGGTTCCACCGTGCAGGTCTCGTCAGACGAGAAGCACAGAATAATGGGACTTTTATTGGATTTAACGCGGGAAACAGTATCTGAGACAATGTTGTAATATGGCAGTTGCAACTAAAATACTGTATTACCGTACCGGGTTGTGCTAAGGAGAAGATCATGGAAATCAAGAATAACATAAATAACCTGGACCCGTACCTTAACCGTACGGATCTGGACAAGGCCGGCAAGGCCGACTCCAGAGGCTTCAAGGTTAATACCGGCGCAACGCAGGCCACGCCTGCCGATAGCGGCGACAAGGTAAGCCTGTCCACCTCGGCCCTCAGGGACGTGGTGACACAGGAAGCTACCAACGCGCCCGAGGTACGCCAGGATCGTGTGGACGCCATCAAGGCCCGCATCAACTCCGGCACCTACAATATCGACAGCCGCGACATAGCCTCAAAGCTGCTTGGTTCTTTTTAGGTACACCACAAGTAAGTAGATTTTTTCAAGTCTGCCTGCTTTGGCGTGCGATATAGACGTGCCCGCAAGTGTAGAGCGTTGCGGGCGGCATCACCGGACATGTCCCATGCGGACGGGCCGGACTTTTTCCATATTGAAATTTGACGCAAAAAAGCGGCGGTTGCCTTAAGGCAGCCGCCGCTTTTTAGTTTATCGCAGGCATTTTTGATAGCCGCAAAATTCCAAATTTTCGCAAACA
>JAJDJF010000077.1 GCA_030267065.1 Desulfovibrio sp. OttesenSCG-928-C06 | reverse complement strand
GAGATGGAGCGGCGTTACAACGATATCGCGCGTCTTGGCGTGCGCAACGTTGCCTCCTACAATCAGAAGCTCAAGGACATGGGGGCCAACCGCCCGTCCAATCTGGCCGACCTCCAGCCCATGCCGTATCTGGTTGTTATCATTGATGAGCTTGCCGACCTGATGCTTACTGCCGGTAAAGAGGTGGAGACCAGCATTGTGCGCCTGGCCCAGTTGGCCCGTGCTGCCGGTATTCATCTGATTATCGCCACCCAGCGGCCCAGCGTGGATGTTGTTACCGGTCTGATCAAGGCCAACTTCCCCTGCCGTATTTCGTTCCAGGTTACGTCAAAGCACGATTCGCGCACCATCCTTGATGGCGTGGGCGCGGAACACCTGCTTGGGCGCGGTGACATGCTTTTCAAACCGGCTGGCGGGCGTTTGCAGCGTCTGCACGGCGCTTTTGTACCTGATGACGATGTGGCTGCCGTGGCTGACTACTGGCGCGCCCAGCAAAAGCCCGATTATCAGGTTGATTTTGCCGAGTGGGGCGCAGAGAGCGATGGCGGCGGCAATGGTTCCGGTAGCGGCGGCGCTTCGGATGATATCAGCCGCGACCCGGTATATAACGAGGCTGTTGATTTTGTGCGCTCGCAGGGCAAGGCTTCCATATCGCTCATCCAGCGCCGCTTCCGCATCGGGTTTAACCGCGCGGCGCGTTATATCGAGCAGATGGAGCAGGACGGCATCATCGGCCCGGCAGACGGCAGCAAGCCGCGCGTGGTCCGCTAGGGCATTCACACTTGAAATGCTCTAAGACGGTGATTAAAGGTTTGTCAGGAGAATAAAATCATATGTCATTTTCAAATATAAAAAATCCGGCAGGCTTCAGAGTTGTTGCGCTGCAACGGTTTTTGTTAGCTTTTTGTCTGATTTGCGCCTGCCTGTTCTGGCTTGCGCCCGCTTCTGCCACGGCAGCCGCAAAAACTCCGGGGCAATGGTCAGCCGCTGTGCAAAAGCGCTACGCTGATTTCAACTCGTTGCAGGCTTCTTTTGAGCAGTTCATCACTCATGGCGAAAGCGGCGTGAGCGAAACCCGCTCCGGCACCATTTCCTTCCGCAAACCGCTGCTGGTGCGCTGGGCCACCAACCCTCCGGCGGAAGAGCTGCTTCTGGTAACGGACAAGGAAATCTGGCAGTATATTCCGGATGAGGAACTGGCCTACAAGTACCCGCTGGCGGCCATGGACGACAAGAACGCCTTTTTGCGCGTGCTGTTCGGCCTCTCCAGCCTTGCGGAGTCCTTTGATATTACGGTGCTTCCCGGTGAGGACGACTTTGCCTGCCTGCAACTGGACCCGCACGAGCCGAGCATGAGCCTGATGCAGGCCACCATCTGGCTGGAGAAAGATAGCGCCATCATCCGGCGCATTCTGATTCGTGACTTTTACGGAAACCGCAATCAGGTGCAGCTTGACGGGATCAAGTTCAATGTTGATATACCTGATGCGGATTTCGCCTTTACGCCGCCGCCCGGTGTTGAGATTGAGGATCAGACCGGCCTGCCGGAGTAATAATCATTGTAGGGCAGCGATTTAGCGTTTGGATTATCGCGTGCTTGGTACAGAAAAGTTTTTGCGTAAAAGCTATAACTACTGAATAAGACAGGAGAACGTTATGAGCGATTTTTTTGAGTTGTGCAAAAGACGTCAGAGTTGCCGCAGCTTTGCGGACAAGCCTGTTGAGCATGAAAAACTGGTAAAGTGCATTGAGGCGGCCCGTCTTGCTCCCTCCGGCTGCAACGCGCAGCCCTGGAGCTTTGTGGTAGTGGAAGATCCGGCCATCGTACCGGAAGTTGCCAAGGCCGCCATGCAGCTTGGCGTTAACGAGTATATGGCCGGTGCCAAAGCCTTCATCGTTGTTCTGGAAGAACACGCTGTGCTGATTCCGGCTGTTCGCAAGGTTTTTGACAGCCAGACCTTTGCCAAGGGTGACATGGGCGCAGCCATAATGTGCATTACTCTGGCGGCTGAAGAGCAGGGTATCGGTAGCTGCGTTCTTGGCCTTTATGACCGCGAGCGCCTGTGCGAGCTGCTGGATATCCCGGCTGACAAGCGTTTTGGCGGACTTATCGCCCTTGGTTATCCGTCCAAGGACAGAATTCGCGAAAAAGCCCGCAAGCCGCTGGAAGATATTGTCCGCTTTGTTTAGGTAGTGTCGACATTCAGGCCTCTTGATTGATAAGTTCCCTGTGGGAGCGTGCAAAAGCGCCGGAAAACCTGATGAATAGGGATTTCCGGCGCTTTTATTATGTCCTTGGCATCGTTTTTATAGCGGCCTTGTCATTGCATAAATGTTTTTAGATGCAATGGGGGCAGTTTGGAAAAAACCGCCAATTATCTTCTGGAATTGTTCTTTTTTCTCCATTCCCACGGTGGAGTTGGCTTTTTTTGTGCCCACAGCCCCTTTCTCTCCGCTTTGGCCTGACGCTCAAGTTGCAGCCAGCTTGCGCACCACGGTTCCTTGCAGTAAGCGCGGTAAACCCAGGCATGCCCGTTGCGCAGCAGTTCCTCGTTGAGCATGCGCCCGTTCGGCAAATGCACCATGCCGACCGTGCGGCCGTACTGGTCAATGTTCACCGTGGTTATTTTTACTTCCTCAAGAAAGGCCAGATCTGAAGTGAAGGCCGCAGCTTCTGCGCCGCCCGGCTGTCCGTTTTCCGGGCAGTCGATGCCGTAGAGCCGGATTTTGCCGAAACTGCCGTCACTGTTCAGGATGCTGACCGTATCACCATCGCCAATCTTGACCACCTTGCCGCGCCCGTAGGAATACGCGCCAACGAGCGCAACAATGACCAGAACAAGCAGGATCATATTGCGTGGCATAAACCGGCGCTGCCCATAGGGCTGGCGCGACACGCGGCGGCCCATGCGTATGGCTGCGTTACTTTTTTTTACAATGTTTCCGGCACGTTTTGACGGTTGCTGGATGCTCATTACACTTTACTCTATAGCCTTTTAAGCTGGGTTATTCTGCCGGAGTGCAACCGGCAGTCTGGAGTATTTTTGTTTCAGGATAATTGCCTGATGACAGGCAAAACTGCCCTGTGATTATTTTTTTGCACCGGTTTGACGGTGGCCATGCAGGTATACTAAAAAACCGCCCTAAAAATCTGTTGCAAAATCAATAAGGTACTTCGCGGCTGTTGCGAATATAACCAGAACCATGCCCCACTTGATGTAATGCGCCGGAATGAATTTTTGTGTGCGCGCGCCCAGATACATCCCGGCCAGCCCGCCAAGCCCGAACAGCAGGCCGAGCAGAAAGTCCGGCGCAATGGCGCGTTCCGGAAAAAAGCCGGACAGCAGCAAGAAAAACAGCACGCCGAATACAGAAGTGCCAAAGGTTGCCAGCAGCGAAGCCGCCGTGATCGTATAGATTGGCAGGCTGCAAAGCGATACCAGTACCGGGGTGATCATCGATCCGCCACCAACGCCGTAAACTCCTCCCACCGTGCCGATTGCAAGGCTGATCAGGAATATTTTGCGGGTGGGCACGCTGAAGCTGTCGCCGCCAAAATCGTAGCTGATGCTTGTGGGCGTGAGCCTGGCATTGGTGATTTTGAGCCGCATCGGGCCGCAGTTTTGGGCGGCAGACTTTGGTGCGGTAGAGTTGTCCGGCTCGTTCAGGCCGTTTGCACAAGCCGAACTTTCCTGCGTGCCCAAGTTGCAAGAGTCGCTTGAGTCGCCTGTGCTGCCAGCACTCCCCGGATTCTTGCCGCTGCGTCCTGCGAACAGGCTCACGGTCAGGCGGTAGCCTATGTAAACCAGAACCAGAGCCACAAACAGCTTGAATCTGGAGACTTCAGTCAGGCAGGTTACGCGGATCAGCGCGCCGATAAAAACGCCGGGAAAGGTGCCGAGCAGAAGCACCGCAGCCAGAGGCCAGAGCATGCGCCCTTCGCGCAGGTAGCGGTAAATGCCGCCCGGAGTCGCGATGATATTGAAAAACTGGTTGGTGGCGCTGACGGAAGGGGCTGTGTAGCCCAGCCCGGAAACCTGAAACGGCAGCAGCAGGAAACTACCGGAAATACCCGCCATGGAGCAGAAATACGAAACCACCAGCGCCACCAGTGGGGGCAGCAGCGGGTTGACTTCTATTCCGGCTACAGGAAAAAACATTCGCGGGCTCTCCGGCAAAATCAGGACGGTTCAGGTAGACCACCCGGCGGGCTGTCTCTAAAGCAGTGGACTGCGCGCAGGCAGTCCGTCATTTTGCTTTTGATGTCAGTGGTTATCAGGTGTCTCAGGCATTCAGACGTTAATCGCAATGATATCATTTTAGATTGGCGCAGGCAATGCCGCCCGGCCCCGGCCAGCCCCGAACAGCCCCTGACAGCCCCGACCGGCAAGTATGACTAAATCTGGTACAGACTGGCAAACTATAGCCTGCCCCGGCTTGCACAGACCCTGCCGACTGGCACCGACAGGCGGCACCGCGCCATAACAGGTATGCCATGAGTCAGCTCTCCGCTCGCGTAAAGCTCCTGGAATCGTCAGGAGGTAAAAGGCGCTTTGCCCCGCAAATCAAAAAGCCCCCACGCGTAAAAACGGCAGGGGCTTTCAGATATACTGGCAGTGGCGATTTAACGCCCGGGAATCAGTCTTTGCTCACCGGAAGCGCTGGCATGTACCTTGTGGGTAATCACCAGATCCTGCCCGGCTTTTACGTCGGCCTTCCAGAAGTAGGTCATCTTTTCCTTCTCCGGCTTGGGGCTGGAGTCGTTTTTGATCTTGATGGAAGAGTCGGCCGCCTGCGGCATGGGATCTTCAAGGCGAATGGTGATGGTGCGGTCGCGTCTGTTCTTGACCGTGAACTGCCATTCCCAGTTAAAGGTATTGGTGGTGGTGAAGAATCCTTCCTTGCCGCGCTGCTTGAGCAGGTCGAGCGTTTCTACTGTCACGCGGTCGTCAGTGCCGAAGTAAAGCTCGAACTCGTTGCTGTTGGCCGAGAAGTTGTTGTTGGTGCCACAAAGACGCTTGTCCAGCGTAAAGACGGCCCGCCCGTTGGAAAGCTCCACCGCCTTGGGCAGTTTGACTTTTGCGGTTACAAAGCTTTCTGTGCCAAGGCTCGGGCGCAGGGTGTAGTAGAACTCCGCCTGCCACTTGTCTTCCTGCAAGGTCAGGGTGACCGGCGTGCCGGAAGGAATGACGCGCGGCCCAAGCGCCCACTCCAGATGGCTGGAACGCTGCATGGAAACCGGCTGTTCCGCTGCCTTGGCCATGCTGCGCATGGCGGGCGCGGGGGCTGCCATTTCCTCGTCAAACATCATCATGGATTCCTGCATTTTTACGGCCTGATTCGGCTTGGCCTCTTCTTCCCGGTACAGGGTCCAGGGGTACAGATTGCCGGGAGCCAGACGGAAATCCGGGGCCTTGGTGCTCAGAACAACGCGCGCGCCGTTCCAGTCCTGACCGGTGTTCTGCCAGATATAGGCCTGCTGCCTGAAATCAAGGCTGGACTTTTCCGGATCCGCCGCAAAGCCGTATACGGGCTGCCAGCCGCAGCCGTAGGCATAGTAAGAGTATTCCACGTCAACGGTTGCCGGGATATTGCCGCTAAAGGCCACAATAACTTCCGCCAGTTGCTGGCGCTTGCCGCCCAGAGCAGCCAAATCGCGCTCGTAGTAGCTGATGCGCTCGGCCACTGCGTTGATTTTG
>JAJDJF010000076.1 GCA_030267065.1 Desulfovibrio sp. OttesenSCG-928-C06 | reverse complement strand
CGCAGGTATACTTCTTCGCGGTAAACAAGGGTATCCGGCGGGACATCGATGCCCAGCTTGACCTGTTTACCCTGCACGCTGAAGACGGTAATTTTTATCTGGTCCCCAATGTGCAGGCTTTCGCCAGCCCTGCGGGAAAGTATAAGCATACTTTTTTCCTATGTCATTAGAGCATTTTAACTTTGAGATGCTATTCGCCCTTTTCTTTACTTTGGCAACCCCGAAAGCTATTAACTAGTGATATCTATTAACGGTTTCCACCGCCCCGCGCAAGACAAACCCGCTGCGCCCCGGCTTACAGGAAGTTCATCAGGCTGAGCTGCATGATCATGGACGATGACTTGAGTACACTGTTGTAGGCAAGCTGCTGTTGCGAAAGCTTGCTGAGCAGTTCGGAAAGGTCCGCGTCCTCAATGGTGCTGAGCCGCCCTTCTTCGTCATACTTCAAAAACTCAAGCTGGTTCTCAATGGAGGTTACGCGGTTGGCGCGCGAACCGGCCTGCGTGCGGTAGCCCAGCACATATTCCATTGTGCCTTCCAGTTCACCAAGCGCCTGCTGGCAGCCTTCCTGCGAGTTGGTTTCCAGGGCGGCAATAGCCTTGCTTACAAGCCCGAACAGGTCCTTGCCGTAGCCGTTAACAGGCTGCGGACCGCTGGCTTCGTCAAACGGAGCCTGAAACAGGCCGCCAAAAACATCCAGACCAACGTTGTTGACCACGATGCTGGCGTTACTGCCGATGCTCAGTTCAATATCGGCGCTGTACGGCTTTACGATAAGCTGCTTGCCCACATCTGCGGCAGTGACGCTATCAAGGTCAAGATAGCCGCCGGGGATGTACAGGGTTGAGGGCTGCGGCGCAGTGCCAAGCGGAACCTTGGCAGAAGTCCAGGTGGCCCCGTTGTCGATGCTGTACGAATACTCAACAGTTGTGCCGCTTACGTTATCAAGCCGCACCGCCGTATCCTTGGAAAAATTGCCGTAAGCCTGCCCACCGGTAAATGAGCCCGGTATCGGCGGATACTGCTGCACAATGTTCACGCCCTTGGTGTCGCCCTGATACTGGGCTGTGGGGCTGACGTAAATCCAGGTGCCGTTGTCTGTAGCCTTGGCGTTGTCCGGGTCAACCCCGCCCACAACAGCGGTGCCGCTGGCATCAATAGCTTCCAGCTTTACGGCCCCCGCGTTGAAAACAACATTGCCGTTCACCAGAGCACAGGTGCCGTCCTGCCAGGTATTGCCGCCATCGTTGCTGTAACGGAATGGTGGGGTGTATGCGCCGGTGGCCAGGTCGGTAATGGGAGTACCCGCAGGCACGCTCTGGTCAACCTGAATCAGCACGGTGCTGCTGGTATCGCCGGTGGCCCGGTAGGACACGCCATCCAGATTCGAATCCTTGGAGAACGCGCCGAGCGCACGGGTATACGCGCTGGCATCTGTCTTGTGGCCGCTGAAAATGTGACGGCCGCCAAACTGTGTGTTGGACAGGTTGATGATCTGGTCCAGAATACTCTGGGCCCGGAAGCCGAGGTCCCTGCGCTGATCTTCGCTCAGGTGGCCGGTAGCGCCCTGCTGCAAAATGGTCTGCAGGTCAACAAGCTGTTCCTGCACCAGTTCAAGCGTGCTGTCGCAGGACGAAATCCAGCCCTTGGCCATGTTCAGGTTGTCGGTGTACTGCGAAATGGAAGCAAGAGTATTGCGCGACTGCATAATCTGGGCAGTGGCATAAGGGTCGTCTGCCGGACGGTTCACCTTTTTCTGGGTTGTGTTCTGCTCGTGCAGATTCATTAACCCACTCAGGGTGTTGTTCATCCCGTAACTCATGTTCGAGTAGATCATGCGCTGTGATATGCGTAATGCCATGGCTAACTCCTTAAACCCGCTGCTACTGCTTGAGTCCGATAATTGTTTGCAGCATCTGGTCGGCAGTGGTGATCAACTTTGCTGCCGCCTTGTATGAGGACTGAAATCTGATCAGGTTGGTCATTTCTTCGTCAAGGTTTACCCCGGCCACTTCGCTCTGGCGGTCTTCCAGCTCGTTGGCAACCACAGTGGTGGTAGCCTGCTGGAACTCGGAAACCTGGGTCTTGCTACCAACACTGGATACGAGGGAACCGTAAAAATTGCCGAGGGTCTGGGTGGTCTTGCGCCCGTTCCAGTTGCTGAACTCAACGGTATTCTTGGCCAGATCCGCAATCTGCTTGGCAATGGTGGCGTCGCCACGGTTAGCTTCGGCTGCGCCGTTGATGTGCGCGGCGTTAATCAGGTTGTGGTTCTGGACGATGTCGCTGTTCACGGCGATATCGCGACCGTTGGTGCCGGTGAAAAAGGTGTTGATGCCCATACCGGCCAGCACGCCGCTGGTATCGTTGCCCACCCCGAAGGTACCGCCCGCGTTGGTCGTCATGTTGGTGTCCAGCTTGAGCTGGTTGTTGACGATGGACGCGGTAACATAGTCGCCCATGGTCTGGGTGACGCCATTGGCATCCACAAAGGTGGCGTTGTTGATCATGTCCACCAGAGCTTCAAGGCTGCCTGCCTGAACAGTGCGCGGTGGCGGCCCGGATGTGGTGTAGGCGGCGGTCGAGGTAGGATCGAAGTTGATCTTCAGGCCGGCCTCACTGCCGGGGTTGGCGACCATCGGGTTGCCGTTCTGGTCGTACAGGGCGATGGTGAAGTTGCCTTCCTGCAGCTTGTCCTTCCAGATCAGGCCGGAGTTATCGGCACCCATTGCAACGCCGGAGTTGGCAACGCTGTAGCTGCCCAGCACGCTTTGCAGGTTTTCAAGCCCGGAACCCTGACTGTGAATGCGGTTTACCTGCCAGATCAGTTCCTGCGCGAACATGTCGAACTGGTCTTCGGTATCGCTCAGCTGGTAGTCGCGGAACATGAACAGGCCGCCCAGACTGCCGCCGGTGGCCCGGTAGTAGTTGTCGGTGCCGTCCGCGTACTGCTGCGGGCTGATGTTCATGGGGCCGCCGGTGGGCGTTACCCATTCCAGATTGCTCTTGGGCACGATGACGAACTTGTCGCCAACATGAAAATTGTTGTTGGTTCCGGCCTGGAAGTAAATATCCAGATCCTTGACGTTGTTCGGGTCGCCGCCGGGCGAGTTCAGATCGCGCGCGGTGAACAGCTTGTCGTTGCCGTTCTCGTCCTTGATCCAGGTTCTGCCGCCATCAAGGGATACGCGGTACTGCGCGTTACCAAGCGAACCGGCCGCATTGCCGTTACCGCCGGGATAGGCGGGCGTGCCTACAGTGGCAGGGTCTACGAATTCAAGGGTGTACTCGTAGCCATCGGTACCGTTGTAGCCGACAGTGCCGTCAAATTCGGTGTAGGGTCTAGGTTCCTGATAAACGCCACCGCTGCCGAAGTTCAGCTTGAAGGACTCGGTGCCGTCAACCAGCGTATGACCGGCCTTGGTGTTGACGATGTAGTTGCCGTCGCCCTTGTCAATGACGTCCACGTCAATGATGGCCGAAAGCTCGCGTACCTTCTGGTCGCGCAGGTCAAGCAGGCTGTTCGGGTTGTTGCCGGGCGCGGAATGCATGTTGATCTGGCGGTTCAACGAAGCAATCTCTTCCATAAGGGAGTTTGCAGTGTCGATCTGCTCGCTGATCATTCCGTCAACGCGGTCGCGGATGTTGCCCATGGTGTACCCGGCGGTACGCATGGATTCAACAAGGTTCTGGGCCTTGCCGATCAATGCTTCGCGCGCGGCCATGTCATCCGGGAACTGGGTAAGCTTTTCCCACCCGTTCCAGAATTCGGAAAGAAGATTGTTGATGCCGAGGCCGGTGGATTCGTTGAACACCGATTCCACGCTGCGCATCTGTTCGGCCATGGCCGACCAGCGGTTCTGGGTGGAGAACGAGTTCAGGTAGCTGCGCTCAACGAACTTGTCGAAGTGGCGCATAACCTCGGCGGCGCGAACGCCCTGCCCCATCTGGCCCGGCTGGTAGTCAAGCGACGGCCATGCCTCAAACCGCACTGTCTGCCTGGAATAACCCGCCGTGTTAACGTTGGCGATGTTATTACCGGTAGTTTGCAGTGCGGTCTGCGAGCCGAAAAGGGCTCCGTTACCGATGCTGAGCAGAGAGTTAACGCTGGAAGCCATTAGAGTCTCCCGTTAAGAATGGCGGCCTGCGGCCTTTGCTTGGCCATGTAGCCCTTGGCACTGTAAACATCAGTCTGCTTGGGCTGTACCTGATCGTACAGAAAATTCATCACTTCGTGGCTCTTGTCGAGCAGGCTCAGGGACAGCGAAGTGTTCTTCTCGGCCTGACGCGCGCAGCGCTGTTCGCCATTGTCAATCAGGGCGTATTGCAGCTTGATCTGGGTGGCCTGTTCCTCTTCGAGCATACCGGCGTATTCCAGAATTCTGGTGCCCTGCATCACGCTCTTGAGTTCATCGCGCTCGACAGCCAGCTGGCGCAGCAGCTCATGAATGGAAAATTCCAGAGAGCTGATGGCCTGCGCATCGCGCTTGAGCAGAAGCTCAAACTCTTCAATCTGGAGCTGTTCCAAGAGTTCAAAGCCTTTGGCCTGGCGGGTGAGGTTACCGAGAATCTGGGCGTACATGGCGCTACTCCGTTGTATTATAACTTGCTGTGTTCAAAAATTTTATTCAGTTGGCCGGTTTTCAGGCAGCTTGCGGCTGGCAGAAAGTTCCGGCATGCCGAAGATATTGCAAGAAGCGTTCCACAAAACTCAACCCAACCAGCAGGGCAACCCTGTCCAACACTCTGCGCACTGCCGTATCTGCCGGGGCGTTCACCGCTGCCTTACTGCAGCAACGGCCGACCACCAACGCCCCAGTTGGCGGGATATTTACTGCCGCAACAGCTACAGCCCATAAAAGCAGTCCTTAACCGCGCCCTCTGGAGGCATCTGCCCCCTGCACTGCCGAAGCGGTGGTCGAGGCTGCGCCGCGCGCAAGGCTGACCGCGCGCAGGTTTTCGCTGACGGCGTCATCAAGGATGCGCTTTTGTTCCGCGCTCAAAACGCCAGAGGAATGGCGGCGGTTAAAAGCTTGCGCGTACACGGAGATAGGCGCTCTTGCCACCGGTTCTTCCGCTGCCTCGGCCTGCCCGCCTTGCAGTTCATCTGCCAGCATAGCCTGACTGATGGATTCAAAATCCAGATCATCGCCCGTAGCCTGTGTCAAAAATCCGCCAGCCGGGTTTTCGGGAATCTTGCCAAGACCGTCGCCAAGCATGCTTTCATCAAGACCTTCCACCAGACCTTCTGCCGGTTGCGGCGCAAAGCGGTTGCGCTGCAAGGCATAGCCCTGTCTGGGGTCTGCACCGCCCAGTTCAAACTTGCGCTGGGCAAGCGGCGCGGTTTCATCAACATCCTCATACAGCGGCTTGATTTCGGTAGTCTGGCCCCCTGCCGCAGCGTACTTCATTGACGAAGGCGAAGCTGTGGCCGAGACCCTGGGCAATGCTGTGTTGATGCCGGTGCTGACTGTGCGGCTGCTTTCGCCCAGAGACTGAGCGAGTTGCTCGTACAGCATGTCCGCGAGTCCAATGCCGCCTGCTTCAGCCATCTTCTTGGAGAACTCCTGATCGTACATGGACTGGTACATGGCTTCCTGCTTGCTGTGCAGGTAGCCTTCCTGCGGCACGTTTTTGCGCATCTGTTCCCAGAGCTTCTGGATAAAGACGCTTTCAAACCC
Source organism: Desulfovibrio sp. OttesenSCG-928-C06 (assembly GCA_030267065.1). Lineage (GTDB taxonomy): Bacteria > Desulfobacterota > Desulfovibrionia > Desulfovibrionales > Desulfovibrionaceae > WRHT01. Next base: position 169 of record JAJDJF010000076.1, on the reverse strand, counting down.
CTGACAGGCATCCTGGAGCTTTTCCTTCTGGTCAGGGCCGGGGCTGAGATGCTTGCGCATCGCATCGATTTCCATCTTGCGGCGCACCATCTCCTGATCCTGCGCCGCCTTCATGGACGCACTCGGGTCAATTGGCAAGCTGCTGCTCATAAGAACCTCTGTTTATTTT
>JAJDJF010000075.1 GCA_030267065.1 Desulfovibrio sp. OttesenSCG-928-C06 | reverse complement strand
GGGCGGCGTCGCAGTGCCCGAAGTGGTAGAAGATGTGGCCGATCAGCAGGCTGATGGTTGCGGAGTGGCTCATGGGGGCCTTGATGCGGTCGCTGAGGCCCTCATTGAGTTTGCCCAGATCCGCATCGTTCAGTGTGGCGAAGTAGGCGCGGATAAAGGCGTCCATATCTTTGCCATAGGCGGCGATGGTGGCCTTGTCGCCGGGGATGGCGGGAATTTCATCAAAAGAGGCCACAGCCGGGGCAAAGGGCGAATCAACGGGCTTGTTGCCTTCACCAGCGAGGAAGAATCCGGCAGAGGAGTAGCAGTGGTAAACGTGCTGCCATACCGGGAACTTGCCTTTGGGTTCGGCCCAGATTTTTTCAGGGCAAATTTCGATAAATTTTTCCAGCAGTCCATTGGCGCGGTCGTAGATAGCGATCATGCCGTTCAAAATATCTTTGCTCATATTATTCTCCTTCATGGGTTATCGCCAGAGCCTGTGGCTTCTGGCGTATATCATCTTTTAACTCATGGCCTTGATGGCTATGGCCAGAAACTCGTCCAGCGGCAGCCCAATTTTTTCGCATTCGCGGATATTGTCGCGGTTAACGGCAGCGGCAAAGGCTTTGTCCTTCATCTTTTTCTTGATGCTTTTTGGTTCCATGCCTTCCATACCGGTTGGGCGCATCAGGGCGGCGGCGCTGATCATGCCGGTTACGGTTTCTGCGCAGCGCAGGGCGTAGTCGAGGTTTGATGACGGCTCCACCCCGGTATATTCGCTGTTGTGCGCCATGATTGCGTGCATGATTTCGCTGTCGACTCCCTCAAAGCCTTCAAGAAGCTCCTTGGCCTTGAGGCCGTGCTGCTCCGGGGTGCTTTTGGTAAGCGGAAAGTCAACGTCATGCAGAAGGCCGCACAGACCCCATGCATCCGGGTCGGCGTCAAAGCGGGGGGCCATGGCGCGCATGATAGCTTCTGAGTAAAGAGCGTGCTGGTATTGGTAACTGTCCGGCTGGTAGCTTTTCAGCTTTTCCAGTGCTGCGTCGCGGTTTATCACTGTGCTTCTCCTGCTGGTTATTGCTTTGGGCATTACACGCTTGAAGCGCTATGCTTGTATTTGTCTTCGAATTCTTGTCGTTAAATGATTTCAGGGCGGCTTTGCCTGTGCTGGCAATCATTTGAAGCGCCGGATGCTTTGGAGTCAGCCCGTGGGGGCCGCTTGAACGAAACGTTCTATTTTTATATGGCAGGGGCCGGGTATTGTCCACACTTGCCGAAATTGGGCATTACTGTTGACAGAGCGGCTGGAAAAGTCGAAAAGAAAAAGATTTTATTATGCTCGGCTCATAATTGTGTGATTTCAGATTTGCGCCTGTTCCGCGCTGTATTCTCCGGCGTTTGCGGCGGCAAAAGACAGTTATGCAACGGTTTTACAAACATATTTGAATTATTGGAGGCACCCCCAGGTGCATAACCACGAAGATACGGACAGTACCCGGCCCGACTTGCAGGACAGTGGTTCCAGCTGCGCGCCGCAGGCTGAAGAATCTGTTGCGGAAACAAGCGCGGATTTTTCGCCCGATGCTGCGCGGGAAGGTTCAGCCGGTATTGCCGCAGATATTTCATCCACTTCGCCCATTTCATCGGGTCTGACCAGCGAACAGCCCGCTGATTTGCCTGCCGGTTCGCCCACGGATTTTCCGGACGGGCCGGTAAGCGATTCCGAGATTCCCTGGCGTGGCATGCCCTCGCTCCCGTCCCCGGAACCTCCGGCTGTGGGCGTTTTGCAGGGCGGTGACGAAGGCTGTTCCTCCTGCCCCGGCTGCGACATGTTCAGCGCAGAGGATATGCTTGAGGAAACCGAACTGGTTCTCGGGCTCAAGCTCAGCCAGTACGGGCCGGTTTATTTTTTCCGGGCCGGTAACGAAAATATCCGCCCCGGCAGCAAGGTGCTGGTGGAAACCGATCAGGGCGTTGCCCTTGGCGAGGTTGCCACAGCCAGACGCCTGCGCGTTCCACTGCCGAAAATCCGTACCGATGACGGCGAAGAAGTTGAAATCAAGCCCATTACCGGCCTTGCCGGGCCAGAGGACATAGCAGCCGCGGCAGATAACCGCATTCTGGCTGCCAGCGCCCGTCTTTACTGCAAGGAGTGCATCCGCGAACGCGAGCTGGATATGAAGCTGGTGGACGTGGAAGTGCTGCACGACCGCAGCAAGATTATCTTCTACTTCACGGCCCCGGCCCGCATCGACTTCCGCGAGCTGGTCAAGGATCTGGTGCGCAACTACCATACCCGCATCGAACTGCGGCAAATCGGCGTGCGCCACGAAACCCAGATGATCGGCGCGGTTGGCAACTGCGGCATGACCTGCTGCTGCCGCCGCTACCTGCGCAAGTTCGCGCCGGTTACCATCAAGATGGCCAAGGAACAGAACCTGTTCCTGAACCCGGCCAAGCTTTCCGGCATCTGCGGACGCCTGCTCTGCTGTCTGGCTTACGAGCAGGAAAATTACGAGGAATTCCACAAGCGCAGCCCCAAAATCGGCAAACGCTACAGCACCACGCAGGGAACCATGCGCGTGTTGCGCGCCAACCTTTTCCGCCAGAGTATCTTCACGCTTGACGAAAACAACGAAGAGCGCGAAATGCAGCTGGACGAATGGGAAGCTCTGGAGCCGCACCGTCAGGACAGCCTGCCTGATGCGCACGGAGAGCGCGGAGAACACCGCGACCAGCGCGAGCATCGAGAAAGACGCCCGCGCCGTGACGACGGCAGATCCCGTCCAAGAAACCACGGCAGCCACGACCCGGCAGCCGGGGAGGAAGCCCAGACGCAGGGCAGGCATCAGCAGCGTGGTGAACGCCCTGAAGGTGGCCAGCCGCGCTCAGGCCAGCGTCCGGATTCGCGGCATGAACAGCGCCCAAATCACACGGACCGCCCAGAACGAGCGGACCGGGAGGATCGCACGGACCGGTCAGATAGGGCAGGTCGTACAGATCGGGCGGATCGCTACAACAGCAGGGATCAACGCCACACGCAGGAGCGCGACCAGTCTTCCGGCTACCGGGATAAACGCGTTGACGGAGCGCAGCACAGCCACGATGCAGCAGACGATTCCGCACCGCAGCAGGAGCGCACAGAACGTAACGAACGGACTGACCGCGGGCGGCATTCGCGCCCGGACCAGCGCCACGAGCAGCACGTTGAACCGCATGCGGATCAGCGACACGGCAACAGGGATCAGCGCCAGCGCGGAGCTGACGGTAACCGCGAGTGGCGCGACAAACGCCCCGAACAGGCCGGCAGCGAATCCCGCCCAGCTATCGATACCAATACCATGCCGGAAGCTTTGCCGGTAACAGCGTCAGCAGCCTCATCTGATGTGCAGGCGAACCTTGCCTCACGCAACAATGAGCGCGATTTGGCAACAGGCCCGGTATCGGCAGGACTGGCTTTTGGTGCAGACAAGCCTGATTTTGAAGCCGTCCAGAACATAAAACCTGCGGATACAGAAACCGGCTCCGACGCTCATGATGAGTCCGGTCCGGCAACCAGCGGCGCGGATAAGTCCATTTTCGGGCTTCCCGGCTCCCGCTACGCGCAGAACCGCGGTCGTGGCGACAGGAAACCGCGCCCGGATCGCAACCGGCGCTAAGGGCTGTTTCTAAAAAGCGTCTTTTGCCCCCTGGACTGCGTCAAAGCCAAATTTCAGTCCAGGGCTGTACCGTGAGAGTACTATCCCTGGACTGAAATTTGGCTTTTCCTTGCCGGGGAACAAAATCCATCTTTTTAGCCCCCCCCAAAGGCAGTTTTAAAAACGCCCCTGCGGGGTGCAGGGGCCGTTCGTACCGAGTGAAACGAGGTCGAACTAATCTGAAAAGGAACCCCCTGCCGGGAGGATTCTTAAGGAGGGTAGCACCCTTCTTAAGCCGCCGGAGGCACTCATTTCAAATGACCAAAAGGACCCATAGAGTATGAGCGACAAGCAGACTTTTTACATCACCACGCCCATCTATTACGTCAATGCCAAGCCGCATCTGGGCCATGCCTACACCAGCACGCTTACGGATTGCGTTACCCGCTACCAGCGCCTGAGCGGCAAGGACAGCCGCATGATTACCGGCAGCGATGAGCACGGCGATAAAATCGTGCAGGCTGCCGAAAAACAGGGCCTTACTCCCCAGCTGCTTGCCGATGGGGTCAGCGCGGAGTTTCAGGCCCTGCTGCCCAGACTCGGCGTGGATCATAACCGCTTTATCCGCACCAGCAGCACCGTACACAAAGCCAACGTGCAGAAGTTCCTGCAAATCGTCTACGACAAGGGCGACATCTACTTTGGCGAGTACGGCGGGCACTACTGCTACGGCTGTGAGCGCTTCTACACCGAAAAGGAACTGCTGGAAGACGGCACTTGCCCGCAGCACCTCACCAAACCCGAGTTCATCAGCGAGAAGAACTACTTCTTCCGCATGTCCAAATACTCCGGCTGGCTCAAGGAATTTATTCTCGGCAACCCGGACTTTATCCGCCCGGAACGCTACCGCAACGAAGTGCTGGCCCTGCTGGATTCCGGCGAGCTGGAAGATCTCTGCATCAGCCGCCCCAAAAGCCGCCTCACCTGGGGCATCGAACTGCCCTTTGACAAGGATTACGTCTGCTACGTCTGGTTTGACGCCCTTGTCAGCTACATAACCGCGCTGGACTGGGCCGAAGGCCCGGACGGGCCGGGAAGCGGCGATACCTTCAAGAAATACTGGCCCGCTGCCCAGCACATCATTGCCAAGGATATCCTCAAGCCGCACGCCATCTTCTGGCCCACCATGCTCAAGTCTGCCGGTCTGGACGTGTACCGCCACCTTAACGTGCACGGCTACTGGCTGGTGCGCGATACCAAAATGTCCAAGTCGCTCGGCAACGTAATCGACCCGCTCAAGATGATCGATACCTACGGACTGGACGTTTTCCGCTACTTTGTCATGCGTGAGATGCACTTTGGCAACGACGCCAGTTTCACCGAAGAAGGGCTGATCCAGCGCCAGAACGCCGACCTGTCCAACGACCTCGGCAACCTGTTCTCGCGCGTGCTCTCCATGAACGCCAAGTACTTTGCCTGCGTGACCCCGGAACCGGGCGCTTACGGAGAGGAAGAAAAGCGCATTCAGGCCTTGGCAACCGAATCTTTGCGGAACTATCAGTCACTTTTCGATAATTTTCGATTTTCCGGTGCGCTGGATAGCCTGTGGGACCTCGTGCGCGCCCTGAACAAATACGTTGATACCGCCGCCCCCTGGGTGCTGTTCAAGGAAAACAAAACCGCCGAGCTTGGCACTGTCATGTACACGCTGCTGGAATGCATGCGCAAAATCGCCCTGCACCTCTGGCCCATTATGCCCGCCAGCGCCTCCAGAATGCTGGAACAGCTCGGACAAAGCTTCAATGACTCCGCTGCCGACTTCGGACTGCCCGGAGGCGTCAACCTCGAGGCCGAGGCCGAATCATTCGGCAGCCTCAAGCCCGGCACCACACTCGCCGCCGCCTCCAACCTCTTCCCGCGTCTTGAGCAGATCAAGCAGGAGGCCAAGCCCAAAGAAGACAAAAAAGCCAAGGCCGCTGCCAAGGATGCAGGCTCAAAAGAAGCCGCCACAGACGCCATCGCCAACATCGAGTTTACGGACTTCCAGAAGCTCGACCTGCGCGTAGGCACCATCCTCAGCGCCGAGAAACACCCGGACGCGGACAAGCTGCTCTGCTTCAAGGTTGACGTTGGCGAGGCCGAACCGCGCAGCATCGTCAGCGGCATTGCCGAATTCTTCAAGCCTGAGGAACTCTGCGGGAAACAGGTTATCGTTGTCGCTAACCTGCCGCCACGCAAAATCCGTAAGGTCGAATCAAACGGAATGCTGCTCACCGCCGAAGATGAGAACGGGCTCTCCCTGCTCTCGCCCGGCGCTGCGCGTAA
>JAJDJF010000074.1 GCA_030267065.1 Desulfovibrio sp. OttesenSCG-928-C06 | reverse complement strand
AGGCATTCCGTAATAATCCTTGCAACTCTACTTTCCGTTCACCTTGTCAATCAGGGCCAGACCAACCTTGCGTCCAAGTTCCACGGCGGCCTGCAGGGCTTCCGGGGTGGGGCGGTACTGGCATTTTACCGGTTCGGACGGCAGGTCCATCTTCATGGATTCGAGCCATTCGGTGATGGTTCTTACGGATTCGCCGGACCAGCCGAACGAACCAAAGGCACCGCCAACGCGGTTTTGCGGGCGCAGTCCCTTCATGTAGCTAAGTACGGCGCTCACAGTGGGCAGAATGCCGTTGTTATGCGTGGGCGAACCGGCAATAACCGCGCCGCAGCGGGCCAGTTCGGTCATGATCTCGCTGTGGTGGTGGTTTTTGAGGAACATGATCCGGTAAGGCACGCCAACGGATTCCAGGCCGCTGCCGATCTGGTAGGCCAGAGTTTCGGTGCTGTGCCACATGGTATCGTAAAAAATCAAAGCGCGTTTTTGCGGCTTTTGCTCTGCCATTTCGCGGTACTTGTTCAGGATAAAGCCTACGTCTTCCTTGTTACGGAAGATAAGACCGTGGTCAGGGGCGATCATGTCGATATCCAGCCCCATGCTCTCGGCCAGCTCAATGGTTTTGGTAACCTGCGGCGAGAAGGGCAGAACAATATTATAGTAGTATTCCTCAATGGCAAGCTCAAGGCCGGTGCGGTCAACCTCGTCGGCAAAGCGCATGCTGGAGGCGATGTTCTGTCCGAAGGCGTCGTTGCTGATCAGCAGCTTGTCTTCTGGGATGTAGGAGAACATGCTGTCCGGCCAGTGGAGCATGCGCGTTTCCACAAAGTGGATGTTGCGTTTGCCGATGTTGACCACATCGCCGGTTTTAACCGCATGGATGGGCCAGCCGGTGGTGTCAAAGTATCCGGAAATGGATTTGAGGCCCATTACCGAGCAAAAGATTTTTTCCGGCTTGCACATCTGCACCAGCTTGGGCAGGCAGCCGGCGTGGTCAAGCTCAAGGTGGTTGACTACGATGTAGTCGATTTTTTCCGGCTCGATTACTTCCTTGAGCCGGGTGATCATGTCTTCAGAGTGATGGTTCTGGACGGTGTCGAACAGTACGTTCTTTTCGTCCTTGACCAGATAGCAGTTGTAGGTTGTACCACGCGGCGCAATGGAATAGCCGTGGAAGTTGTGGCAGCCAAAGTCAACAGCGCCAACCCAGAATACGTCTTTTTTTATCTCAACAGGTTTCATTTTGTCCTCAAAAGAGGGCCGGCAGATAAGCTGCCGGCCCGTTATATTAAAGCGGATTATGCAGGTTCAAAGTCGCTCTTGCCAACGCCGCAGACCGGGCATACCCAGTCGGACGGCAGGTCGTCAAAAGAGGTGCCAGCGGCAATGCCGTTATCGGGATCACCATCAGCCGGGTCATATTCATATCCACAAACGTTACATACATACTTTTGCATTTCAGTTCTCCTTGTGGCTAAGCTTCAGCCTTCCAGTGGCCGTGCAGGTTACAGTATTCACGCGCGGTTACCTTGTCAGCCTTGATGCAGAACTCCGCTTCCGGGGCCTGTCCGGGCTTGAGGAACTGGCGATAGGACTTGCCGTCTGCCAAAAGTTCTATCCATTCAATCCAGTGGCTTTCTTCCATGGGGTGGGCCACAGAGCCGACCTTTACCTTATAGCCATTGGCAGTCTTTTCAATTACCGGAACGTGCTTTTCCATGGCACCGTCGGTGCTGCCTTCCTTCATCAGCTTCATGGGGTCGCCGCAGCAAACCAGTTCTCCGGCTGATGCGTGGACAACGGCAATAATATTACCGCAATGCGGGCACTTGTATACTTCATGTATGGCTGTCATGTTGAGTCCTCCTTGGATTTGGACGGTAAGACCGTCAGCTTTTATTAAGAATAATTCCTATTAAGAATTTATGCAAGCTAAAAATTTTCCTACAGATTTTGCACGCCCGGTCAGGGGGGCTGCCCTGCGCAATCGTTTTTTGGTTGCGCGTATGTAAAAATCTTGTCTTTTACCCTGTCCGGCCTGCAAAAAACAACTTTTAGCCGGACTGTAATCAGGTAATGCTATTTCGATATAGCACTTTCATTATAACTGTTCGCTGAATTTAGGCAAAGTATTTTATCCTTTTTATTGTAAAAATATGCTGAAAGTTGAAATTTAATATTCAATTATACTACTCTCGTATGAGTTTATATGCTCTGATAAAATTTTTTCCGGTCAATTTTAATCATTTACTATCATGTTGGCATATGTTGCGGCCTGATAGAATGTTAAATATTTTAAAAAAAACACAAAAATGCAACAGCCCCGATGTTTCCGCGTTATTCTCGCAGCGCGCGTTGATTGAAATTATGGACGCAGGGAAGCAAAACAGCTAATATGCCAGACTATCTTGAAAACAAACCCAGGAGCCGGAATATGCCAGTTTTGAAAATGACTTCCTTGGACCTCAAGGGAAAAAGAGTGCTCATCCGTCAGGATCTCAATGTCCCGGTCAAGGACGGCAAGGTAAAGAGCGATGCCCGCATCCTTGCCTCTATTCCCACCATCAAGGCCGCTCTGGAAGCCGGGGCGGGCGTAATGGTCATGTCGCATCTAGGCCGACCCACAGAAGGTGAATATAGCGAAGAATTTTCCATGAAGCCCGTGGCCGAACGCATGGGCGAGCTGATGGGCCGGGAAATTCCGGTAGTTAAAGACTATCTGGACGGCGTACCGCTCCGGAGCGGCGATCTGGTTCTGCTCGAGAACGTGCGCTTCCTCAAGGGCGAGAAAAAAGATTCGGAAGAACTCGGACATAAATATGCGGCGCTTTGCGATGTGTTTGTGATGGACGCCTTTGGCACCGCGCACCGCGCTCAGGCTACCACTCACGCCGTAGCCCGCTTTGCTCCGGTGGCCTGCGCCGGGCCGCTTCTGGTGGCAGAGCTGGACGCGCTGGGCAGGGCCCTGCAAAATCCGGAACGCCCGCTGGCGGCCATTATCGGCGGCTCCAAGGTTTCCACCAAGCTTACAATTCTTGAGAGCTTGCTGGGCAAGGTGGACATTCTGATTGTGGGCGGCGGCATTGCCAACAACTTTTTGCTGGATAGCGGCCTGCCCATTGGTAAGTCGCTTTGCGAGCAGGAACTGGCCGGCGAGGCCCGCCGCATTATGGATCTGGCCAAGGAAAAGGGCGTGCAGCTTCCCCTGCCTGTTGACGTGGTGGTGGGCACTGCTCTGGATTCTGCCAGCGCCGCTGTAGTTAAGAAGGTTGCCGATGTGGGCGCGGACGATATGATTCTGGACGTTGGTCCGGAAACCGCCGCCAAATACCGGGAACTTATTACCGGTGCTGCCACCGTGGTCTGGAACGGACCGGTTGGCGCTTTTGAGATTGACCAGTTCGGCAAGGGCACGCAGGCCATCTGCGAGGCCATTGCCGGGAGCAAGGCCTTTTCAATTGTTGGTGGCGGTGACAGTCTGGCTGCGCTGGAAAAATACAACGCGTCCGACAAAATGTCGTATATTTCCACCGGCGGCGGAGCTTTCCTGGAGTTTCTGGAAGGCAAGGTTCTGCCGGCTGTGGCAATCCTGGAAGAAAGAGCCGCCAAAGGCTAAAAAAAAGCTGGCTTTTGCCCTCTGGACTTCGTCAAAGCTCAATTTCAGACCAGGGCTGTACCATAAGAGTACTATCCCTGGCCTGAAATTGAGCTTTTCCTTGCCAGAGAACAAAATCCAGCTTTTTAGAAAGACCGTCGCAGCCTCAAAAGGCTGGCTTTTGTCCTCTGGACTTCGTCAAAGCCCAATTTCAGGCCAAGGCTGTACTATAAGAGTACTATCCTTGGCCTGAAATTGGGCTTTTCCTTGCCAGATATATGAATAGAGCAATTGGGTTATTCCGTTGCCCCTTGGGTTTGACGAATAGCTCCTTGTCCGAAAGCTTCCTTCGGAGTTCTCATCAGGCGAATCAACTCCGCGCAATTCCAGAAAAACAGGCCAGCCATGAAGAACGCGAGCGCTTTGTAGATAAGCGACGAGGTGTCCGGACCCGCCATGAAGGCGGCTGTTCCTCCGACGTAGGCAGCAAGCGCGAGCAGCCCTTTTTTTGTCTTGCCCAGATAGAAATTATGCAGATTCAGATAGCCGAAAAATCCAACAAACCATAGCGCGATGGCAACTCCTTTGCGCTTGCCGGGATAGGCGGGCACTGGTGGCGCAACGGACGCTGGAGGTGTAACGGACTTGGGCTCTTCTAATGGCGCAGCAGTGCTTTTCCCTGCCTTTTGGTGGCAGGCTTTTGGGGCCTGCTGCCTTTGTTGGCGACTACTCTGGCGCGTGGATTCTTGTGCTGGAAGCTTGTTCTCTCCGTTAACCTCGCTTTCGGCAATCAGGGTTTCTTCGGCTTGGGCTGTAATCTTGCGAACGAATTCAGGATCGTCCACTTTGGCAAGAGCGGCTTTTCTTGCGCCTTCAAAAGCGGCTTCCACCGCCAATCGTTTCAGCAGATTTTGGTCGTTGATACGTTCAATGGCGGCGTCAATGACATGAAAGCCCCCGGTTGCCCACACCCACTCGTCAGTACCGTGGTCTCGGAATCCGTAGTCATATTGTCCACTGTCCCTACGGTTTTTTGCGATATGGAAGAGGGCTTCAGTACTGACGATTTTTCCAAAAAAGGTTCGGATATTATCACAGCCGTCGCTTTGGTCACCCCCAGCGTATTTCTCGTAAGGCTCGGCTTTTTCTTTGACTATTGCTTGTGCCACTATCATTTCATCGTCAATTCTGGCGATAGCCTTGGCGCGGACTAGACTGTCACGGTCATGGAGCGCCATTTCAGTCAATCTGGCGATATTTTTGAAATGGGAATTTCCAGCACAAGCCAAACGCACGCTATACGGCAGCGCATGAGAGAGCTGTAGCAGCATCTCCTCGTTTGTAATAATATGCGTCGCCATTGCTCTCGCAGCGATGCTCGTAGCGCTTATGGCAATTTCAAACAGCTGCTTTTCATCAGTAACAGACCTTACAGCGGTTAACGCCTTTTCATTATACAGGCCGTCGTCGGGCGTATTCCATGGTGGAGTGTTGTCCGTTTTTTTTACGATGCCGCGTAGCGTATCAAGCAGACCCATGCTGACTCCTGCTATAAAAACCTGTTATTTCCGTTTTGGATATGCCTTATAAGCGAGCTGCCGATGTTTTGGAGAACCGCGTTCTTTCAGCATTTTCGCCGCTGCCAGAAATCTCTGATCCTTGCATTGCCGTTCACCAGCCGTATACCTAAACACACCCGTGTGTCTAGCACGCCTGATAGCGGCTTTCAGGTATGCAAGTGGGCAGAAAAAGGGCTATTTCATCAGCTTGTGAAACAGTCACTGCAAACGACTTGATCCGCATCTGTGCCGCCGTTCGGGAGCAACTCCCGGACGGCGGTTTTTTATCTGGCACGACTTCTGCAACTTATTTCCCAAACCGGAAAATTTTGCCAGGGCTTTGCCCGATGGAGAGTGATATGAGCGTCAATTCAATTAGCGGATACAGCAACCCATACAGTCTGGCCGATATTCTTACCGACAAGAATCAGGAAGAATTTACAGGCACATCGTCACTTTCCGCTTCTGCCAGCAGGACGCTGGCCTCGGCGCAAAAAGCCTATGGCATGAGCATGCAAAGCCCGGAAGGATCTGCCGCCATCAAGCGCGCGCTGAGTGAAATCACCCCGGACAGCGACGGGCGCATCACCTTCAAGATGATTACCGAACACAAGGAGCAGCTTGAGGCGGAGTTCACCACGCTGGTCAAGGCAGGTCTGCTGCTGGCAGGCGCTGACCCGGATGTGGAGTTCAAGCTGGTGGCCAATACGGACGGCACCATGTCCGTGATTTGCAATGATGCCGAGCAAAAGCAGCTCATCGAAGATTTTTTTGCCGAGAACGAGGAGCTTGAAGAGCAGTTCATGTACATTCAGGCGCTCGGCAACATGGAACGCGCCCAGCAAAGCGCCACTGCCCAGACGCACCGCATGTACAATCAGGCGACCCTGGCCGGGTTGCAGAGTCAGGCTCTGGAAGTATTCTTTAGCGACATGATGGGCTCTGGCGTAGGCTACAGCTCCATCATGGCCGAGTTCGGGCAGGAA
>JAJDJF010000073.1 GCA_030267065.1 Desulfovibrio sp. OttesenSCG-928-C06 | reverse complement strand
TCACATTCAGCATCATCATACGTTATTTTATCAAGGTACAATTCAGACCACTCATCTCCATCGGAAGGCATAAAAACAACTTCATGAACGTATACCTTCACTCTTGAGGCGTCGAAATCGTCTTCACCGATGCCATCCCATGTAAACGAAGTGGTGAACGAATCACTGTCATGGGTATAGAAATAGCCATCCTCTCCAGTATTACCGCCAAATATTGAATAGCGGCTAACTGAAATTTGAGAACTATCAAAATTTTCAATATCGTATTCATTCCCATTAATAATCAAAGCATGTCCGGCATCAAACTGCTGAAGTATCGTGCTGTCACCACCTGTGGAAACATCAAAATCCTTTTTGACCTTTTGAACTGATGTTCCCTGCGGAAAGAACGCCGGTTCAAAAAATTCCGTACCTTTGTTGGCGTATTCGATAATAAGCATGTTTCAAATCCTTTATGGGTTACTTGGTCTGTGCCATAAGGTCAGAGTGGGGTCAATAATGAGATTTCCGTCTAACTTGGAGGACAATGGACGGCCGTATGAAAAATCGGGCAGGCTCCCGAAGGCATCAAAAAATATTTTTCCCCATTTCCATCTTGCTTTCATTCGCGCAGTGATTATTTATTATCTTATCAATTTTCTAATCGCACTGTTACAGAAGGGGGAATCATGAGCAGCATGTCAAAGGTCTATCCACTCAATAAAGGAAATGTTGAAAAGCACGCCCTGGAAAACAGGGGGAGTTACCGTTTAGGCAATGCCTTGAACGAAAAAGGCGGATTGGATGGTGTCAGCTATGTCGGGCGGGATGATGTGAACGTTCGCACTCGGCTTATGGACCATGTTAACAGCGGCAAAGCTTCATATTTCAGAGTGTTTAATGCCGACTCCGTTAGGGAAGCATATGAACAAGAATGTAAAGATTATCATGAGTTTAAGCCGGCAGAAAATACGAACCATCCAGCCAAGCCTAAAAATCACCAATATCCATGTCCTGTCTCCGGTTGTGAATACTGCGAATAAGCGCGGCTTGTTAAGTCAGAAAGGCTTGCCATTCAGAGCAGGCCTTTTTTATTTGCTGACATTGTCGTGACTATTTTGCCTATAAAGCCATTCCCCCTTCCAATCCTTCCCCCTCATCGAACCACGAGTAATCAACGACAAACAGGAACATTCCGTAGGCATCGTAGACAGAGTAAATATTGCCTTCGTCCTCGACTGCCTTATCGGTTATGTTTTCCTTGATGTAGGAGTACAGGTTGAATCTGGCTTCCTCTGTGGCAAGGTCGACCTTATACGGGTCTATGGCCGGAATGAAGCTGTTTTCCCATACGTCTATGATTACCAAATCGAACCCGGCGTTTAAATCCAAGCCTGATACGTTCTTTATCTCCATTTCGTTTAATGGAGCGATGTCTATTGGCGAATCAGTAATGAAGTAAAATTGATATGAAGCCAGATTTTCAGAAGTGATTTTTTGATTTGCTTCCATTGTCTCTCTCCATTTGGTGTATTTGTTTTACCATATCACGATATAAATAATCGTAAATGTAAAACTCAAAGAGAGAGTTGCCACTCAAAGCAATCAATGCTGTTCTTTTGAATTATCGTTTTGCTCGGTGTTATAGAGGTGCTTTGACAGACCGGCCACATGCCGTACTATTGGCAACACTTCATTTTGTATCTGCTGCCCGGATTCAGCGCCATACATTACGCCCAAGAACGCCGCCAGCCGTGAAGCAATAACCATTTTCCAAGCCAGTTCATAATATTCATCGGTCTTGGAGAGTTCGCCATTCAAGAATCGCCGTATATGCCGGGCTTTGTATCCGGCAGCCTCGGCCACGGCCTTATGCTCCATATCATGAAAGGCAATAGATGCCCGAATCAGGCGCATCAAAAGGGGAGAATGGCTATCAACCATCTCCCTGAACTGTGGTGATTGAACTTCACCAAGCAGTAATTGCCGTACCGGGTCAGGTGCGGGTATCGGGTGCCTTCCCATGCGAGTTCCTTAAGAGTTGCTGTACAAGTACATGGATAGCGTTGAGCGACTTCTGCTCTTTTGGGATACACATACCGGATAGAGTTCCGGCCAAAATCAAATCGAGTTTGACTCTAAGGTCATCTTCCTTGTGAAGCCGCTGACAGGCGCTTCGCAGTGTTCTCAGAAAACGCCCCTGTGGGTTTTCTCTTTCCTCGTGTAGATATTTTTCCAGTGTTTCGTCAATCATAGTTCCCCCTCTTGAAAAATCAATGCCAGTTCAGCCCGAAGTTCTGCGGCAATCCCTTCATTGGTACGGCGCAAATCGTCTTTTGCTGCCTGCGATATTTGGGAGAAATCAATATTTTTGATTTTTTCACAAATTTCAGCACAATTTGTCTCTTTTGTCCGAGGAGACACACATCCGAGTTTCTCCATAATCGCTTTAGCGGTTCTTTTCATGCTTCACCCCCTGTAGGCCCGGACTGAGCAGCATAGCCCTCACCACCGCCCGGACAATGCTTGATATTGGCCTGTCGTAATGCTTTGAGGCCACGGCCAGCGCCTCATAGATGGGAGCATCTATAAAAAAGGTTATGCTACGCAGTTTGTTCTTTGGTTTCATATGCCCTCCAAAATGAAATTTTAGATATTTATGGAATTTCTGAAATTTCAGGAGAGTTTTCTTAGCGGCCGTGATGACACTGGCACGGTTTTTCAAAACGGTTCCCAAAAATGAGTATCGTAAACAAGCAAAGAAATCTCCGGCACCATTTACGATGCCCGCCATGTCTCATACAGTTCAATCAAGGAACCAGGAGGACAAGGCATATGACCAAGGTAATTTCATATATAAGGGTATCAACTTCGTTTCAGGACCTTGAGAACCAGAAGCTGGAAATATCCAAGTACGCCGCCAAGCTTGGTCTGGAAGTCACCGAATGGATAGCGGTGGAGATGTCCTCCCGTAAAACAACGGGGGACAGAAGAATTAACGAACTGTTGGACTCCCTTCATAAAGGCGATGTCCTTGTCGTTTCTGAATTATCCCGACTGGCCCGCTCCATGCGGGAGATACACAACATCACTCATACCCTTGAACAGAAAGGCGTATGCCTCCACGTTGTTAAACAAGGAATCGTGGTCGATGGAAACAAGGACATAGCCACCAAGATACTGATAAACACCTTCGGAGTCTGTGCCGAACTGGAACGGGAACTCATTTCACAACGGGTTAAAATGGGTATGGCACTCGCCAAGCAGCGTGGGCGGCAAATAGGCAACCCCAACATCGGGGCCTATAACAACCACCAGAAGGACGAAGCCAAGAACCGGGCGGAGAAATACAGAAGCATATTCACCGTATTCATGGAGTCGGGCAAGACCACCCGGCAAATAGCCGAAGAACTGAATACGGCTCAGGTACGGACTCCAAAAGGGGGCCGCTGGTCCCACACGCAGGTTCACCGGGTTATGGTCCGGCTCGGTATCAATAAGCCCCGCTGGAACACCGCAACCCAATAAAAAAGAGGGTCCCGGCAAGGAACCCCCGTCATGGCAGCCGGTTTATTGGCTGTTATGGATTCTCCACATAGCTGATATCCTGAATTTCTCCGTCCGCTTCCCAAAGAACGCCAGTGATTTTACAAACCTTTGTTCCGTTGGGGCAGACTCGCAGCACCATTTCAATATCCTTCGCCTGAAAAATTCTAAGAATATCGAATTCACCCCGGTCATTTGGCATAACCAGTTCAACGTGGTCAGGAGCAATTACCTCGATTCTTCCTGTAAACACTTGCTCTGCGGAATCTGCTTCCTCAAAATCATCAGCCTTGACGCTGGCGCTGTCGTCCACAGGTGGAGTCGTAGCGAATACGGTTGTGGCACTAAAGCAGAGCAACATAAGCAATGCCGCAATTATTGAAATATTCAGTTTCATATTACCCTCCCAATAAAAAAGGGCCGAAACATCGGCCCATCGTCGTTTAGAAGCCGCCGCCTTGGTTCTTTATTGCTGCGTCTGATTTGCGAACAATCGACATAACGAGAAACGGTTGACTAATGGAAATGGCGGCGGGCTTGGCTTGAATATAAACGTTCACCTTTCCTACATCCCACATATACTCTTTCGGACTCGCCAAGGTTTCATTTCCGAGCAGTTGCCGGTTCAATTGAATCAAGGCGCTGGAGTAGCTGTTATCTACCAGCATTATAACCTTGTTAAATTTGCCTTGATTATCGGTATGGTACTGAATGAGTTTTACCGGGACATTCCCCATACTCAAGCTATCGTCAGGCTTAGCCAACCAAATGGTATTGGGGTTACCCAAAACATCAATCAGTTCAGCCATGACAATATGATTGCCAACACTACCGAGATTTTGTTTCACCATACCATATTTGCTGCCCAACTCGCCTTCCGAAGTACCCCAAGGAATTCCCCGGAACGCTTCGTTCAATGTGTGCTCGGCTGCGAAAGCAACACTAGCCGTGAGGAGTCCAAGCAGGACTACCAAGGGAATAAGAAGCCTTTTCATGTACTACTTCCTCTTCAACTTGATGGTCATTCCGTCACTATTCAGAGTAAGAGTACCGTCGGAGTTCTTGGTGACGGTCTGAGTCTTGTTGCCGATAACCACGGTCACCGTATTGCCTTCATCAGACACGATTTTGAGCGGACGTTCCCTGGGAGAATCACCCGGATCAGTCCGAACCATTTTGCCACCCTTCACATCGAACTCGATGGCTTGGTCAAATTCACTCGTCCACTTACCGTTGATGATGGAACCGGGGTAAGCAGGTTCGCTCTTTTCTTCTCCGCAACCGACCAACGCAAACGAGATGGCCATCACAAAGACCATCACCACACCTGTAATAAACCTTTTCATGTTCCTTCCTTCACTGGTTAAAGTTAATAGACACATGGGAAAGTCACTTTTAGGCGGCGAGTGAATGCACGCTGCTGGAATGACTTTCGGGATATGCCAACTGTTTTTACTAGGCTATAGCCAAGTGTTTGTAAATCTTTTCTAGGCTACATCCAAGTAAAAATAGGGGGATGTATGCCTTTTGTAAGTAATCTCGGCGAGATAATGAAAGAAAAAGGTTTAACTTACGAAGAGTTGCAATTTAAATCGAAGGTAGCCCCAGACACAGTGGCAAGGGCGAAGGATGAAAGAATCGCTAGTTGTAAGTTGTTGACCTTGGAGAAATTGGCGAATGCTTTAGATGTAGATGTTTGTGATTTATTTCAGTGGGTTAAAGAGAAGTAGTCCAACCACGACCACCCCTATCGACTCCATCACTCATGCCATGACACTCTATCTTGATACACAACGCTTTCCGGGCGTCGATTCCGTTCATATAAAATAATCAATTATTTCAAGCTAAAAATGAAAGGCCGCACATCGAAAAAATGTGCGGTCTTTTTCATATCTTTCTGTTTTTATTGAATATAAATCTTTGATTTTAGTGAAAAAAGTTGCTCAAGAAGGTTTACGGATGAGATTTCCATGGTACAATAAGAGAAAAACTAAATTTTGGGGGTCAACAAAATGTTATAAGCAAATTTTACATCAAATTTTAAATCATAATGTGCGGCAAGTTTATACTTTTTAAACCAACAAACACAAAAACACAAGGGGCATTAATTATGGCTACTACCACAAAAACTCAAAACAACATCGACATCTACAATAAAAACAAAATTGCGGAGCTTAAGGCCATCCATAAATTTCTCAATTCCGTGTTCGGTACTGCTACGGCCAGCAACACCAGCAGCAAAAAGTCTGACAAGGCTATGGCTGCCGCTCTTGAGGCTGCCGTGGCTGATATGGTCGAGGCCCAATAACCAACAAATTTTCGGCTATGGCCCTGTTGTAAATCACGTTCATAACATGTCCATTTAACCCCTTATAGGAGCCTTTAATTATGAAATATTTCGAATTCCCACATGAAAAAGTAGAAGGAATTAGGAGAGTTTGCTTTTACGGTGATACTAACATTGATATGGATAAAGTTAGTGAACTATACAACTCTATTTCAGTTGAATACTTTGAAAATAAAGGAGAAAGAATTAAAGAGTTCTTCAATATGCCGTATCCATTCATACTGACAAGAGAAGATAATAAGTGTTATGCTGCGATTGAATTTAGTAAACAAGCACTTTCAGATTGTGATAGTGTACCGTTTTGGAGAGTGTTCAGGTATGTTTATGTGCCAGAACTGATTACATATATGTGTTCAGCATATAAGCATTGCCACAGATATGGCT
>JAJDJF010000072.1 GCA_030267065.1 Desulfovibrio sp. OttesenSCG-928-C06 | reverse complement strand
TATGTCGGCCACGGCCAGCAGAGGCATGTCGTGTTGCCGGGCAAATACTTCGATTTCGGGCAAGCGGGCCATGGTGCCGTCCGGGTTGGTTATTTCGCAGAGAACTCCGGCGGAGCCGAGTCCGGCCAGACGCATCAGGTCAACGGTGGATTCCGTATGTCCGGCGCGTTCGAGTACGCCACCGGGCGCGGCTATGAGCGGGAACATGTGTCCGGGGCGGTGCAGGTCCTGCGGTCTGGCGTTGTCGGCTATGGCGGCCCGGATGGTGGTGACGCGGTCTTGTGCTGAAACCCCGGTGCTTACGCCTTGGGCGGCTTCAATGCTGACGGTGAAGGCGGTGCCGTAGGTGCTGGTGTTGTCCTGCACCATGGGGGCAAGGTCGAGCTGGCGGGCTTTTTCGCCGGTGATGCAGAGGCAGACGATTCCGCTGCCTTCGCGGATAAGCAGAGCCATTTGTTCGGGGGTGATGCTGGCGGCATTGAAAATCATGTCGCCTTCATTCTCGCGGTCCCAGTCGTCTACTACGATGACACCGCGCCCCTGTCGCAGTGCGGCAAGGCCTTTTTCTACCCGTTCAAACTCATCTGCTCCAAAAAAAGAAAGATTCCGGCTCATTGTAACCTCCTAGGGTTGGCCAGAATCAGGGCATGACGCTGCGGCAGCAATGCCGCAAGCCGGAATACCGGCTTTTCGCTTCTCTTTCGTCCGGACTATTACCGTCGGTTCTGGAATCGCACCAGATCTGCTGACCCTTTTGACATCAAAAGGCGCTCGCGGACTTCTCCCTTCGCTTGCAGCTGTGCTGCGGACGCGTAGGCGGGAGTCACCGCCGGTGGGGACTTTCACCCCGCCCTGAGAACGAAGTCAAATTAACGCGGCAGCGCGGCAATGTAAAGGGAGCGCCGGGACTTTCCGTTATAATACAGCGTAAAGCACACTGCCGGGCGCGGAGATTCCTGCCAGCGCACAGGCTGGTGAACCTCCGGCGCGTACGAACCCCGGTGGCAATGAGTAGCCAGCGACAATGGGTACCCGGCGCGCAATCAGTTTTTTGCCACCACTTCCAGCAGGTCGCTGTCCATGATGTCTGAAGGGGCGGTTACTTGCGAGTCTAGCGGGATGTCCTTGCCAAAACGCTCGCGGGCAATGCGCTGCACTTCGCCGTGGTTGAGATTATAGTCGCGGAAGGTGCGCAGCGGCCCAAGTTCAAGATTGGCGTTGCGCTTGTAAAGCTTCCAGACCAGCTCGGAGCAGTAGATCTCCGCATCGTCCCACTGGAAGAAGATGTCGTAGCCAAGGCCGTTGAAGGTTTGCGTATCCTTGCGCATGGCGGCAAGCGCGGCTGGGGTAAGCGGCGCTGTGTCCCGCAGGCGCATCAGAACGTAATGTCTGTTCACGCCGCGTTTTATCCATTCCTGCAACGGAGCCCAGCCGACTGTACGGATGGCCTCGAATACCTGTAACTCACCGTCTTTTTTGAGGACGATGCCGCAGTGGGTATAGCGCGAGCCGGTCGCCATCTGGATGGCCTTGCTCTGGGGCGAGGTGGTGATCTGGAAAATCACGTCACCTTCGCGCACCTTTTCCGGCGCAAGTATGGGCGCTTCCTGCTGCGCGGTGCGGGCTGGCCGGGTGGACTTGGTAGCGCGGGCTGATTTAGCCGACTGCGCGGACTTGGCAGGCTGGCCTTCCGTTTGGGTGCCGTTTTTAGCCAGTGCCGGTTGCGAAACCAGAACAGACAGGAGCAGGGCAAGCAGAATCAGCCTGCCGGTGCGTAATATGGGCGACATCGCAGCCTCCGTATGGTTCCCGCAAATTTATTGCAGGCCGTAATCTGCTGTTTCCACAGCGTAATAATCGCGCAGTATTTTCAGGTATTCTACAATTTCATGCGCGCCCACCGGGGTGGGAAAAAATCCTTCGGCCCGCAACTGGGCCTGAAACTCGGGGTTGCGGGCTATGTTCAGGAATACGGCGCTCACAGCCTGCGCGGTTTGCGGGTTGGTTTCGGATGAAATAGCCAGTCCGAAGTACGATGTCTCATCCAGATTGTAACTCAGTTCAGCAAAAGTCGGCACCTGCGGCAGCAGCGGGTGGCGTCCGTCAGAAGCGATTGCCAGTGGAATGAACGCGCCATCCTGAGCCATGCGTGGCGAGGCCGCGCCCCAGAAGGCGTGCGAGTTGCCGTTCAGGGCGGCCTGTCTGCCTGCTTCCGCCCCGGTGTGGGCGCGGTAGGAGGTCTTGATGCCTGCCAGCCGGTTAAAGCGCAGGGTCGCCAGATGCTGGGGCGTGCCGGTTCCGGTTCCGGCTATTATCACCCGTCCGGGGGCGTCAAAGGCCTGATTGACCAGCGAATACAGATCCCGGTGCGCTCCATTGGCCGGAGCCCACAACACAAGCGGCATGGCGGCAAACACGCAGACATTGCGCAACTCGTCCAGCGTAAAGGGCGGCGGGGTGCGCAGCGAGAACATGGCCATGGCGGGCAGGTCGGTCAGGGTAAGGGTGTAGCCATCGTCGCCGTGCCCGGCAACTTCGGCCCAGGCGGTAATGCCGCCGCGCCCCGGCATGTCCTTGATAACAATCTGCCTGCCGGTGGCACTGGCGTAAAATGGCTGGAGCAGATGCAGGAGCAGGGCGTTCTCATCAGCGGAGTCAAATGGATTGATGATTACCGAGTCATACGACGGGTAGGGGAGGAACGGCTTGAAGGTTCCAGCGCCTGCCGCGGCGGGCAAAAGCAGCGCAAGCAGCAGGCCCGGCAGAAGCAGGCGAAAAAGACAAGGCGCAAGACGAAGCATTGTTTACCCTTGTTTGAAAATAAGCGAAAATCCGGAGCATACCGACAGGGGCGTTACCGGGGCACTCTACCTCTGCGAGAGTTTGTCCAGCAGGCTTTCAACGTTCTGGATGGAGGTAATAATCCAGCTTGTGCCGCGTTTTTCAAGCCCAAGATTCAGATTATATGCCTTGCGGCTGCCATGGTCAAACAGGGTGGTGGAGACTACGGCGTTGGTCCCGTCGTTGCTGAGTTGCTTGCCGTTCCTGAATTCCTTGCGCGCGGTTGAAACGCTGCCGAGTGACGCGAAAAGCCCGCCGTCAAGCTGGGCCAGCTGCTCCTTTGGCAGCGGGTTGCCTGCGAAAGAACCGGAACTGATGCCGTAAAGCACAAACTTGCGCGCCTCGCTGCCAAGCATTGCCCGGGCGCCGATTCTGGCGGCCGGCTGCCCGGAGTTCAGAGAGCTGAGCAGCAGGGGCAGCGCGCCCTCAAGCTTGATTTTGCCGGAAGCTACTGCCTCGTTAAGATAGGGTAGGGCATCGTCAAAAAAATGCCCGCTCACGGCGTTAAAGTCTATCCGTTCCTCGCAGGCTGCGCTGTCGCGCTTATCGATAATTTGCTGGAGTATGGCCGGGATGCTCTCGGGCTGTTCTTCCGGACCGGCGCTATCGTCTGCTTGCACCGGAGCGGTCGCGGCGTCTGTTCCCTTTGCGGAGGCGGTGCCGGAAGCATTGGCGCTTACGCAAACAAAGGTCAGCATGGCTGTTACGAGCAGAAAAATAGAAACGCTTCTGGACAGGGACGTGATTCGCATGGTCCGTTCCGCTTTGTTATAATTTTATGGAAGCCCATGAGAGTGGCTGGCGAAGTGCGTCAATACATACATGAGCTTCGTACAGGGGAAGCCTGCTTGAAGCGGGCGCAGCCAGAGGGCAAAAAGACAATCTGGAGACTGCACCTAAAGCGGATATCGGGCGGAGAAGTCCGGTGTGGACAACACTTCGCCTATAACATCCCTTGTGCGCTGCACGTCTTTGGTGATTTGCAGGCCAAGCTCGTCCGGGCTGGAAAAGGTTTTTTCCCCGCGCAGACGCTCGATGAAATAAAGACGCAGATCCTTGCCGTAAATTTCGCCAGAAAAGTCAAGGATGTGCGCTTCAAGCGAGATTTTGTCGCCGCCAAAGCTGGGGTTGAAGCCAAGGTTGGTGGCAGCGGCGTAATACGCGCCATCGCAACGGGCAAGGCAGGCGTATACACCGTTGGGTGGCAGCAGCAGCGGGCCGGGGTCGAGGTTGGCGGTGGCAAAACCAAGGACGCTACGCCCGCGCTGGTAACCGGGTTGTACGGTTCCGTGCACGCTGTGCTGGCGGCCCAGCAGGGCGGGCAGCGAATCAAGGCTGCCCTGCGCCAGTTCCTCGCGAATCCAGGTTGAGGATACGGCTCGCTCGCCAAGGTAGTAGGGCGGCACCTGATCAAGCTCAAAGCCGTATTTGTGGCGGCGTTCGTTCAAAAAATCGAAATTCCCTTCGCGTCCTCGCCCAAAGGCAACGTCGTAGCCAAGCACCAGCGCTTTTGCGCCAAGGCCGTACAGGGCCAGCTTTTCCAGAAATTCAACCGGAGCAAGCGAGGCAATTTCTGATGTGAACGGAAGCACCAGCGTGTAGTCCACCCCGCATTTTTCCAGCAGGGCCAGCTTGTCGTCAAGGTCGGCAATGGCTTTGGGGGCGTACCCGGCGTTAAAGAACACTGCCGGACGCGGGGTAAAGGTCATGACCACCGAAGGCAGACCGAGATTTTTGGCTTTTGCTACCAGCGCGCGCAAAAGCGACTGGTGGCCCAGATGCACGCCGTCAAAATTTCCCCAGGTCAGCACCGAGGCCGGACGCGCTATGCCGGAGGCACTGCTGATAACGCCGGAACTAAGCCCGGCGGAAGCTTCTTCAAGACTGTAAAAAACTTTCACGATTCGCTCCAATACCTTTCATGCCGAAGCATACCCGGCGGCAGACCTGTTTTACGCAAGGGCGGCAGCCGGGTTTCGGTGGATTCGTCAAGACTGCTACCTTAAAACCGCCTGTTCTTCAAGTGTGCCGTTGACAGGCCGGGGGGCCGTCTCTTCAAGTCCAGCAACAGGGCGTGGCGCTTTGCCCGGTACGCCCTTCTTGCCAGATGCGTTTTTTCATGTAAAAAGTTTTTTGCCGTAAGTTTTTTTTGCGGCAAAACATGGCGGCCGCGTCTGGCGTATTTTTTTCAACGGCCGATAACAGACCATTTTTTTGGAGTAACAGATGGATAAATTGCCTGTAAAAAGAGCGCTTTTGAGCGTTACGGATAAAACCGGTCTGTCCGGGTTCGCTTCTTTTCTGGCTGATAACGGCGTGGAGCTTGTATCCACCGGCGGCACCTTCAAAACGCTCAAGGACGCCGGACTGCCCGTCATACAGGTCAGCGATGTGACCGGATTCCCGGAAATTCTTGGCGGCCGTGTCAAGACGCTGCACCCGTTCATCCACGGCGGCATCCTGGCTGACAAGGACAACCCGGAACACCCGGAAACCCTTAAGAAACACGGCATCAAACCGTTCGACCTTGTTTGCGTCAACCTCTACGATTTTTCCGGCGCGCTGGCCAAGGGACTGGACGTGCGCAGCACCATCGAGGAAATCGACATCGGCGGCCCTTGCCTGCTGCGAGCCTCGGCCAAGAATTACCACTCTGTGCTCGTATTGCCCGGCGTTGATTTTTACGCCGAAGCGATGGAAGAAATGAAGTCCGGCAACATGGCTGTTTCGCTTGATTTTCGCCGCAAGACGGCGGCAGCGGCCTTTGCAGCCACTTCTGCCTATGACGCCATGATCTCTAAATGGATGCTTGGCGCTTAGACTGAATAGCAGATAGCGTTTTGAAAAGCCCGGCCAGCGCCGGGCTTTTTTGCGCGTCGCACTCTTTTTATACGATGCACACTGCCGGTTTTTTCTGCGCCGCGTGGCACCGGGCTTGCCAGATTTTCCTGCCGGGGGTATAACTTTAATGCGTATCAATTTAGGGCCGTTGTATGAACAGCTCCTGATGCGCGGGGGATAAAATGCAAAGTCTGTTAAATACATCGCTATCGGCGCTGGGCGCTTTTGGAGTTGGCATGCAGGTTACAGCCAACAACATTGCCAACGTCAATACGCACGAATTCAAAGCAGAACGAGCCCACTACGAGACCGGCCCCATGGGTGAGGGCGTGCGCCTGTCAGAAATCAGCCGCGATACTTCGCCCGGTCCGATAACGGACACGGTATCGCTCTCCACTTTAAGTATGCCCATGCGTGAAGGCAGCAACGTCAGCCTTGAGCAGGAATTCGTCCAGATGATTTCCACCGAGAACGGCTACACAGCCAACGCGCACGTCATCTCCACCTACGAGGATATGGCTGGCACAGTCATCAACATGAAAGTCTAGGGCTGATTCTAAATTGTCTTTTCGTCCTCTGGCTGCGTCAGGCTTACCCTGTGCGAAGCTCATGTATGTCTTGTACACTGCGCTCCGCCCAGAGTTCGCCTTCCTTGCCAGAGAACGAAAATCCTGATTTATAATCAACCCTGCGGCCGGGACGACCTTCAGGCGCTTTGGCTCCTGCCTTTTCCTTGCCAG
>JAJDJF010000071.1 GCA_030267065.1 Desulfovibrio sp. OttesenSCG-928-C06 | reverse complement strand
CGCTGTAGGGTATACAGCGTCTGTTCCGGCTGCTTATTCGGCGGCGGGTTGCCGAAAAAACGGAGCGGACGATGAAGAGCAACCGGCCAAACCAGACAGAATCTCCCATGAGCAAGGTCTATAAAAACCTGCTGCGCGAGTTCAGCGACGATATTCTTGACCTGATGCAGGACGGCATTTTCATATCCGACCGTCAGGGCACTACCTTGCGCATCAACAAGGCCTATGAGGAACTCACCGGCCTTTCCAACGCCGAAGTTTGCGGCAAGCCAGTCAGCATGTTGCAGGATGACGGCATCTTCGATGTGGTGCTGAACCCGGAAATCGTCAAAACCAAAAAGCCTACCAGCAAGGTCCAGAAGTTGGGCCGTAACGATAAAGTCGTCCATTTGCAGGGCTATCCCATTTTCGATGAAAAGGGCGAGGTCTGTCTGGTGGTGACTTTTGCGCGTGATGTGACGGTAATGACCAAGCTGCGCGAGGTGATGGCCGAACAGCGCCACACCATCGAGAAGTACGAGGGCCGCATAGCTGATATTGCCGGGCTTCAGCACATTACCGAGGGTATTTTTGCCAGCCCGGTGATGCGTGAGCTGGTGGACATGCTGTTGCGCATTGCCCAGACCGATGCCACGGTGCTGCTTTTGGGCGAGACTGGAGCGGGCAAGGACGTACTGGCCCGCATGGTGCACCACGCCAGCCCGCGCAAAGACAAGATGTTCATGAAGGTAGATTGCAGCAGCATAGCCGAGAACCTTATTGAATCTGAACTGTTCGGCTATGCCAAGGGTGCTTTTTCCGGGGCCAGCACGCAGGGTCGGGCCGGTTATTTTGAAATAGCGGACGGCGGCACGGTTTTTCTGGACGAAATAGGCGAATTGCCGCTGCCCATGCAGAGCAAGCTTTTGCGCGTGTTGCAGGATCAGGAAATCATGCGGGTTGGATCTTCGCACGTCACCAAGGTGGATGTGCGCATTGTGGCCGCCACCAACCGCGACCTTACGGCTGAGATAGCGGAAGGCAAGTTCAGGCAGGATCTTTATTACCGCCTTAACGTGGCCCGCATGAACGTGCCGCCTTTGCGCGAGCGGCTGGAGGACATCCCGCTTCTTGCCAACTATTTTCTGGAAATACACAGCGCCAAATATAAAAAGCAGATGCATCTGACCAAGGCGGCCATGGACAGCCTGATGGCCTACGCCTGGCCGGGCAACGTGCGCGAGTTGTACAACGTAATTTTGCAGCTTGTGGTCACAAAGCCCAATGGCACAGTGGATTTAAACGACATGCCGCTGCGCATGCGCGAGAGCGTGGCTGCCAATAACGGCATTGTGCATAGTGTGGAGACCATTCTGCCGGATTTGGAAACCGCCCGGCCCCTGAGCGAAATCATGGCAGATCTGGAAAAGCAGATTATCGAGAAGGCGCTGCAAAAGTACGGTTCGGTCAACAAGGTTTCGGCTATTTTCGGCGTGAACCGTTCAACCCTGTTCCGCAAGCTGCATCGCAAAAGCAAATAGACAAGGCTGTCTTGAGGCTATAAGCAGCCCTGTCAGCGTCTGAAGGCTAGCTCGGCTTGATTGGCAGGGTAAAGCGGAACACCACGCCGTCTTCGGTATTTTCGGCCCATATACGCCCGCCGTGGCGCTCCACCACATTGCGGCAGATGGAAAGTCCCACCCCGGTTCCGGCAGGCAGTTGTGATTTTGCTGACTGCCCAAGCCTGTAAAAGCGTTCAAAAATACGTTCCAGCTCACTTTCTGGTATATGCGGACCCTGATCGCTGATGCTGACAGCGGTTTCTTTGGCTGTCTGGCTTATCTGTACTTTTACGGTGGTGCCCTCGTTGGCGTAGCGGGAGGCATTCTCAAGCAGGTTGCGGAATACCTGAAACAGGAAGTGCCGGTCGGCCCTGACCTGTAACCCCGGCGGCGCGGAAACTTCAAGGTTGAGATTTTTTACCTGAAAAGCCACGGATAAATCCCTTGTTACCTCATCCAGCATCTCGTCCAGGTTCAAATCCGCCATCTGCAAGGGGATGCTGCCGTCAATGCGCGAGAGGTTGAGCAGGTCCAGCACCAGCCGGTGCATCTTGTTGGCCTGACTCTGGATAACGTCAACGGCGCGTTGGCGAAACCCGGCGTCTTCCATCCCGAATTCGACCATGGTCTCGGCGTATACGAGGATGGAGGCCAGCGGCGAACGCAACTCGTGGTTGACGTTGGCTATGAACTCGGACATGGCGGTGGTGGCGGCCTCGGCCTTTTCCTTGGCGAGTTTCAGGGATTTGACGTAGGCGTGGCGGCGCAGGATGAACCAGGCCCCACTGATAAAGGCTTCAAGTTGTTGCAGGTCTGATTTTGTGTATTCCGCTTCCTTGTTGGCTACGCTGGCGATGCAGATGATTCGCCCGTCTTCAAGAACCGGTGCGGAAATGTAGCGCAGCACGCTCATTGTGCCGTCAAAGGGCATGCATACCGGTTGCAGGCAGTTGCCGTTCCGGATGTGGCTTCCGCTTATTCTCTGGTGCACGTCAAGCAGTCGGGCCAGTTCTGTTGCAGTGCTTGTGGTGGGTAGTGCCTCTCCAAACGTTTTCTGCAAGTTCTCGGACCAGACCACCGTTCCTTTGCTGCCCGGTTTTTCCGGCACAAAAAAGAGCATTCCGCTCTCGCTACCAGTTATGGTCAGCAGGTTTGCCATAACAAAGCGGAGCAGTTCCTCCACCGGGGCGTTATCCATGCGGGTAAGGCGGTAAAGGGCGTTGAGGCGGATTTCATTCAGGTAGGCTGCGCGTCCGGCAAGGATTCTGTCCGAGATGTCCCGGAACTGGGTCATGGTGGCCACCACTTCACCGTCTGCGCCGAATTCGGGGCAAAAGGAATATTCGCCCAGAACCTTTTGTCCATCGGGGGCAGACAAGGCCACCTGTTCCTTGATCACTTCGCCGGTCTCAAACACATAGTTCACGTTTTTTTTCAGAAAGGCCACAAGCTCCTGAGGCAGTTCCAGAGCCTGTTTGCTGCTGAGCATGGCTTTGTCGAGCTTGTTGACCGGGCTGTCAATGTGCTGGAAGTTCATGTCGGTACGCAGGGTGGTTACGTCCGTAATTATGCCGCTAACGTAAAGCGGCTTGCCGTCCTGTTTTTCCGTAACCTTGCCGCGGCTGGTCAGCCAGGCCCAGGAATCGCCGTTACGCACCCGGAGATGGGCCTGATACTCTTCGGTCTGGCCTTCTACTATTTTTCTGGATTCTTCAAGGAACTCGCGCTGGTCATCGATATGCACCATTTCAGGAAACCATAGACCGACATCGGTCAGCATGGCGTTTTCTTCCGGATGGCCCAGAATCTCCAACCACTCATCTGAGAATTCGACAGTGGAGCTTGGCACATGCCATAGCCAGGCGGCATGGCCCTTGATGCGTGGAAAAAGATCAAAAAAAGCCCTGGCTCGCTTTATGAACGAGCGGGGTGGAATGGCACGACCGTAATTTGGCTGCATGCTGCACCTTTAGTAAGAGAGTCAGGTATAGCGCTTACAGATGCATGGTTGAGGGCGCGTGTACTTGGGTGGCACAGGAACACAGACGGCAGGAATCTGAATTGTCGTAGTAGCGGTGCTCCACTATAGATATATCAACCATTTATTTACATTAATGCAATTGCATACAGTTTGTCCAGATTGAAGTGCGTAGAATTCGTTTTTACCAGTAAGTGTATGTACTGCCTGCTTATTTTTTTCGCAAAGTCCCGGCCAGTAAGGCAAACGCGACATGGTGAACGCATGCCGTTTTACGCCAAACCATGCATGTGCAGGCATATTAGTACAATATCAACTATTGAATATAACAGGCCAAATAAATTGTGAAAAATTGTTGCAAAGGATGCTTCAGGCAGTGCTGCACGATTGCAGCAGTCGAGCTGCCT
Organism: Desulfovibrio sp. OttesenSCG-928-C06; assembly: GCA_030267065.1. GTDB lineage: Bacteria > Desulfobacterota > Desulfovibrionia > Desulfovibrionales > Desulfovibrionaceae > WRHT01. The sequence continues at coordinate 2,507 of JAJDJF010000071.1, read as the reverse complement.
CTTGAAAGCAAAATGCCAGCCCTCAGCGTGCCTTTGCGCGTACGGCAAACCAGCGGGCCAGCTGCGGGCCAAGCAGCAGTACCACGAACAGGCGGCTGGTCTGGATGCTCATCACAAAGCCGGTGTCAGCGCTGGTAGTGGAGGCCAGAATAGCCACGGAATCAACCCCGCCGGGGCAGGTGGCCAGAAAAGCCGTAAGCGGGTCTATGCCGGCAAAGAGCGTCAAAAGCAGCCCCACCAGCCCGCAAAAGGCGACCAGAGCGAAAATTGACCCCAGAATAACCGGTAGAGACTGCACTGCTGTGCGGAGCAGTTCGCGTGAGAATCCCAGCCCAATCATGCAGCCCAGCGCCGCGTAGCTCAAAGCCAGAAACCAGCCCGGAAAGCCGGTCTGGAGAATTCCGGTGCTGTTGAGAATGGCACCCAGAAAAGCCGGAACCAGCATGGAACCGGCCGGTATGCGCGAGATCTGGCCAAGCCAGGCGCTTGCGATTGCAAAAAGCAGGCTGATGCCGAACAACGGCCAGTCTACCGGCCCGAACATTGCGCCAAGGCCGCTGTCTGCCGCGCCACTTGCATCCAGCAGCTTTGCCGCAAGCGAGGTGATGCCCGCGACCATAAGGATGCGGACGTACTGCATAAAAGCCACCATGCCAAAGTTGCCGCCGTACGCCGCCGCCATCAGCGGCATGGTCGTGCCGCCGCCGGGAGTAATGCCCCAGAAGGCGGTATCGCCGGGCAGCCAGTGCTTTTTGGTGACCAGCCAGCCCAAAACGGTTGAGGCCAGCAGCCCGGAGAATATGGAGAACAGGGCCAGCGGCCATACCTGCATAAGGTTCGCCGCCACCTCAGAGGTGAAGCTTGAGGAGATCACACAACCCAGAATGCCCTTGGCAAGCAAAAGCACTCCGGACGGCATGTTCATGGAAGCGCCGCGCAAGGCCATAAGCAGTCCGGCAACTATTCCGGCCAGCATGGGGGCGGCAGGCAAACGCAGATAAATGAACGTCACCAGCAGCACCAGCGTGATGCCCGTAAGGGCCAGCCAGCGCAACCGCCTCATTTTCCTGATGGTTCGTTCTGTCTGCATGAGCGGACGGTAGGCGCTTTGATTTTGAATGTCAAAGGCCGGGAGCAGGGTTTGAGGGGGATTATTATGAGATTGATGATGAAGTTTTTTTGCCTCCGGCGGCCAAGGGGGAGGGGCTTCTTGCCCCTCCCCCTTGGAGCCCCCTCCCCCGGCAACGCGCGGCGTTGCATCCGGGTGGGCGCTTGGGCGGTTGCAGGGGGCTAGAAGTTTTGCGCCGGTTGATGCGATTGGGTTTTGAATCTTTGGATTGCTGATGTAACGGTTGCAGAGTGTTAAAGGTTTTGCACCTGCTGCTGCGCTTTTGGGGTGGCGCCAGAAGCCTGACGTGTTTGGGTTATAGTCGAGAAAAGCCCGCATCCAGAGAGGATGCGGGCTTTCATTGGACTGATGTAAGTTGTGTTTGCCTTTGGCTGGCTGGATTTTGTCCATGCATCCGGCTGGTGTTTTAGCGGTTGCAGGATGTTAAGGGTTTTGCATCGAGTGATGCTTTTGGGATTTTTGCTGCAATCTGGTGTAAACCCTGCTGTTTAGCGTTTTTCCATGCGCACTTTTACGTCAACAGGTTTGGCGTAGTAAGGCGCGGAGGTTACTGCCAGATGCGCGCCGGTACGCGCGTAGTCCGCGATATTGTCCTTGTTCAGGCCACCGGCCATTGAGATGAGGCAACCGGGCGCGGAGTCGGCGGCCATTTTCACCATTGCTTCAATGTCGGCTGGTGTGAATTTGTCGAGTTGCAGCACGTCAGGGCGGGCTTTAAGGGCTTCTTTTGCCTCGTCCATGGTGTCGGCCTCGACAATGACCTTTTTTTCCGGTGCGGCGCTTTTAAGCTTTGCTATATGGGCCGCGAAATCGGCAGGGGAGTCTGTAAAGCAGCGGTGGTTGGCGAACAGCAGAATGGTTTCCGCTGTGCCGCCCCGGTGTATGATGCCGCCGCCATGCACCACGGCGGCGTTTGCCAGCGTCTTGGTGCCGGGAATGCTCTTGCGGGTGCAGGCTATGTGCAGCGCGGGGTTGACGGCGCGGGCCGCTTCCAGCATCCGGGCCATGTAGGTCGCCACGCCTCCGGACCACTCCATGATGTTCTGGGTTACCTTCCAGCCGCTATGCAGTTGATCCGCCCGGCCGTCAGCCAGTATCAGCGTGGTTCCGGCTTCAACATCCTGCCCGTCCTCAACCAGTTGCTCCACGTTCAGACCGCACTTGCGCAGCAGGCGCGCTGCCACCTCCACGCCGCTTGTGCGTGTGGTCTGGCGGTAGCTGTAGGCCATGCGTCCGGGCTTGCTGCCGATTCCCATGCAGCGGGTGGTCAGGTCGCCCAGAGCGATGTCGTCCATGAGCCACTGATCAAGCTGGCTGTCAGAATAGTAGAACATCTTTTACCCCGTAAGTATTATTCCCGATTCGGGCCTGCTGACTT
>JAJDJF010000070.1 GCA_030267065.1 Desulfovibrio sp. OttesenSCG-928-C06 | reverse complement strand
TATCGTCCGCGCTGCACCCGCGCGAAAGGTCGTGCCAGCCCCCGGCCAGTCCTTGCAGCAGTGGCCCGATGGCGGTGTAGCCGCCAAGGCGCTGGGCGATTTTGTAGCCGATGTTTCCGGCCTCGAGCGAGGGGAAGATCAGCACGTTGGCCTCGCCAGCCACGGGGCTTTGCGGCACTTTCTGGCGGGCCACTTCCGGCACCATGGCGGCATCGAACTGCAACTCGCCGTCTACGATCAGCTCTGGAGCGCGCTGGCGCACAAGGGCCGTCACGTTGCGCATGAACTCGGCACGCGGGTGTTTGGCGCTGCCGTGGCTTGAAAAGGACAGCAGGGCCACCTTTGGCTCCTGCCCGGTCATGCGCCGGAACTGCCCGGCCGAGTCGATGGTGATGTCCACCAGTTGCGCCTCGGTCGGCTCGGGTATGACTCCGCTGTCGGCAAAAATCAGGATTTTGCGCGAATCAAACCCGTTTTGCGGCGCGAGCATGAAGAAAAAGCCGGAAATAGTCTTGCTGCCCGGTCTGGTTCCGATAACGCGCAGCCCTGCGCGCAGCATGTCGGCAGTGGATGAGAGATTGCCGCCGATTCCCGCCTCGGCCTCGCCGCGCCGCACCAGCATGGCCCCGGCAGCCAGCGGGGTGCGCATGAAGGCGCGCGCATCATCCTCGCTTGCCGTCTTGCCGCTTTCGCGCAGCCGGGCAAGGTAGTCCGCCGTGTTGCGCTCAAGAAAATCAGGCGAGGCCGGATCAAGCACGGCAAGTTCCGCCCGGGCGTCTGCCAGAGCACCCGCCCCAACATCCGCCCCAACATTCGCCTGAGCGCTCACCTGAGCGCCTGCGCCGCCTGCCAGCCCGCAAGTCGCAGCGCCGGGAGCATGGGCATTTTCCGCAACAGCCTTACGCAGCAGGCCGCGAATAACCTGTGGACGGCCCATAAGCGTGACCTGTGCCAGCCCCTCGGACTGGAGGCGCAGGGCGGCGCTCACGGCCCGCAGGTCTTCGCCGTCCGGAAAGACCAGCCGGGCCGGGCGAGCCTTGCAGACCGAGACGCAGTGCCCCAGCAGGGAGAATTCGCCAGTGGCTGCCTGTTGTTGGTGTTGCGCGTTCATCAATTTTGTTTTCCGTAACTATTTAATATGCGGGGCGTTGCCCCTGCACCCCACCTGGGCTCTGCCCTGGACCCGCAAGGGGAATCCTTTTTGGATTAGCTCGACCTCGCTTCACTCGGTACGAGCGGCCCCTGCACCCCGCAGTGGGGGGGCTTTATGATTTTAAGTGCTGCCCGATATCCAGGCTGTCTCCACACTGTCGCTTTCAAATTGTTGCGGCCAGTAGCAAAGCCGTCTTGAAATCATTTGATTGCGAGCTTTGATGGCAGAACCGTGTGCAGCTTTTTACTTGCGAAACGCTCTAGGCTCCGGGTTTGCCGATCTCGATTCCGCGCTCGGCGGCCAGAGTCAGCAGCATCAGCACATAAACGGCGCTGCTGAGCCGGTTTAGGGAGCAGACCACATCCATGTTGGCAGAGCAGGCCACGGCTGTTACCTCGGCCTCGCGCACTTGCGAGCGCAGCCAGTTCAGCAGTGCCACGTTGCCGCCCATGGAAGCGTCAGCCGCAAAATGATCCACGCCCAGATATTTTTTAGGCTCGCGCGAGATCTGGTGCAGCACATCGGTGTCCATTCCCGCCATTCCCTTGGGAGTGAAGGCCGTGCCGCCAACCTCGGAAGCAAGGGTCTGCATGATCCAGCCGTTAAGATCGGCCAGCGCCTGCTTGAGCAGTCCGGGCAGACGGTTTTTGGGGTCAAACTGGGTTTGCGCCAGCACCGCAAGGGCCAGCAGGCTATCCAGCTTGCCGCGCATGACAATGGAGGGGTGGTTTTTGCCAACCACCGAGTCCTTGTCCAGATGCGTCAGCTCCTGCGAGCAACCCGGCTGGGCGGTGGAGGCCCCCGTTCTGGCTGAAGATGCCGGACTACCAGCTTGGGGCGCTACTTTTGCCGGGGCAACAGTGCCGGGACGGGCAGCCCCGGATGCGGTGACGGAAGCTGCCTCGCACGGTTTGCAGCCCGGTACTCCGGCCCCGCCATGCTCAATGCGCAGGCGAAGTTGCGATGCGTATTCAGCCGCCGATGGCGTAAGGCGTTCGGCCTGACCGAGTGAAAGTACGCCGCCTGCTTGCGGGGCGCGGGAGCGAATATCTTCTTCGGTGAGAAAAATCATGTTGAATCCTTTTTCGGGCTTGCCGGGTTTTTGATGCCTGTATTTTTCCGGTATGCTTTGCTGTAAGGAAAAATCCTTTCAAAACATGTTGTTCGTTTAAATATTTACCGCATTTATTGCGTATAAAATGTCAGTCTTGACAGAGCGGAACGTTTTTTTTGTCAGCCCGCAAGCTGGAGCGGTGCCGCAAGTCAAACTCAGTCCGCAAACCAGAGGTTGTGGCACAAACCAGAAGCAGTGCCACAAGCTAGGCGCAGGAAACCAGCTTGCAGGATACCGCACCCTCGCCAACAAGGGTCACCCGCGTTCCGGCGGGCATATCCCTGCATTCACCGGCGGCCAGCGCAAAAGCGCCGCTCCCGGTTTGAACGGAAAGCCTTCCGTCAACCACCGCGATTCGTTCCGGGGTTTCAAACAGCCACTCCAGCGGCTTGCCGTCCCAACTGAGCAGACAAAATGGAATGCCGCCCGCGCTGGATTCGCAAATTCGTACCGTACCCGGCTCGGTCTGGGCCTGAAGCCGGGAAAGATGGCCCCTGTAATTCGGATAAAATTCTGAAATAACTTCCATAATTACCGATACCAGTTTTTCCGTTTCAATATCCGGTTGCCGGTCGCATTGACCGTGGCCTGTTTGCGTTGCAGCGGGTGCGGCTGGTGCTTGCAGCGCGCAGGGCGGCAAGGTGTTCTGACTCATGGGCAACTCCTTCGCGGGTGTGCCGGGATTGCGCCGCTCAAGGCCCATACGCGCGCTAATCCGGCGCACAGCTTGTTCCGCTGCGCGGTGGCGCTCGTCGGCTCTGGCCCGCTCGCTGCTTGCCTGAAACCTTTCTGCCGGGCCGGAAGCGCTTGCCGCCGCTTGCCGGGCCAGCGCCGCAGCCTTAAGCATGGCGGCTGGCCAGTCTGCTACAGCACCAGTTGCGCCGTCTGTCTGGGCGGCAGGGCGGGGCTGCATCGAATCCGCGCCATCGGCCTGCATGATTGTGATGCCATACCCTTTGGCGTCGTCACGGGCTTGCGGAGTGATCAGATCGCCGGACGCAAGCGTGATGCAGGACTGCCCGCTTTTTCTGGCCCGGTTTATGTCATCGGATGTGATCACTTTTTTCATGCTTGCCGCCACAATTCGGCTGATTCAGCCGCGTTTGCCAAAAAATGCCTTTTTTGCCGGAACAATGTTTCAAATCAGATCTGCTTCCGGTCCGGCTTTAAATTTACTTGCCTTTTTTGCCCTGTTTTTTTGCCGGTTTTTTATCCAGCAGGCAGCAGGGGCCGTTCTCGCAATCATCAGACACGGCATCTACGCCATCAGTGGCATCGTGCGCTCGCTTGACGCTGCCAGCCGGTGCATCTTTGGGCGCAGCCTTGCCGGAAGTTTTGGTAGCGGCCTTTCGCGCAGCCAGACGCGCTTTCTTCTTGGCGGCCTTCTTGGCTTCAATACCGTCAAGGCAGTCATAAAGCAGTTGCCCGCCGCCTTCGGGACGGGGGATTACGTTAACTGCCAGCAAGGTGCCACGGGCTGAACACAGGGCGGCGGCAGCGTCCACCGCGGCTTTGCAGGCCGCCACATCGCCTTCGCAAACGATGCAGAGGATTGGCCCGTCCGCCTTGTGCACCCTGCGGATAACCACATCAGCCGCCTTTGCCATGGCATCGGCTGCCTCGATGGAGGCCACATAGCTTGATACTTCCACAAATCCCTGCGCTACATCTTTCACGGCGCATTCTCCTTGCGTTGTTTCATCGGTGTTTTAGTCCGGCTAAAGGCGCGCTGCCGGCATTGCAGCGTACAGCCAGAGCCAGCGAGGTTTTTCAAGATTACTTTTCTAGATTATCTGATCGTAAAACGAATCCGCCGGTCTGGGGATAACCACGTTGCCCACCAGCAGCCCGCTTTCGGCAGCTCTGGCTGAACCGGATTCCACCGCAGCCTGAACCGCGGCAACGTCGCCGCCCAGCAGCACATAAGCCTTGCCGCCCAGACCGAGGGCAGTGCGCACGTCCAGCAACTGCACGCCGGAAGCCTTGACCGCGGCATCTGCCGCGTTGATTGCCGCTGCCACGGAAAAAGTTTCGATAACGCCCAGTGCGGAACGCTCCGCAGGCTGAACGCAGCCGGACAAAGCCGCCACAACGTCAGGATGGATGTTCGGAATGACAAACCAGTCGGCAACCGCTTCCGGCCTTGCGCTGCGCCCGGCTTGGACCGCCGCGTCCACCGCTGCCACATCGCCGCACACGGCAGCTACGAACTTGCCGGGACATACAGTCTTGAAGAACAGCGGATCCACGTCCGAAGCCTTGACCATACGGTCAGCCGCGTTCATTCCGGCCGCAATGCCGGTAAATTCCAGCATGCCAACCGCGCTGGCCTCCATTGGCCGCCTGATTTCGCCTTTGCCTGTATTCATCTTTACCTCTGGCTTTTGTGTCGTGCCGTATTAGTATTTATTTGCCTGGGGCTGTGTTATGCCTCCGGCGGCCAAGGGCTCTGCCCTTGGAACCCGACAGGGGAATGATTCCCCTGTACCCCCATTGGGGGGGGGGTAATAGCTCACTTTGACCTGATACTGCTCACGCTTTGTATCGGCTTGTCCCGTACGATGTGCTCTACACAGGCCACGCCATCCTTGTCTGAGGCTCAAACCAACCGCTGCTCGTATTCGATGTCAGCGGCATGGTGCGAACACCGTAAATTTGCGCAACTCTAAGCGCGTCTGATGCGCACAAAATCCGTAACTTCAGTCACCACGCCGCTGATGCTTGCATGGATGCGCGCGCCAAGGGCGCCTTCCGGAATTTCGCCAATCAGATCGCCTGCTGCCACCTGTTGCCCGGCCTGAACTACCGGCACGGCAGCCGCTCCAATATGCTGGCGCAGCGGAATGCGCACCTCAAGCGGCTCCAGTTCTCCAAGGCAGGGCGTTTGCATCGCCAGCCAGTCAGCTATGCCCAGCCTTGCGGCCAGACGCTTTACCGGCACCTTGCGGTAGTCGCGCCAGCGGGTCGCATCTTCGCAAACTTCGCGCGGGCCTTCGTATTTCAGCCCGTTCTGGCGCATGGCGGCTTTTACGGCCTGATTGATGCGCCGGGGCGACATACCCATTGGGCAGGCGTACTGCTCGCAAACGCCGCACTCGCTGCAAATCATGGCCTGAGCGCCGTTTGCGGTTTCAAGTTCTACCCCGGCGGCAAAGGCTCGCATAACCCGGTGGGTTTCAAAGGGGTGACCGATCAGTCCGCGCGGGCAGAGGTCCGAACAGGCCCGGCACTGGATGCAGGCCGAGGCGGCTCTTTTGCGCAGCACGGCGGTTTCGCGCGTGGCATTCAGGTGTAGCGGGTGCCCGTGCGGTAAAACGATCAGCCCGCCGGTGGTCTTGGTGACAACCTCGCGCTCCAGAGCGTCCACCCCGCCGATAACCCGGCCCATCATCGGGCCGCCCACAATAAAAACAGGCTCGTGCGGGATTGCACCGCCGCAGGCTTCCAGACATTCGCGCAGGGGCGTACCCAGAGGAGCACGCAACACCGAAGGCCTGCGGGCAGCGCCGGTAACAGTGAGCGTTTTCATGGTCATGGCAGCGCCGCCTGCTCCGGAAGCATGCCCCAGAGCCGCGCCAACATCAGCCAAAGTCGCCACGTTAGCCACCACCACGCCGACATTGAGCGGAATGCCCAAGGGCGGTACGCTGCGTCCGGTTACTTCGCGCACCAGAATCTGTTCGTCCCCGGCTGGGTAAAAGTCGTCCAGCAGGAACAGTTCCAGACCGCTATTTGCCGCCTCACGCTGCAACAGGGGAATCAAATCACTGTGCTTGCGCTTGAGGGCCAGCACCGCCCGGCTAGCTCCAACAGCATCAGCCAGAGCGCGGAGCGCTACGCAAACAGCCGGAGCGTAATGCAGCATTACATGATGATCGCTATGCAGAAGCGGCTCGCATTCGCAACCGTTGGCGATAACCGTATCGGCGCTGGCGGCGTACTTGACGTGCGCCGGAAACCCGGCCCCGCCTTCGCCCACTATGCCCGCGGCCCGTACCGCCGCTATGAATGCGTCTTTGTTCATTGGCTTGGATGTTTTTGTGTTTTTGGTTGAGTTTTTTTTGCCTCCGGCGGGGGGGGATTGAATCCCCAGACCCCATTATGGCGATTAAACGAAACTTGTATTTTGCCGGTTTTTCACCGGCTCGGGCTTTCGAGCCGCAGGTGCCGTGAGATGCAGGGCTGCCGCGCGATACAAACGCTGCGGTGTAAATTTGCGTCCTGTCGCTAACCAG
>JAJDJF010000007.1 GCA_030267065.1 Desulfovibrio sp. OttesenSCG-928-C06 | reverse complement strand
GTGCGCGTCAACATTGTGCAAATAGCCACCGCCAAGCTCCCGCATGGCGTTGAACGCGTGCGCGTGCTGCAACTTAGCGATATCCACCTGAGCGACAGCATCGGCCCGGCAGAACTGCGCAAAATAGAAGCCAAAGTGCGCGAACTGCGCCCGGATATCATCGCCGTTACCGGGGATCTGGTGGATACGAATATGGCGAAGCGCACGGAAGACGCGAAGATACTGCGCGAGCTCCCGGCTACTCACGGCAAATACGCCGTCATGGGTAATCACGAGTATTACCGGGGGCTGGACAATTCCAGAAAGTTCATGCGCGAGAGCGGCCTTGAAATACTTGAAAACCGGGCCGTGCTAGATAAATCCGGAATCATCGTGGCCGGGATTGATGACCCGGTCATGCCGCGCAACCCGCAAGCCCCTGCTAACACCGTCAAGCTGCTGAAGCGACAGGAGCAAGGCAGGTTCGTCCTGCTGCTCAAGCACCGCCCGTATGTGGAACAGAACGAAATAGGCCTGTTCGACCTCCAGCTTTCGGGTCACACGCATGGCGGGCAAATCTGGCCCGGAACCATGTTTGCCAAAAGAGCCAACCGGGATGTGGAGCAAGGGTTGAGCGAGCTTGCTGCAAAGGCCGGGCGTAGCCTGCTCTACGTCAGCAACGGAGTTGGCTACTGGGGGCCGCCCATGCGCTTTATGGCCCCGCCGGAAATCACGGTTTTCGATCTGGTACGCGCAAATTAAAATAACGGGAGCGGAAAATCCGCTCCCGTTATTTTAATTCTGTAATCCAGAGGGCAAAGCCTTTTCCAGGTGCTGCCTTCTAAATGAGAATTTTTGTTCTCTGGCAAGAAAGGCGCACTCTGGACGAAGCGAAGTGTATCAAGACATGCATAAGCTTCGTACAGGGCAAGCCTGCTTGAAGCAGCGTTGCCTGCGGACTAAAAGACAATTTAGAGGCAGCACCTAACAGGCGTGTTCCAAAACTTTGGTAATGCGTTCAAGATCCATCTCCATGGCGCAGCCAAACGGCAGCGTACGGCTGGCAAGCTCGGCAATACGCGGGATGTCGTCGCGCTCAATCTTGAGGTCACCAAGGCTTGCGGGCAGGCCCATTTCCTTTATCAGTTCGCTCAGGGCATAGGCTCCGGCATATCCAAGGTCGTTGCTGTCCGCGTCGGTCAACTCAAACACATGCGTGGCAAGACGCGTAAAAATCTCCTGACACAGCCCCTGCTCGTACACAAAGCGCATCCATGCAGGCATAACCACACCAAGCGAAATCCCGTGCGGGACGTCATACAGCGACCCAACGGCGTGGGCGATGGGGTGGGATGAAAAATCGCCGCGCACGCCCTTGCCGACGCTAGCCCAACCGCTATGCGCATACACACTGCAAAAGGCCAGTTCAGAACGCACCGCGTAATCCTGCAACTTGTCCTCATCGGCAGCCAGAGCGCGCAGGCAGCGGATGATGCTGCGGGCCATGGATTCGCAGCCTTCCACAATCACCGGCGATGTATCAAACCCGCCGAAATAGGCCTCAAGAATATGGGTGAGCGCGTCAAACCCGGCAGAAAGCACCTGCTTGCGCGGAACGGAGAATTGCAGCGCCGGGTCTACTATCGCCACCTTTGGCGAGGTGTGCGGAGTAGCCAGATAGAGCTTTTCGTGCGTTTCCTCATTGGTGATGACAAAACCGCTGTTAATCTCGCTGGAGGTGCCGGAAAGAGTAAGCACGCCGTAAATGGGCACTGCCTTGTCCACCGGGAGCTTGCGGGAGATGATTACCCAGATGTCCTTTTCTGCGGGGATGCCCACTGCTACTGCTTTAGCCGCGTCAAAAACACTGCCGCCGCCCACGGGCACAATGGCTTCGGCCTGCATCTTCTGCCCGGCCAGAATCGCTTCGCGCACCTTGCCCAGCTTGGGGTTGGGCTGCACGCCGCTGACGGTTTCCCAATGAATACCGGCTGCGGTAAGCTGGCCGGTTATTTTATCATAAAGCCCAGATGAAAAAACAGAACGGCTACCGGTCAGCAAGAGCACCCTGCCGATGCCAGAAGCCTTGAGCTCATCTGCCAGCACATCCGCTTTTCCCTGACCAAAAATCAACTTGGTGGGGGAATGGAAAGAAAAATCACGCATCAACGCCTCCTTTACTGTGAACAGCAATATACAGAAACCTGTGCGATTATAAAAGCATATATTCCTGTTCAGCGCGCCAGCGGTCAGCAGCAGGCTATAACACTCTGGCAACTATTAACGCCACTGATTGCAGCTTAACGGTCAAGCAAACCACCTCGCAGCATTTTGCAGGAGCTTTAAGCCAAGTTACTGCCGGACATTTCAGATTGGGGTACTCTATAATCCGACCTGCAAAAAGACCGTATTATTTTGAAAATAACCGGAAGTCGTCAGAGCAACACAAAAAAAACGCAATAAGCGCAACAAGACTGTTGTATCTTTATGCGGTTGCTATTAATGAGAGCCGATGAACAACATGAAAAACAATCGCGCGGCTCAAACGACACAGGCCGCAACCATGTCTGGGGCCAAACAGGAAAACGAACGTCTGCTGAACCTTGAAGGCGGCTACAACATCAGGGATCTTGGCGGTTATGCCGGATATGACGGAAAACACACCGTAAAAGGTAAACTGTTCCGCTCTGACGATCTCAAGGACTTGTCCGATTCCGATCTGGATACACTTTCGGACATTCCGCTGCTGACCATAGTGGACTTTCGCACGCATAACGAAGTTGCAGGCGCGCCGGACCGGGTGCCGCAATCAGTGCGCGAGCATTACCATTTTGCTATCCAGCCCGGCAGCCTGAGCAAGGAACTGTTCATGTCCGCAAGCACGCGTGAAGAAGTGCGCGGGTTGATGGTCAAAATATACGAGGAACTCGTAACCGACACTGAATGCACCAAACAGTTCCGCAAATTTTTCGGTCTGATCCAGAATACAGAAAACCTTCCGCTGCTCTTTCACTGCTCGGCAGGCAAAGATCGCACAGGGCTTGCTTCCGCGCTGTTTTTGCTTGGTCTTGGGGTGGATATGGAAACCGTTCTGGAAAACTATCTTGAGTCAAATGCCAATCTTGCCAGCAAGTACCCGGACGAGGAAGTTTTCCGGGTGCGCCCTGAATATCTGCATACAGCTCTGGAAATTATTGCCCGCTACCCCGGCGGGCTGGAAGCCTACCTTGCCGAAGTGCTGGACGTGGACTTGCGCAAACTGCGCGAAATGTATCTTGTATAAGCTGCTGCATACGCCTTTACATTGCGCACCCATCACACTGAATTAATTAAAGAAAAACATCAAAAAGCACTAATATCCCGCTAATATGGCGGGATATTTTTTTATTGCAACAAGGCACTGCGCAAATAGCATAACCACTGTTCAAGACCGCAAAAAAACAGGTCCGGTACAGGAGCAAAAGATAAAGCGCAGCACATGTCTGTTCTTTTTCTGTCACAACATAGTTACGCCATATGTAATCAAAACAATAACATGACCCAGCATTGACACTAGAAACAGACAGACATTTTTACCAAGCCATACGCTTGCAGACTACAAACTGAAACAACAACTTCAAAGTAGCGTAATATTGTTGTAAAAAAATGTTATTGCCAATTCATGAATATTTTATATATGATCATTTCTGAACATGACTCGGTAAAACAAATCTTGAGGCAAACAAGATTAAAGGGAGTCAGGAGAGAGTTATGAGCAAACTCAGTTTGCAATTTCCGGATGTTTTTTCGCACGCAATCAAAAAAGCCCTGCACAGCAGCGTTATCCTCACCGTGCTGGCGGCACTTGCTGGTGCCTTACTGGTGGCGCTGGCCGGCAATGACCTGATCAACTGCATTGTTGCCTTTGCCCTATCAGCCGTCATTGCCGGGCTGTTCTTCTATCTGGTCGATCCGCTGGCCTACCGGCGCATGATTGAGCTAAAAAAGAAGGCTGCCGCGCAGATTGATATCACCGATGAGCTGCTCGTTGTCAGAATGCTGGACGGCTCCACCCTGCGCTTCAACCGCGACAGTTGCTGCGAAAAATTCAGCTTTGAGCCTAACGCCAGAATGCATGGCTATTACCTGACCATCCACAATCCTGACGGGCATGAAGACTGCATTTACACCAGCGCCAAAGCCTGCGAGCGCGATGCATTGCGTAACGCCCTGCGCGGCCCCGGTCAGGAGCCGGGCGAATACCCGTGCGGCGCACGTCCGGCCTGCTCTGCCTGCCGCGAAAAAAGCGAGAGCAAGCAACCGGCCCTTGCATAATCTGAAAATTCTTCCACTAAAATATACGCACAACAAGAAACGGTAGCCGTAAAAAGCTGCCGTTTCTTGTTGTGCGTAACATCGCCCAGACACGATAGAAGCTTGGCCTGAATCTGCCTTTATTCGCGCCTGTTCCAGACTATCATGCAGCATCATATTGGCTCCGCTTTAAGCCGGACATACTAACAGGCAGGGCCACTATCCGGAACTCACAGTCCTTGCCGTATGGGGGCTCGTGTTATATTTTACCCGGATGAAACGCTCTACCCCAAAAAAATCCCAAGCCTGCGACAAAGCCGCCCGCAGCGCAAAAAGCGTTTCTGAAACTGCCGGGTGCGGAGATTCCACAGAGTTTGCCCGAAGCGGAGACATCAAAGAATCAGCCGTAAGCGCAAGCTTCAATGAATCAACAAGGCACGCACGCTCCAAAGAACTGGTCAAGCGAACCGGCTCCATCGCGGAATACATCAGCGCCCTGAAGGCCTCTGAAAAACTCGGCCCGCAAATCACCAGCCATACGATCCTGCCGGAACGTGATGCCGAATACGCCCAGACTGCCCGCCCCTGGCCGCGCGCCATGGACAGAATATTTGAAGGTATGGGGTTCTCCAGCCTTTACAGCCATCAGGCACAAGCCATAGACGCCCTGCGCGCCGGACAAAACGTGGTGGTGGCAACGCCAACTGCCAGCGGCAAGTCCCTTATTTACACGTTGCCGGTAATCGAGCGCTGCCTGCACGACCCGGATGCACGTTCCCTGTTTCTTTTTCCCCTGAAGGCTCTGGCGCAGGATCAGCTGGCCTCCTTCCGTGCCATGACTGCCCCCTGGCCTGAAGATGCCCGCCCGCAGGCCGCTGTTTACGACGGCGACACCACTGCGCATTTTCGCAAAAAGATACGCGAAAACCCGCCGCAGGTTATCCTGACCAACCCGGAAATGCTGCACCTGTCACTGCTGCCGCACCATCACCTGTGGGCCACGCTATTTGCCGGGCTGTCGCTGGTAGTGGTGGACGAGGTACACACCTACCGTGGAGTGCTCGGCTCGCACATGGCGCAGGTTTTCCGGCGTCTCCAGCGTGTGGCGGCCCATTACGGCTCATCTCCGGCCTTCGCCTTCTGTTCGGCTACTGTGGGCAATCCGGTGGAGCTGACCACCAACCTGACCGGCCATAACAACGCGCGGAATCACGCAAGCCAGCCGGTGCCGGTGCTGGAAAGCGGCGCGCCGCAAGGCAAGCGGCACTACATCTTCATGAACCCGCTTGAGAGCCCTTCATCTGTGGCAATCAAGCTGCTCAAATCCGCTCTGGCCCGCAACCTGCGCACAATTGTCTACTGTCAGTCGCGCCGCATGACCGAACTCATCAGCCTGTGGGCCAGCGAGCAATCCGGCCCCTATTCAGACAAAATCAGCGCCTACCGCGCCGGATTTCTGCCGGAAGAACGCCGGGAAATCGAACAGCGCATGTCTTCCGGCGAGCTTCTGGCTGTGATTTCGACCAGCGCGCTGGAACTGGGCATAGATATCGGCAATCTGGATCTCTGCATTCTGGTGGGCTATCCCGGCACTGTGATGTCCACCCTGCAACGCGGCGGGCGTGTTGGGCGTAGTAGTCAGGAATCGGCAGTGGTGCTGATTGCGGGGGAAGACGCGCTGGATCAGTACATTGTGCGGCACAGCAAGGACTTTTTTAACCGCCCGCCGGAAAAAGCGGTGCTAAACCCGGATAACCCGGTCATTCTGGAGCGCCATCTGGAATGCGCCGCCGCCGAACTGCCGCTGCGCCCGGATAGAATGCCGGACGCCGGCTGGATGAACGGAACCGTGCAGGAGAGCATCGTCAAGCTTGAGCGTAACGGTCTGCTTCTACGCAGTGCGGACGGCAGCGAACTGCTGGCAGCGCGCAAAAGGCCGCAGCGTCATGTTTCGTTGCGCGGCTCAGGCAGCAGCGTCAGCATTGAAACGGAAAAAGGCGAGCTAATCGGGGTAGTGGACGGAGCACGCGCCCTGCGCGAGGCGCACCCCGGCTCCATCTACCTGCACATGGGGCGGCATTTTGAGGTATTTGAGCTGGATTTGCCCGGCGGCCGCGCTCTGGCCCGTCCGTTCAGGCCATCGTGGTATACGCGCACACGCAGCCATAAGGATACAGATATCCTCAGCCTTGAGGATTCGCGCCGGGTTGGTGGAATGGCGGTACGCAGTGGGCGCTTGCGCATAACCGACACTGTTACCGGCTACGAAAAACGCGCCAACCAGAACGGCCAGCTTCTGGGCGTGACGCCGCTAAACCTGCCACCGCAGGTGTTTGAAACCGAAGGGCTCTGGTTTCAGGTACCGCGCAACGCGCAGGAAAAACTCGAAGCCATGCGCATGCACTTTATGGGCTCCATCCACGCCCTGGAGCACGCCGCCATTGGCATCCTGCCGATCATGGTGATGTCGGATCGCAACGACTTTGGCGGCATTTCCACCCCCATGCATGCCCAGACCGGCCACCCTTCCGTGTTCATTTATGACGGCATGCCGGGTGGCGCGGGGCTATCGCGGGCCGCATTTGATATCGCGCCGGAACTGTTTGCCCATGTTCTGCGTGCAATGGAGGACTGCCCCTGCGAACTTGGCTGCCCGTCCTGCGTGCACTCGCCCAAGTGTGGCTCGGGCAACCGCCCCATAGACAAGGAAGGCGCGGTTACGCTGCTGAAGATGATGCTTGAGGAAAGCGGTCAAAACCACGCAGAGGCAGAAAAAATGCTGCAGGAAATTCCCGGTGGGCTTGAAAAACAGGATGGCGTCTACAAGCTTGCAAGCCGCGAAAACGCCGCAAACGAAAGCGCCCGCATCATGCAGGGGCCGGAGCAGGATTCCCGGCTGCCGGAGCGGGTGGACAACAGTGATGCGAATCACAGGCAACGCCAGAGCGCAGATGCAATGCGCCAAAAAAGCCAAACGCCCGCGTCAGCTTTTTCCGGCGCGGTGGAAGTGACTGCCGCAGCAAAGAACGCGGAATACTCGCCAGCAGCCGGATTCATGGTGCTGGACGTGGAAACCCGCCACTCAGCCGCAGAGGTTGGCGGCTGGCACAAAGCCGCGCGCATGGGGGTCAGTGTAGCTGTTCTTTACGACTCGCGTAGCGATACCTTTACCGGATACGCGCAGGACGAAATTCCACAACTGGCGCAAAAACTTGGCACTGCCGGACTGGTTGTGGGCTTTAACCTGCTGCGCTTTGACTATACGGTGCTGGAGCCGCATGCGCCGGGCTTCAATTTTCGCGCCCTGCCCACGCTGGACATGCTGGTAAAGGTGCACGAACAGCTATCCTACCGGGTATCGCTGGACAATCTGGCCGGTGCCACGCTTGGCACCCCAAAAAGCGCCGATGGCCTGCAAGCCTTGCAGTGGTGGAAAGAGCAGCGTCTGGACAAGATTTACGAGTATTGCCGCAAAGATGTTGAAATTACGCGCGACCTGTTTTTGTACGGGCTGGAGCATGGGCATCTACTGTTCAGCAACAAGGCCGGACAGCGCGTGCGTGTGCGGGCTGGGTGGCATCCGGAGTAGCAGATAGCCTGAAGTAGAGAAAAACACTGCACGACGCGCAGGCTAAAGAACGGTACTGGCGCGCAGTCGGAATTTATCTGTAATTTTACTTGCCTCAAGACAGGCGATGCACCATGATGCCCCCAAACAGCATCCAGCAAGACATACAACCAAAGCGCCAGCGCAACGCACTGACGCCTGTTTTCAAATACATACAGCTTTGTGATTACGGAAAATGCCATGACAGCACGCATAATAGTTGCCGCGCACAAGCCCTACATCATGCCGGATTCCCCGCTTTACTTCCCCGTGCATGTTGGAAGCGCAGGCAAGGAAGATATCGGCTTTGCCAGAGATGACCAGGGCGAGAACATTTCAAGCCTCAATCCCTGGTATTGCGAGCTGACCGGCATTTACTGGGCCTGGAAAAACCTTTTGCCGCAGCTTGCAGCAGAAACAGGGGGCGACCTTTCCCGTGTAACCATGGGCACTGCCCATTACCGCAGATATTTCAGCCTGCGCGGCTCGTCACCTTCCCGCATTCCAGCCGGGGAAGCGCTGAAGCAGGTGCTGTCAGAAGAAGAACTGAGCAAACTCGCCAAAGCCAGCCCAATCATTCTGCCGCGCAAACGCTGCTATTACATAGAGACCCTGCGCTCGCACTTCATCCACGCCCACGGTTCAGCCGAGCTTGACCTGCTGCGTGAAACAATAGCCAGCCGTAATGATGTGGATCTTGCAGCTTTTGACCGCGTAATGCAGCGGCGCAGCATTCATCTCTACAACATGTTCATCATGCGCGGTGACCTGTTTGACGCTTACTGCTCATGGCTCTTCCCGCTGCTTGAGCAGACAGCGCAAGCCATAAAAGAATCCGGCAGGGAGGCCGCGCCGCGTATTTACGGCTTCATATCAGAGCGACTACTGGATGTCTGGCTGGAATCCTGCGGGCATGGTTATACTGAAACCGGCTGCCTGATGCTGGAAAAAGTAAACTGGCCTAAAAAAATAGCCGCCTTTGTCAGCAGAAAACTGAAAGGCGGCCGGTAAGTCCTGATATTTGTCCGGATTGTCAAATTACGAATATTCAAGCGAATAGTCGCGGCTGTCTACTCCAGATAATCGCGCAGCACCTGATATAAAAGCGCCACTTCAATCGGTTTTGACAGGTGAGCGTCCATGCCCGAAGCCAGGCAGCGCTCCCTTTCACTATCCATGGCGTGGGCAGTCATGGCAACTACAGGCATCCGGTCCAGCTCCTTGTCCGCGCGGATGTTCAGCGTAGCCTGATATCCATCCATGACCGGCATCTGCAAATCCATAAACACCAGCGAGAAAGGCATTCCCGAACCGTTTGAGGACCGTTTGCGGCCAATTATATCCAGAGCTTCCTGACCGTTATTGGCCACAGTAACCCGCACTCCGGTTTCTTCAAGAAGTTCCAGCGCTATTTCCTGATTGATCAGGTTATCTTCTACCAGCAAAACCTCTTGCCCGGAAAAAGACGGCACTCCGGGAAAAAGGCCCGCTTCGTCCTTATCCTGAGCATGCTGAACGTTTGTCGGCACAATGGAAGCGGCAGCGCTCGGCCCTTTGTCAGCCATAGCAGCATTGCCATGCGCACTTGCAGCAGAGTTGTCCCCTTCCCATATCTGGACATCCGACTCCATGGAGCCATGAAGAACCGGCAGAGGGCAATTGAAAATCATGGTTGTGCCGCATCCGGGTTTGCTCTTGACGGCAATACTTCCATTCATCAAATCAGCCAGCATCTTGGCAATGCTCAGTCCAAGCCCGGTGCCGCCGTATTTGCGGGTAATGGAAGTGTCGGCCTGCGAAAAAGCGTTGAAAATGCGGCTCATTTCATCATTACTGATGCCGATACCGGTATCGCTTACAGCAAAAACAACCTTGGCGCGGTCCCGGTCAAGCGAATCAATTTTGCAGGAAATAACAACCGAACCACTTTCGGTGAACTTAACGGCATTGCTCACAAGGTTGTTCAGCACCTGCGAAATGCGTAGCGGGTCGCCCAGCATGACCGGTGGCAGATCCGCTGCCAGCTCGACATCAAGCTTGAGCCCCTTTTCTGCGGCATGCGGTGTGAACAACTGCTGTAAATCGCCCATCAGGGCCTGAATGCTGAACGGGATGGAATCCAGCTGGAGTTTGCCAGCCTCGATTTTTGAAAAATCCAGCACATCGTTGATGATACCGAGCAACGAATTGGCAGCCCCGTGAATCTTGCTCACATATCCATACTGCTTTTCATCCAGCCCGGTTTTGAGGGCAAGATGCGACAGTCCGATAATAGCGTTCATCGGGGTACGGATCTCGTGGCTCATGGTAGCCAGAAAATCGCTCTTGGCCTTGTTTGCAAGTTCGGCTTCCTTGAGTTGGTAGCGCTCGGTTACGTCAAGGAAAAAGCCTTCCAGAGTGACGGACTCAGTCTTATGGTTGCGGTAAACAACCCGGCTGCGGCCCCAAATCCAGCGCAGTAGCCCGTCTTTACGCCGGATACGGAAAATATGCTCGACCTGATCGACTCCGCTTTCATGCACCATGTGCGCTGCCCTGAATTGCGCGGAATCCTCCGGGTGGATAATGTCGCGGAAGGCGGCAGACTCATCGGGATAAAAGACTTCCGGCTCATAACCGGTCAGTTCCAGGCAGCCCTCGCTTAGAAATTCAAAAACAATACCGGCAGACGATGAATTCATGCGGAAAGCAATGCCGGGCAGATTGGACATGAGGGTCTGGATACGCTGACGGCTGCGCTTGAGGCGGGAATGCCCAAGCATAAGAGCGCAAAAATCGGCTAGCGATGCGCCAAAGGTCTGGTCTTCAACAGTCCACTCGCGGGCTGTCTTGCTCTCAATACTGATAAAGCCGAGCAATTCGTCACTCAGACGCATCGGGCAGTGCATCAGGGTATGCACTCCCATCCGCCGGTACCTTGAAGAAAGATACGGCATGCGCAGGTCATTGCCGGTATCAGGCACAATAACCTGCCTGTCATCGCTCAGGCATTCAAAAATAGTACTGTTTTGGGAGCGGTGGATTATGTGATGATTGATGTGCCTGTCTTCTTCACGTCTATAACAGTCAAAACGCTCGCACTCACCGTTACGGACCAGCCAGATGCTGGCCCCGTCCGCATTAAGGGTGCGGGCCGCAATCTCTGTAATAACGCGCGCCTGTTCTTCAAACTCGCCGCTGCGCAGGGCCGGGTGGCTGTTCAGGGAAATCAGCGCCTCGTTCTGATGGCGCAACTGCATCTCATGCTGGCGCAAGGCTTCAAGGTTCTTGCTGCGCTCGTTGGCAAGTTCGCTTACATCGGTAACAACTTCCACCGCGCCGATACGCTCGCCTTCCTGACTATAAATCGGCATGGCGGTAAGCAGCCAGGTAGCTCCGTTAGGCATGGACAGTTCGTTGGTGCTTATGAAGCCATCCTCAAGGCTGCGCGCTACCGGGCAATTGTCGCATTTATCCTTGCGACCGAATGGCAGCTCGTAACAGACCTCGCCATAATGGTTTTTCCAGTTTATGTGGCTCTGGTTGGTGCCAAGCTTGTTGGTCCAGCGCATTTTATATTCAAAATCGATAAAATAGACGCCAACCGGCAAACCCTCAAGAATCTCCATCTGGAGCTTGGTGTTGCGGTCAAGCTGAACCGGCGGAACATACTGGATAACGCCGATAACGGCATTGGGATTATCCTGATCAAGCGAGAGGCTGTGTTTTACGTTGATTTCGCCAAAATTGTTGACGTGGATGTTCTGCCCGACTGAGTCGCGCCGAACCTTCAGGTTATGGCTCCAGCTGTATGCTTCCCTCAGCTCAAGTCTTCTGCGTATCTGATAAACCCAGTCAGGGTAAACCGCAGCAAAAAACAGCTGTTGATTATCCTGTTTTTCAAGCTCTTTAGCCGTATATCCGGTAATCTCCGCGCAACTGTCAGACCACGAAACACTGACATCTCCACTGTCAGGGTTTACTACAGCCTTATAGGCTACGGCCTGCAACATGCCCAGGGCATGGCTGACAGGGATGGAGTTGGCGGTTTCAGGCATTAACAAGGCTCCTGGAGCTGCGCACTGGCGCGTATTCACACAACGGCAATTTCTGTGTGTACAGATAAGCAAACCTTTGCCAATAGCCAGCAATACTTGATTGCCGGACAAAGACTTGCCGGAACAGACAAAAGTGACGGAAAACACAGTGCGAACATGTGCCCTTACTTATGCCAATAACCAGCCGAATATAACAGATAAACAACATCTACAGCAATATAATAATTCTACTGCCTCGCAGACTTATTGCATCATATTGTTGCACAGCCAACAGCAACGCAGCAACAATATGACTCTAACTTGAAAATGTTATTCATCTTTTTATTTACTTCAGCAGTCCTGAAAAATCCCCGCGCAGGAAAAACATTTATTTTTCCTGCATCAGATAAACATAATAAATGCCAAAAGATTCAGTAATATCCGCATCGTAGATATCAGCTAAGCGAATGCACAATGCCATCCATATATTCGGTGGGGCTGACAAATACCGGCAGGTTATGCGTATAATCCATGACCGATCTGCTCCCCTCAAATCCGCCCGGATGTTCGGGAAACATGGAGGTATCACCCATGGCGCTGACTCCGGAAGTCATCTTGACCAGCGCGATACGCGGCTTGCCGGGGCGGGCCATATCCACCAGCCTTCTGCGCTCGGTAGCCTGATAGCGGTTCATGCCAGCAAGACAGGCGCGCGCATCCCGCAAAACAGCATCGCAGGCCAGATGCGCTGCCATGATTCCATCTCTGGTCACGGCCTCGCCTTTTTTTAACGTAACATCAACATGCAGGATGAAATCGTCCGGCGCAGGAGTACCCGGACGGCCAAAGCGCATCACATCGCGCAGCAGGCCGCTGGCCGCGCCGCCGTTGATAGGCTGGAAGCCTTCCGTATCCGAAGCGGTAAGCAACACTCTGGCCCCTTCCACCAGATTGGTGACGCCATCACCTATGGCCCCCTCCACTTTCACGGCAATCGGCCAGACGTCCAGAATGGAATTCACAAAAACGGAATCTTCGCCGGGGCGCAGTATTTTCAAGGTGATATTCTCAATGCATCCCCCAAGCTGGGCAAACTGCCCATGCCGCGCCCGGGCTTCATCCATGGCGCTCTGGCGCATCCCTTCGAGATTAAGCTGCAAAAGCCCCGGCTGCATGGATGTAACACCAGCCGCGGCAAGTTCCGAAACCCGGAAGATTCGCTGCTGCAAGCTGTGTAGCATGCGTTCCGGTAATGCGCTGTCCGGAAGCGCTCTGCCTGTTGCCGCATTTTTTTTGCGGATTTTGTTCAACAATATGGCAACGGCTTTTTCGGCATCCAGCGGCACAGCGGTGTTGTCGCCCAGCACGCCTTCTTCCACGCCGGAAAGCGATTTGTTCAGGTCTACAATTGAATCCATATACGGATTGGTGACCACAAAAGCAGCCTGTATTCCCACAAAAGACAGCCCTACTACGGGAATGCCCTGTTCGCCAAGAAATTCGATAACCGATGCAAAGTCGATATGCGCGTTGCCCCATGCGTCAATGCAGACCAGCGCCCCGTCCGGACGCTGCCCGGCCACCAGAGCGGCGGTTCTTTTGGACACAAAACGCTTGTGCAGGTAATCGTCCGATGTGGCCTGAATAACCACGCCCGGAAAATCAATTCCGGCGTCCGCTGCCAGACGCGCTGCCAGAGGGTCGCGAAAGTGATGCAAAGTTGTTTCTTTTGTGGAAGGACTGGTGCCCATCTGAACCTCCCTGCCCGGTTGCGGGCATATTAAGTGGGGCAAAAAGATGACCGGTCAATTCAAAGTAGCGCAAAGCACCGACAGGCCACAAGCTGCATATTGACAAAAAAAGACTAAACGCTTAGGTACTTCGTGACAAAGGAGCCGGGCGGCGGTTATGCCGCCAATCCCGCCAGGTCCGAAAGGAAGCAACGGTAACGGTTACACCGGGTGTCCGGCTCCTAAAAAGCGCGAGGTATCAATACCTCGCGCTTTTCATTTTTATGCCGCGTAAACAGACCGGACAGCGGCTCTTCTACACTACGACTCCTGCATATACGGAACACACAAAAGGGCGACGCGTGATGCGTCGCCCTTTTTAAAACAGGTCAATTCATTGTAAGGCCACGATTAGTAGCCAAGCTCCTCGTTAATCAGCAGCACATGAATCCTGCTTTTGGGAAAGCATTTTTCAGTGAGCACCCAGGTATTGCAAATGCGTTCAGGCGATTTGCATTCCATGCAGGTGCCGGCTTTGACGCAAGGGTTCTTGCGCTTGAGGCGAATATTGTTGGCAACAGCAGCGATTTCTTTTACATGCTGGCGTGCGGCTTCCATATCTTCCACAATCTTGTTGCGTCCGACAAAAAGCACTACCTTGCGCGGACCGCAGCAAAGCGCGGCAACACGGTTACCGAAGCCATCCAGATTCAGCAGCCGTCCATCACGAAGCAAGGCATTGGTGGAGGTGATGAAAAGGTCCGCGACAAGCCCCTGACGCCTGATTTCAAGGCCTTCTTCCGCAGTCAGGCCCGGCACATAGGGATTGTGGAAGGCAACGCCCGGCATGTTCTGGATAATCTGGTAGACACCGCTATGCGTAACGGTTTCTGACCCGCCAACCCCAACGGTTTTAGGTTTGAGTTCAGGCAGCATTGTTTTTTCAAAAAACTCGACAGCGGCAGGCAGGTTTTCCAGAATGGTCACGTCAAAACCATTGCCTTCCAAGGCTTTGCCTACTTCAGCCAGACGCATGTCCCATGTTTGTTCCAATGGACTCTTTTCAACGCTCATATTCTTCTCCTCAAAATGCACGTTAAGGTTATACAAACGCGTTCCTGTCTCTAAACGTGCCAGTCACTGAAAAAAATCATTTAAATCGATGCTTGCCGCATGGATGTATCTTATGGCGCCAAGGCTGTCTGATGCAGATAACGGGCAAGGAGCCAGAGACAAACAGAACCTAGAGCCCGGCCTCTTCCAGCATGACGCAAACACGCGCAAAAACCTCGTCCGGAGTGCCGCTTGCATCCACAATGCGCACCCGACCCGGATGAAGCTTGGCCCAGGAGCGGTAGCCTTCGCGCACCTTGGTGTGAAAGGCCAGAGACTCAGCCTCAAAGCGCCCTTCCTTCTCTTCAATGCCCAACTGCTGATTGCGGCTGCGGGCGCGTTCCAGCCCGGTTTCCACATCAAGATCAAGAACCAGCGTAAGTTCAGGCCAAAGGCCGCCAACGGCCACATCATTGAGTTTGAACAGTTCCTGCGGGTCCAGACCGCGCCCAAAGCCCTGATAAACAATAGTGGAATCAGCGTAACGGTCGGAAACAACCACCTTGCCAGACGCCAGCGCCGGGCGGATAACCTGTTCAACGTGCTGTGCGCGGTCTGCCAGATACAGAAAAAGCTCGGCTCTGGAGGTAATGTCGCTGTTGCGCGAATCCAGAAGAATAGCACGCAGGCGCACGCCCAGCTCAGAGCCTCCGGGCTCTCTGGTGCACAGCACGCCTTTACCGCGCTGTTCAATCCAGGCCACGGCGCGTTCCAGCATGGTCCCCTTTCCGGAGCCTTCTATTCCTTCAAAAGTAATGAACATTGTCTTTCCTGCAATTTTTTGGAAGATTTTACCCGGGCCGGATCGCCCTCCGGACTGGGAACCGCCCTGAACAACGCACGGTCAAGGCCGGAAATATAGCCGGACCATCCGCTTTCGCCCTGCGGCACAACTTCTAGAGCGCCATGTATCTGGTTCATCTTGGCGTCCATATTGTCTGCATAATGCAGGGCCATGGCCTCCGCAGTGGCAGGCAAACAGGGGGACCCGAATTCGCGAGTGCCGTGGTGACTAAGCACCAGGTGCTTAAGATGCTCCGCAAGCTCAGGCTCCAGTCCGCTTTTGCGGAGAAACGGCTCCAGCCGCTCCAGCGCAATGCTCATATGACCAAGCAGCCTGCCCTCGCTGGTGTATTCAACCAGCAAACCGGAACTCAGTTCCCAGATCTTGCCCAGATCATGGCAAAGCGCCCCGGCCAGCAACACCTGCCGGTCAAGATGCGGGTAAAGATCGGCATAGGCCATTGCCAGCCTGCATACGCCAAGCGTGTGCTCAAGCAGGCCGCCCGCGTAGGCGTGATGCATGGCCTTGGCTGCCGGTGAAATACGCAGCTTCTGCTGTATTTCCTCGTCGCGCAGCACGCTTTTATAGAACTTGCTCCACGGCTTGTGCGTGAAATTTTTGCGGCACAGGGCTTCCAGCTCTTCCAGCATCGCATCGCTGTCCTGACTGCTGGAAACAAGAAAATCGCACAGGCTGAGCGCCCTGCTTTCCTCTTCCGAAAGCAGGCGCATATTGTCCACGGCAATTTCGTTACGCTCGCGGTAAACAACGACGCGCCCCTGAAGCTCCGCAAAGGCCCCGGCTTTCAGGTCGGGGAATTGCTGGCTGAGCGGGCTCCAGATCTTGCCTTCAATCTTGCCGGTTGAGTCACGGAACTCCACCCGCCAATACGGGCCGTTCCGCGCCTGATTCTGCTGGGCAGAGGCAACCAGAAACACACTATTGATTATATCACCCGGAGCCAATTCTCCGACAAACTGCTGTTTTTCCATTCAAAATCCAATTACGAAATATGGTAGGGAAAGACGCAACCCAAGGGCAGTCCCAAGTCAGTTGCTCAGGATAAGAAAGCAGGAAAACCGAAATGACGCAAGCATATTTGACAGGATACGAGCAGGATACGACCGGCGTGAAGCGCAGGTAAGACGCATAAATACGCAGCCCTGAGGGCAAAAAACGCTTTTTAGCGGCGTTTGAACATCTTTTCCAGTTCATCCGCGCCCAGAACAAGCACAGCCGGGCGTCCGTGCGGACAAAATTCGCGGTCCGGCGTTTGCATCCACTGGCGCAGCAGTCCCATTATCTCATCATTGCTCAGTCGCTGACCAGCCTTGATTGCGCCCTTGCAGGACATCATGGCCAAAAGGTCGTGCAGTCCGTTGCCCTGCCCGGCCATGGCCTCGCGCAGAAAATCCCTGGCTTCGGAGCGCTCCAGAAGCGCCGGAATCCCGTTCACTTGCAGGACCAAAGATCCGGTAATTTTTATGGAAAAACCCAGACGCTGCAGATAAGGCCAGATTTCCAGCAGTTTTTCATGCTCGGCAACATGCAGTGTCAACTCCAGCGGGAAGGCCAGAAACTGAACCTGACCGGCGGAAGCCTCACTGGTGAAACGGTGCATCAGAATGCGCTCATGCACGGCATGCTGATCAAGCAGCATGAGCTTTCCGTCTTTCATTACAATGAGATAGGTGTCGGCCACCTGCCCCAGATACATGAGCGCGCCGGGTGCGGAGGCCGGGCCGCCCTGCCGGGCATCAAGCACGGTCTGCCTGTCCGTTGCGCAGGCAGAGCTTTCTTCGCGGGTCATTTCCGAATACTGCGGCCTTATATCCGGCGAGTCGCCATGCATCTCCAGCACCTGCGACCAGGCGTTATGGATAGCCGCCAGCTCAAACTCGGTGGGGGGAGCATCCGCGCCAAGCCCGGCGCTTGCCAGTACTGCCGACTGCACGCTGACATCATTGACAAAAACCTTGCTACCAGTTTCTGTCGGCTGGCCAGAGCCTGATAAAGCCCCTGCGCTGCCGGTAGATGCGCCAGAAAAGCGGCTACCGGGGTATACTCCGGCGGTTTCTGCGTCTTCTGGCACTTCGCCAAAAGCTGCGCCAGACGCTTGAGCAAGCGTTTGGTCAAAAGCCCCGTCTGACGCGCCCCCATATGCGTCACCAGATGCGCCGCCATCATCTCCAGATGGAACTCCATCAGGCATAAAACGGCTGGCATTCTCCGCAACCGTTGCGGCCGATGGATTATACGCGAAGGTGCGCCGGTCTTCCGACGTGGAGTTATCGTCAGCCCTTGGCATGCGCGTAACATTGCGAGTATCAAGAAGCCCCCAGAAACCAGCCGGGCGCTCAGGGTCGCTATCTGCGGCATTGGTACCGGAAGGCGCATATGATGCTGAGACTCCGGGCATTGCGGACAGGGCAGACTCAACTGCACGCAACACCGCGCCAAACACGCCCCGCTCATCCCTGAAACGTACCTCGGTTTTGGCCGGATGCACGTTTACATCCACCTCTTCCGGGTCAAGCTCAATAAAAAGCGCGACCTGCGGATATTCGCGAGCCAGCAGCCTGCCCTTGTAGGCCTCGCGCGCAGCGCGTTGCAACAGCCCGCCGCTCACCGGGCGCCCGTTCACATAAAAAAGCATCCGGTCGCCCTTGGCCTGAGCTGCCCGAGGGTGCCCGGCCAGACCACGCACCTTGATGCTGTTGCGCTCAAAGTCAAAAGGTGACAGTTCAGAAGTTACCTGCGGGGGCCAGATTTTCTCCAGCCTCTTGCGCAGGTCCTCGCCCTTCATAAAACGGCAGACTTCGCGCCCGCCGGACTCCAGAATAAATGTAACATCAGTTCTGGCCAGGGCCGCGCGCACCACCACTTCCTGACAGCGCTTCAATTCTGTCGCGTTTGTCTTTAAAAACTTAAGCCGCGCGGGAACGTTGGAGAAAAGCTCCTTGACTTCGATGAGCGTCCCGTAAGGCAGGGCGTCCGGACCTTCATTCTCTTTTTTTCCGTAATCGACCTGAATAAAAAAGGCGGTATCCTGCCCGCTTTCAGACGCAAAACTGCTTACGCGCATCTTTGAGACAGAGGCAATGCTTGGCAGTGCCTCACCACGAAAGCCATAGCTGCTAACCCGCAGCAACTCCTCAAAGGAACGGATTTTACTTGTGGCATGGCTGGTCACTGCCAGATGGAGGTCTTCGGCATTAATCCCGCGGCCGTTATCGCGAACGGAAAGATAACTCTGGCCGCCGTTTTCGATTTTGACGATAATTTCGTCCGCTCCGGCATCAAGGCTGTTCTCCAGAAGTTCTTTAAGTACACTGGCCGGGCGCTCAACAACCTCGCCCGCCGCGATCTGATCGCGAAGCTCAGGAGGTAAAAGTTTTATACGCCGGGAGTTGCTTGCTGTATTTGACATCTATAATCCAGATAATATTTCAAAGCATTTCAACTGTAAGGAACCAGAGACTGCCTTCTTGTTTATTCTGGCAGTCACGGGAGCTTTCCGTCAATTGAAAAGACATTAATTTTTCGTACATACGCCATGTTACGACGTTGCCGGATACACGCTGCGCCATTCACATACGGGCGTCATTCTGACAAACATGCGTACTTTCAAGCTAACTGTAACTTATCCAGAAAATGGCTAACGGTAAAGAGAATATGTATTAATTTGTATTAGATATATGTGCCAATGGATGAAATCCGGACAAGTGCTGAATATCGCGGTCAGGTTCAAATGACGCACCGCTGGCCTGCCTCAAGATAAATGCAGCTTACAAGACTTTTTCTTTTCCTCAGGCGGTGTTGCAAAGAAAAATTAAGGAAAATTCTGTTTTCGCTTATGTAAACTTTTCAGGGCTGCTCCCGGGCGGTGCTTAAAATACGCTTTTTTATGCCCCAAAGCATTGCCAGACGCAAATACTGCACTTATAATACGAATATAACGGGAATAGTCACGTCTGCTCATCACCCTAGCAGCAATGTCGTGCAGAAACGACCAGACATAACCTTCCATACCGGAAGCAAAAACAGCAAAGGAGACGTCATGAACAGCCTGTTGCGCCAACTTGGCGAAGCCTTGCTTATATCGCCATCTTTTGACCCCAAAGAACAATCTGTGGTCCACGACTACGACCCGGAAATGCTCTATGTGGAATGCCGCCTGTGCGGCAAGCCGGTAATGTGGGAAGCCGGGCGCACTACCTCCCTGCTGGTGCGTACCGGGATTAACCCGCACCTGATCGACGAGCGCTGCCTGATCCTCTCCGATGGCTGCAAACAATGCCAGCCATATGAAGAGGCGTTTCCGCTCTCCATTGTGCGGCTTTCAGCAGTTACTCCGCAAGATTTGCTGCTTTTGCACAAGACCGGCGGCAACGCCTAGTTCCGAATCATGCAGGCATGACGTCAGCCAGCGGAACTGACAATCATCAAAACCACCAGCAAAAGATGGTTTGCTCCAGCCATATAATGGCATACGACCAGCCAGCGCCTACATGGCGCTGGCTTTTTTACTGCGTTTAAGTCTGGCCATTCTGCCACGGCTATCAAGCGGCATGCATACTCCCAGGAACTTAACTTGTCTTGCATGACAGCATGTTTTCCTGCTGCTGTAGATATTTCCTGTCGTCGCTTGGCTAAGCCCCACTGTGCGCACAAAGTCCCCTCTGGTCAGAGCTTTCTGTTCTGGTATTACCTGTCTCTATTTTTGATTTTTGTGCAAAAAAGCACAAATACAGGAAGCGTTTTCAGCGCCTCAAATCAATTGTTTCGGCAATGTTTTTAAAGCATTTCAAACACATTGATAACAATCATTTACCTCACTTTTTGCACCACCCTAGAACTACCAAGCACAACATCTTGATATCACACAACAAAAGCTAAAGACTCTTTTTTACAGACACCCCTGCAAGTATAAAAATCATTGATATGGGACGATGAGAATTATGGCGTTGACCCTGCAAGCTATTTTTCTATTATGCAATTGTAGTAGCCCCAAGGGTGCAGTGACTGGCACTGCACTACCGGGCCGGAATAATAAACACTTGCAAAGGATGTTCTAGATGAAGGCAAAACGTTTAGCTGCCCTTCTGCTGGCCGGTTGCATGGCTCTTGGCATGGCAGCGCAGGCTTCGGCTCTGGAAGTGAACGTAAGCGGACAGATGGTTTACCAGTTCGGCATCATGGATAACTATGCTCGCGGCGGCGGCAAATTCACCGACGCAGAAGCCGACCACTTCTTCGCCCGCCAGAGGGTCAGACTCCAGATTGAGTTTGTCGCTTCCGAAAACCTCAAGGGCGTGCTGCAAATCCAGAACGGCACCCTCTACTGGGGCGGCGATGGCGCCCAGCTTGACACCACCTCTTCCGACTTTAAGGTACGTCAGGCTTACATTGACTGGAGCGTGCCGGACACCGGCCTTAACATGAAGATGGGTCTTCAGCTTCTGGCCATGCCCCATGCGGTGGCAGGCAGCCCGGTTCTGGATAGCACCGTGGCCGCCGTTGTTCTGCGCAACTCCATTAACGAGAACGTCAGCGTCGGCGCTTTCTGGGCCCGTCCCTACAGCAATGACAAGGCCGCAAAGCTGCAGAACAATAACATGGACCTGTTCAGCATTCTGGCTGACTTCGACTACGACAGCTTCCGCATCCAGCCCTGGATCATGTATGGCCGCGTTGGTTCGCAGAGCAACGTAAGCAGCAAGTGGAACAACAACGTCATTGGCTCTAACGGCAGCGATGACCGCTACAGCAGCCTCTACTACGGCGCAGTGGCAGCCAGCTTCACCCCCATTGAAAACCTGAGCATCAACTTTGACGGTATCTACGGCTACCTGAAGAACGAAGCCAGCAACATTCCCAACGGTGACTTTGAAAAATCCAACGGCTGGATGCTGGCTCTTGGCGCTGATTACGACCTCGGCTTTGGAACCCTCGGCGCTATTGCCTGGTACGCTTCCGGCGATGACGACGGTGATGTGGCCGACGGCGAATACGGCAAGCTCCCCACCATCAGCCGTGGCAACAGCGGCTTCAAGCCCACCCGCTTCGGCACTGCCGGTTCCTATGCCATGGGCGACGACGCCATGCTCACCGGCACCGGCGCCGGCACCTGGGGTGCCGGCCTGCACTTCAAGAACTTCTCGTTCATTGAAGACCTCAGCCACACTGTTCGCGCCTACTACTTCAACGGCACCAACGACAAGAACCTCTACGCCTTTACTCGCGAACACTTTGGCGACGGCATGTACCTCACCACCAAGGACAAGGGCTTTGAACTGAACCTCGACAGCCAGTACCAGGTAGCCAAGGGCTTCAAGATTATCTGGGAAATCGGCTACATCAACATGGACTGGTACAAGGAAAAAGAACGCGGATTTAACAAGGACGACATTTTCAACACCCAGTTGACCTTCGACTACCGCTTCTAGAACAACCAGCATTTTTGGAGCTTTACGCTTGCAGCGTGAATGCTTCAGCTTCAAAGAGTAGATCAAATAAAGGCGGGGCAACCCGCCTTTATTTGATCTGAGCAGCCATGCAGCAGAATACAGCAATATGGGCAGTGCCTATAGCGCTCTGCAACTGTTAAATCGTCATCACCAGATACATGGACAGCAGACAACATGCTCCCCCGGCGTCATAAAAAAAGGCGGGATAACCCGCCTTTTTTTGTTTTTTTACAGTAGCTGCCTACTTTGACAGTGCGCTGTGGCTGCTGTGTACCTGCAAGCGGGCAATAGCCCGGTGCAGAGCGGCGTTGGCGCGGTCAACGTCTACTTCGGCCGCATTGCTTTTAAGGCGTTCCTCAGCTCTTTTAAGAGCTTCACGCGCCCTGGCTTCGTCAATATTCACGGACAGCTCCGCAGATTCAGCCAGAATGGTCATCTTGTCGCTATTAATCTCGGCAAAACCGCCGGATACAAAAGCGCAATTTTTGCGGCCATTCTCTGTGTAATTGACGCAACCAATGCCAAGAGCCGACAGCATGGCGGCATGGCCCGGCAAAACGCCGAACTCGCCCTCAATGCCCGGGGCTCCGACATATTCCACCTGGGCGCTCAAGACCGCCTTGTCCGGGGTCACGATGTCCAGTTGAATGCTACTCGCCATAAAGCGCTCCTATTTCTCGGATGCCTGTCTGCTCTTGTACTTTTCCTCGGCCATCTCGATGCCGCCAACCATGAAGAAGTCAGCTTCGGAAAGATGGTCGTAGTCGCCGTCCAGAATGCCGCGGAAGGCCTTGATGGTATCTTCCAGCTTAACATACTGGCCGGGCGTGCCGGTAAACACTTCCGCAACCGAGAACGGCTGGGAAAGGAAGCGCTGGATGCGGCGGGCGCGGGCCACGATGAGCTTGTCGTCATCGCCCAGTTCGTCCATGCCGAGAATGGCGATGATGTCCTGCAAGTCTTTATACTTTTGCAGAACCTGCTGCACTTCGCGGGCTACCGCGTAGTGTTCTTCGCCAACCACCAGCGGGTCAAGAATGCGCGAGGTGGAGTCCAGCGGGTCCACGGCCGGGTAGATGCCAAGCTCGGCAATCTGGCGCGAAAGAACCAGGGTTCCGTCCAGGTGCGAGAAGGTGGTGGCCGGGGCCGGGTCAGTCAAGTCGTCCGCAGGGACGTAAACGGCCTGCACCGAGGTGATTGAACCGTTGCTGGTGGAGGTGATGCGTTCCTGCAGGGCACCAAGGTCAGTACCCAGAGTAGGCTGGTAACCCACCGCAGAAGGCATGCGGCCAAGCAGAGCGGACACTTCCGAACCCGCCTGGGTAAAGCGGAAGATGTTATCAATGAACAGCAGCACGTCCTGGTTTTCCTCGTCACGGAAGTATTCCGCGCAGGTCAGGGCGGTCAGCGCGATACGGGAACGCGCTCCTGGCGGTTCGTTCATCTGGCCGTACACAAGTGCGGTTTTGTCCAGAACGCCGCTTTCTTTCATTTCATAGTAAAGGTCGTTGCCCTCACGGGTACGCTCACCAACACCGGCGAACACGGAAAGACCACCGTGCTGTTTGGCAATGTTGTTGATCATTTCCATGAGAATAACGGTTTTACCCACGCCTGCGCCGCCGAAGAGGCCCATCTTGCCGCCTTTCGGGAAGGGAACAAGCAGGTCAACAACCTTGATGCCGGTTTCCAGCAGTTCAACCTTGGTGTTCTGCTCGGTAAAGGTAGGGGCCAGACGGTGGATGGGCAGATACTTGTCGGTATCAATGGGGCCTTTTTCGTCAACCGGCTGCCCGATAACGTTGATGATTCTGCCCAGGGGGCCATGACCAACCGGAGCCATAATCGGGTTGCCGGTGTCAATGGCTTCCATGCCGCGAACCAGACCGTCAGTGGCATCCATGGCGATGGTGCGCACAACGTTGTCGCCCAGGTGCTGCGCAACTTCGCAAATGAGCATGGGAGCGTTGGGGTTGTTGTCATTTTTGATTTTCAGGGCCGTCAGGATGTTCGGCAGCTTGCCCGACGGGAATTCCACGTCGATAACCGCGCCGATTACCTGAACAATCTTTCCTGTGTTCTCACTCATATTCGATACTCTCCCTATTTCATCACTTGAGCGCATCTGCCCCGGAAACGATGTCGATCAGTTCCGTGGTGATGGTTGCCTGCCTGGTTTTGTTATAAAGCAGAGTCAAACTCTTGATGATGTCGTCACAGTTACGGGTGGCGTTATCCATGGCGGCCATGCGGGCGGCGTGTTCACTGGCCGAAGTATCCAGAAGGCCCCGGTAAACCTGAACCTTGAGGTAACGCGGCAACAGTTCCGCCAGCAGCGAACCAACATCCGGCTCGTAGATATAATCAACAGTGCCAGTGGTCCCGCTATCTGCCGCAGCTTCGCCACGTTCACCCGCTTTCGGGGTAGACATGGGCAAAAGCCCCAGAGTTACGGGCACCTGACGCGCCATATTCACGAACTCGGCGTAAACGAGGTAAGCTTCGTCCAGCTCTTCCGCCAGAAAGGCGGCGATAACCTTTTCACCTGCGCGGGCAGCGGAGGTGAAGTCGAAATCGCCCAGTCCGTCAGTGGTGTCCTGATCGCAATCAAAACCCAGCTTGCGGATGGCATCGCGCCCTTTGCGGCCGATGCACAGGAACTTTACGCTCTTGCCCTCGGCCTTTTTCTGGTTAGCCAGCTTCAGGGCGGCGGAGATCAGGTTCACGTTGAACCCGCCACACAGACCGCGATCCGAAGTTACCAGGATAATGCCCACACTTTTACCTTCCGGCCGCGCGGCCAGAAGCGGATGCACGTTGGAGTCGGTTTTTGAGGCCAAATCCTGAAGCATCTCGTGGAACTTGTCAGCATAGGGGCGGAAGCGTTCAATGCGTGACTGAGCGCCGCGCAGCTTGGCAGACGAGACCATGTTCATGGCCTTTGTTATCTGCTTGGTCTTGCCGACCCCGCTGATTTTCATTTTAACGTCTTTCAAAGAAGCCATTGAAACCTCCCGAAGGCCTAAGCCTTAAAGCCTTTTTTGAATTCCTCAATGGCGGCCGAGAGGCTGGATTCAATTTCCTTATCCAGAACTTTCTTTTCTTTGATAGCAGCCAGAACTTCCGGCCTGGAAGAACGCAGGAAGGCCAGCAGATCATGCTCAAACTTGCCTACGGAATCCAGCGGAACGTCGTCCATAAAGCCCTGGTTGGCCGAGTAGATGGAAGCCACCTGCTCTTCTGCGGGCATGGGCTGGTACTGGGGCTGCTTGAGCAGTTCAACCAGACGCGCACCGCGGTTAATCTTCTGCTGCGTGCCTTTGTCCAGGTCGGAACCAAACTGCGCAAAGGCAGCCAGTTCGCGGTACTGGGCCATATCAAGACGCAGAGAACCCGCAACCTGCTTCATGGCTTTAATCTGCGCAGCGCCGCCCACGCGGGAAACCGAAAGGCCCACGTTTACGGCCGGGCGAATACCGGCGTTGAACAGGTTCGGTTCCAGATACACCTGACCATCGGTGATGGAAATAACGTTGGTCGGGATGTACGCGGAAACGTCACCAGCCTGGGTTTCAATGATCGGCAGCGCGGTCAGGGAACCGGCACCGTATTCGTCGCTCATTTTCGCGGCGCGTTCCAGCAGGCGGGAGTGCAGGTAGAACACGTCACCGGGGTAAGCTTCGCGTCCCGGGGGGCGGCGGAGCAGCAGGGACATCTGCCTGTAAGCCGTGGCCTGCTTGGAAAGGTCATCGTAAATGATCAGGGCGTGCTTGCCGTTGTCGCGGTAGTACTCGGCCATGGTACAGCCGGAATAGGCGGCAATGTACTGCATCGGGGCCGGGTCAGACGCGGTGGCCGAAATGATGGTGGTGTACTCCAGTGCGCCGTACTTGCGCAGGGTATCAGCCACCAGCGCCACAGTGGACTTCTTCTGGCCGATGGCCACATAGAAGCAGTGGATGTCGGTGTCTTTCTGGGCCAGGATAGCATCGATACAGACGGCGGTTTTGCCGGTCTGACGGTCACCGATGATCAGCTCGCGCTGGCCGCGACCGATGGGGGTCATGGCGTCAATGGCCTTGATGCCGGTGGGCATCGGCTCATGCACCGATTTACGGGCAATGATGCCGGGGGCCTTGATTTCCACCGGGCGGCTTTCGGATGACGCAACCGCGCCAAGGCCGTCGATGGGCTGTCCGAGAGCGTTGAGCACACGGCCCATAACCGCCTCGCCCACCGGAACCGAGAAGATGTTACCGGTACGTTTGACCGGGTCGCCTTCCTTGATGCCGGTGTCAGGACCCAGCAGGGCCACACCCACGTTATCTTCTTCCAGGTTGAGCACCATGCCCATTACGCCGCCGGGGAACTCAAGCAGCTCCATGCTCATGGCGTTTTTAACGCCATACACGCGGGCAATACCGTCACCAACGTAAAGCACGGTGCCGGTTTCGCTCATTTCCACGCGCTGATCGAAATTCTCGATCTGCTGCTCAATGATTTTGCTTATCTCTTCGACTTTAATCTGCATGGTCCTACATACCCCTCTTGATGTTTTCTTTAAGGGAGGAAAGCTGTGCTTTCAGGCTGGCGTCCATAACGCGGTCGCCCACCTTCAGGATAATGCCGCCGATGATAGCCGGATCCACCGCGTAGGTGAGCTCCAGCGAACGTCCGGCCTGCTTCTCCAATTGCTCCAGCACGGCTTTGCGCTTGCTTTCTTCGATGTTCACGGCCGTGACCAACTCACCGTGAAGCACTCCTTTTTCCGCATCCAACAGTTCTTTAAAAATTGCCACCAGTTCGCCGATGCAGCCAAGACGGCCTTTTTCGGAGAGCAGCTCGCAAAATTTCACAGTGTAATCGTCCGCCTTGAGATCAGCCAGAAGCGTACGGGTTACCTTGATTTTTTCTTCAGCAGAGAACAGGGGGCTTTTATAAAGCTCGCCCAGCGTATCTGAAGATTCCACGGCGCTTTTGAGCGCCAGCAAATCTTCGCCAAGCTTTTCCAATTTTGGCAGTCCCTGTTTGCGCCCCAGGGCAAAAAGCGCCCGGGCGTATCTGCGCGCTACAATGTTACCTGTCAATGTAGTACCACCTTGGTTAAGCTTTTGTTAATAAGCTTCTCATGCTCTTCAGGCGTGAGACGTTGGGCCAGAAGCTTTTCAGCCGCCGTGACAACCTCTTCGGAAATTTGTACCCGGATCTGTTCGATGGCTTTATCCACCTCGCTCTGGGCGGTAAGCTTGGCCTGAGCTACAACCTGCTTGGCCGTCTTTTCCGCCTTCACAATGATCTCGGATTTAAGCGCTTCACCCTGGGCCTTGTATTCCGCCAGAATGTTCTGGCGTTCCTTGTCCAGATTGGCGATGCGCTCCTCAACCTTCTTAAGGTCCTTCATTGCCTGCGCCTTGGCTTCTTCCAGCGAGGCAAGCTCGGTGGCGATACCTTCGGTGCGGCCCTTGAAAAATGCCTTGATCTTCCCGCCCCACATAAAAACAACCAGGGCGATGAACAGGGCAATGTTGCCCGTGCGGAAGGCAAAGTCTACATAAGGGCTGTGCGAACCGTGTCCGGCAACAAAAGCCAGCACGCAGATGGCTCCAATGAGCAAAATGACTATTTTGGCGCGTGAACTCAAAACTTACACCCTCCTGATAACGGAATGGTCAACGGCAACGCATTGCCTCAACAACAAACAAAACTGAACACCGTGGCAGGGCTGAAAAAAACTAGCTCAAAATACGGGCAACGGCACGCTCGGCCATACCGTTAACCTGACCGCGCAAAGCCTGCATGGCTGCCTCCATATCGGCAGCAACGTCTTTTCTGGACTTTTGCAGGATGTGCTGGGCCTCGCTCTGGGCGCTTTCAAGAATGCCGTGCTCGGTCTCAAGACCCTGCTGGCGGATTTGCTCTTTTTGCGCGTTGGCCTTGGTGCGGGCCTCGTCAAGCTCGGCCTCGTAATTGTTGAGGCGGGCCTCGGCGGTGGAGTTGAAGCTTTCGCTGTCACGAGCGAGCCCGGCAACCATGTCGCGGCGCTCTTTCATGATCTTGCGGATGGGTTTAACCAGAACAAAGTTCAGGACAACCATGGCTATAAGAAAATTGGCCAGCTGAATAAGAAATGTAATGTCCAAATCTACAGAAACCATGCGTATTCCCCAGAAGTTGGCGCAAACCGCAATGCGGGTTGCAGTGTAAATCGACACTCAAAAAAAGATTATTATTGGATATGCTGCGAATGTCAATAAAACCAATGTGAATTTTTTAACAATAGCGCAAATATTCATCTTGAGAGCAACATGCGTAGTTATGCATCAGGCCTTGCAGCCCTCGCAAAAGCTATACATCCGGGTAAAATCTTGTGCAGCAACCAAAACAGCCAGGCATGCTTTTTTCTTTAAAACCATATGTTCCAAAAAGCACAATCGGCAGATTATATTAGTTTGCTGAAGTGCCAGCCGTCACATCGTCGTCCGCACCAGCGGCGAGCATCTGGGTTTCGGGCATGGGGTCCTTGGTCATCTGC
This sequence comes from Desulfovibrio sp. OttesenSCG-928-C06, assembly GCA_030267065.1. Lineage (GTDB taxonomy): Bacteria > Desulfobacterota > Desulfovibrionia > Desulfovibrionales > Desulfovibrionaceae > WRHT01. The sequence goes on along the minus strand of JAJDJF010000007.1, from coordinate 18,208 downwards.
ACGGTCCCCTGAAGCAGGGCACCCTCTTCCATGGCCAGAACGGGAGTGATGATGGTGCCCAGAAGTTTGGCTGTCTTGTGCATCTGGGTTTTTTTTACCAACGATGATTTCGCCCTCGATGGTACCGCTCAAAATAAGCTGGGCCACCTGGATTTTGCCGCGCACCTTGGCTTCCTTACCCAGAATCAGGGTGCCTTCGGATTTGATTTCACCGGTATATTCACCGTCAATACGCACGGTGCCGAGAAACGACAACTGCCCCTGATAAGCAGTGCCGGCTCCCAAATATGCGTTAAATTCCTCTTTGCTCATGTTACGGCTCCGTATGATTATTCATTTTTAGTTAAAACAGCTCTCGCCCGGTCAGGGTACCTGCGCTTTTATTCTTAATGAGCGACCCTTGGGCCTGTCATCTATAATAAAGCTACGGTGCCGTGCCCCAAACTGTGTCCGGATACAAATTTTCGCCCAAATCACGCCGCGCTGTCGCCTGTCAGACAAACAGCAATGATATCAAACAAAAAGGCGGATCAAATTGAAATAGAAACAAGTTGAGCCAGCACTTTCTTTTATGCACATTCTTTATATTTAAACTCTCAAATAAAAGTTCGCAATCATAAAAAGATTTCAATGACAAGGCATCAAGGTCTGTCGCAGACAAAATTTACGAAGTCTTAAAGACAAAACGGCGCATTGAAACGCTAAGCACTATGCCGATAAGACAAAAATTCACCACCGTGCCGGTACCGCCATGGCTGAAAAACGGCAGCGGAACGCCGACAACCGGCATCATTCCAGATACCATGCCAATATTAATTAAAATTTGCCACAAAAAATAAAAGAAAACCCCGGCGCACAGGTAACTTCCAAAACGATCCTTGGCATCGCGCGCGGTTGCGCAGATGCTGAGCAAAAACAGGCAGAACAGCCCCACAAGGGCGGCGCTGCCTACAAAGCCGTGTTCTTCGCCAAACACGGCTATGGCGTAGTCAGTGTGCTTTTCGCGTATAAAATGTAGGTTGTTCTGCGGCCCGTCCATCCAGCCCTTGCCCCAGGTCTGCCCTGAACCGATGGCTATAAGAGCCTGATCGCGCTGAAACAGTGCATCGCGCGATGCGGCAGACGGATCAACAAAGCTTTTGATGCGTTGTTGCTGGTAAGGCTTAAGGTTGGGGTACACCCCCTTCCAGATAAATATCGGGCTGAGCAGCAGTAGAAGAATGCCAAGCTTCACAATTGGCGCCTTGATGCCGCGAAAGATGATCATACCACCTAGAATGGCCATGATAATGATTGAGGTTCCGAGGTCAGGCTGGAGAAACACGAACATGCAGGGAATCATCCCCATGAAGAGCACTTTGAAGAATTCAGCCCAGCCCATTGCCCCCTTACCTTTGGCAAGCAGTTTGGCCCCCATGATCATGACGGTGATCTTGGCTACTTCGCTGGGTTGCAGGTTAATGATTCCCAGTGGAATCCAGCGTCTGGCACCGCCGACCTCCTTGCCGATTACCGGAACCAGCAAAAGCAGGACAATAGAGAGGATAAACAATGGAAGCGCAATAGTTTCCAGCCGACGATAATCGAACATCATGGCGAAGATCATGCACAGGGCCCCTATGCCCACAAAGCCAAGCTGACGCTGATAGAACGGCCGGAAGGCAATGCCGTCCTCAAGCCTGATGGCACAGGCAGAATACAGATTGGCCAGCCCGACCGCCACGATGATCACGGTCAGGATAATCAGGGCCCAGTTAGCGTGCCATAATTTGCGTTTTTCCATTACATGCGCCACAAGCGCCCCACTTTTAAAGCGTTTCAACTCTATAGATGTTATAACAGAGAGCGCGTATCTGTCCAGAAAACCTGATAGTTATCCGTGCAACTACTCCGCGGCTTCTTTTTGCCAGTCTTCTGCCGCCTTGAGGACCTCTTCGGTATAAACCTCGTCAATGTTTACATCCTGCCGGGCCGCGCCGGAAGCAACCACCGGAGGAAGCGGGCCGTAGACGTCTTCCGCAAAAAGGTGGTCGTACACAGCCTTGACCACCGGCCCGGCTGCCGAGCTGCCGCCGCCGCCGTGTTCCACCATCACCACAACAACATACTTCTTGTTGCCCTTGATTCCCCAGGAAACCATCCAGGCGTGGTCGCGGTGCTGGTAGGCCATTTCTTCGGTTTTCTGGCGCACATCGCCAAGGCGGATAACCTGCGCGGTGCCGGTTTTACCGCCCATGACGGCATCAGTACGCAAAATGCGCTTGGCTGTGCCGCGCGCGTCGTAAACAGTCTGGCGCATGCCTTCCACGATGAACTTGCGTTCCTTCTCGGTTGAAGGGGCCATGCCGGTGATTACCGGATCATCGTTATCCACAAGGAGCGGCTTCATGAGCTTGCCGCCGTTGAGCAGCGAGCTGACGTAAACAGCCATTTGCACCGGCGTGACCAGCGTAAAACCCTGCCCGATGGAAGTATTGTAGTTCTCGCCGCGCTGCCAGCCGGGATCTTTCGGAAAATTGGCGCGCTTCCACGCCTTGCTCGGCACCAGACCGGACTTCTCGTACGGCAGGTCAATGCCGGTGAGTCTGCCAAAGCCACTCTTGATGGCAAAGTCGTGAATGCGGTCAATCCCGGCCCGGTCGCCCATCTGGTAGTAGTAAACATCGCAGGATTCGATTAGCGAGCGGGTCATATTAACGCGGCCGTGCCCGCCTTTTTTCCAGCAACGGAACACCCGGTTACCCAGAGTTACCTGCCCGTTACAAAATACTGTTTCATTAGGGTCAACGCCCATTTGCAGCAGCATGTTAGCCATGGGCAGCTTGAAAACAGAACCAGGCGGATAAACGCTCTGAATGACGCGGTTGTGCAGCGGGTGGCGAGGATCGTCACGCAAAAGCGCCCACTGCGCGCCGGAAAGCTTGGCGGTGAAGATGTTGTTATCGTAGGAAGGCAGGGTGACCAGCGCGCGCAGCTTGCCGCTATCCGGCTCCATCACCACAATACACCCGGCGTTGTTGCCCATGGCGGCAGTGGCGGCCCGCTGCAAATCAACATCCAGCGAAAGGCGGATATTCTCGCCGCCCTTGGGCTTGTACTCCACGCGCTTGAAAAGCTGCCGGCCATGCACGTCAACCTCGAAGGCGTTCAGCCCCTTGATGCCGCGCAGCCTGTCCTCCAGCACAACTTCCAGCCCCTGCTTGCCTACAGTATCGCCAATGGAAAGCTCCGGGAACTTCTTGTGGTCGTCGTCACTGGCAATGGACACATAACCCAGCACATGCGCGAACATATTGCCGTGCGTGTAGTAGCGGCGCTGGCGCGAAAGAATGACAAGACCGGGCCAGTTCACAAGCTGGCTCTCGATTCTGGCCAGCTGGTCAAAGTCAACGCTGGGAACAAGAATCAGCGGCGCAAAACTCTGGCTGCTCTCCTTTCTGGCCCGGTTGTAATTGACCTGAATGTCCTGACCGGAAAGGCCGGTCCATTTGCTGACCTGGGCCAGGGCCGCCGGGATGTCCGGGCAGTCCTCGCGCACCAGCGCAATCGAATAGGCGGGGCTGTTCTCAGCCAGAATCACGCCCTTGTCGTCCAGAATAAGACCACGGTTGGCGTAAATCTGCGCGTCTTTCCAGCGGTTGGAGTGGGCGCGGCTCTCGTAGTAGTCGCCACGCAGAATCTGGAGATACCAAAGGCGCAGTACAAGAAAAAAGAACAGGAATAATACGCATCCCTGCAATATCAGCAAACCCAATTTGGGAAGCTGGTTCCCGTCCGAGTCCAGTTGTATGCGCATATGGTTAAACTAACTGACCTGTAATTTATACTTGCGGCGGCTTGCCCCGGACAACAGCCAGATAATCGGGGTAAAAAAGACCTGCGCAAGGCACTGGGGAACCACCACCTGCGTATCCAGAGGCAGTTGCTGCAACTCGCTCATGCCGATGAATAGCAAGCCCCTGCCCGCAGCCAGCGCGACTGAAAGCAGAAAAACAAAGCCCTGGTTCCCTGCCATAAAAAACCAGCCGCCTGCGTAAAAGCAGGTAAAAACAAAGCCGTACCAGATAATGGAAGCGCCAAATGGCAGCGTTCCGGTTCCTTCCTGCAAAACAACGCAGAAAAGAAGAAACAAAAAAGTCTGCTGGCGGTTTTTTTCCTGCAGGCAGACAATCAGCCCCGGCACCAGCGCGTCCAGTCCGGGAATGAATTTTTGCAGCCAGACGGCCACAACAATATATACAATCCACCAAACCAGATTACGCATTATCCAACCTTGCCTATGAAAACGCAGTAAAAACTCAAAATAAAAAAGCTCTAGTTGCTCATGGTCCGGGCAGCTTCTTCGTCAGTGATGGACTCGTCAGCCGGAAGCGCTTCCGGATAGGGGTTGAAGTTCAGGTTTTCCGCTTTTGTGCCTTTGGGGGGAATAAGCAGAATGACTTCTTCAATGGCGGACTTCAGGGCGATGGGCTCGGCGATGATTTGCGGGAACAGCGTATCCTGATCGTAATGCACGCTGACCACGCGGGCAGCGGGTACGCCCTTGGGCGCGCTGCCGTCTATGCCGGAGCAGATCAGGATTTCGCCTTCGCGCATATAGCTGTTGGGGGCAACGTAGAGCACTTCCAGCGGCAGCCCCGCGCCGGTTCCGGCCAGAATGCCGCGCACGCGGCTATCCTGCCCTAGAACTGCCACGCGGAACGAAGGATCGTTAAGCAGCAGCACGTTAGCGCTGTTTGGCGCTGCATGCAGCACCTTGCCGACCAGCCCTTCGCGGGTGACAACCGGAGCGCCGGGCGTTGCACCGCCCAAAAAGCCGGTATTGACAATAACGCTGTTCAGCGCGGCCTGCGGTCCGAACTTGCCTGCGATAACTCTGGCACCAGACTGTTCCCACGGCATGGTGCCGGGAATGCCAGCCAGAGCGCGCAGACGTTCAAGTTCCTTGATATCCTCGCGCAGCAGGTCAGATTCCTGCCGCAGCCTGCCGATCTCCTCGCGCAGGCGGACGTTTTCGGAAGCCACGCCGGTAAGGGCGATATAGTCACTCCAGAATGATGAAAGCTGATCTTTAAGCCATACACCGGGCGCGAGGATATGCCTGGTCACTTCGAGGCCGGTCATGCTCGAAATGCCTGACAGCTTGCCGGTTCTGGCGTCCCAGGTATACAGCGCGATAAAGCAGCTGAATATCAGGACGCACAGGGCTACGAAGCGCTTGGTCTTTGAGGCGTTAATCGATGCAGACCTCTTTCAGAATGTGGATATTATCCAGCGCGCGGCCGGTGCCCAGAACAACCGTGGACAGAGGATCGTCCACAACGGTGATCGGCAGCGAGGTTTCTTCGCGCAGGAGCTGATCCAGTCCCTTGAGCAGCGCGCCGCCGCCGGTAAGCACGATACCGCGGTCAACAATGTCTGCCGCAAGTTCGGGCGGGGTCTGTTCCAGCGCGATGCGCACGGCCTGCACAATGCTGTCCACCTGTTCGGAAATGGCTTTACGCACTTCTTCGGAGGTGATCAGGATATTCTGGGGAATGCCGGTTACAAGGTCGCGTCCTTTTACTTCAATTTCCTTTTCCGGGTTCAGCGGATAGGCCGAGGCAATGGCGATCTTGATCTGCTCGGAGGTGGAATCACCGATCAGCAGATTGTATTTGCGCTTGATGTGCGTCTTGATGGCTTCGTCCATCTTGTCGCCGCCAACGCGTACCGACTTGGAGTAAACAATGCCGGAAAGGGAGATGATGGCAACTTCCGTGGTGCCGCCGCCGATATCCACCACCATGTTGGAGGTAGGCTCCTGGATGGGCAGGTTCGCCCCGATAGCAGCCGCCATCGGCTCTTCAATCAGGTAAACTTCCCTTGCTCCGGCGCTCTGGGCGGATTCCTTTACGGCTCTCTTTTCCACCTGGGTAATTCCGGTAGGCACGCAGACAATGATGCGCGGACGCACCAGACGGCGATGGTTGTGCACCTTGGAGATAAAGTGACGCAGCATGGCTTCGGTGATTTCAAAGTCGGCGATAACGCCGTCCTTCATCGGGCGGATGGCCTGAATGTTGGCCGGAACCCTGCCGAGCATTTCCTTGGCTTCGTGCCCGACTGCCAGGATTACGTTATTGCCGCGTGAATCCTTCTTCACCGCGACAACGGAAGGCTCGCGCAGCACTATGCCCTGCCCTTTTACATATACGCAGGTATTGGCGGTGCCGAGGTCAATCGCCAGGTCGCTTGAAAACACACCCAGTAAGGAATCAAGAATTTTTGCCATAGTGACCGTTTGCCTCACAACTCATTAAGTTTAACCGCATACGCGGGTATTATTTCAATATAGTCCCGCCAGAGAGTTCTCACCCTGAAAGTGCAACCCCGGCCAGAATCTGCCATCAAATAGTTGCCGCCCCTTAAGCCGCGCAGCGCAAGCCGCCCGGTTTATCTGCCAGTGTGAGTGCAGCAAACAGCTTACCATCACAGTTGACCCTTTTAATTATTTAATTATTGCGACGGAGGCAACGATAAAGCATTATCCTTTTTTTTTCTAGAGAAAAGCGCACGATATTCAAATTACGCAGCCAGCAGACACTGGCGGCAAAAAACTACCTTTAGCGGGAAGCGGTACCGAGCGAGTTTTCAAACTCAGCCAGAGCCGATCCAAGCTCCGGGCCGGGCTGCACCCGAAACTTCGGCAGGTTCAGGCGGCACCAGTATCCGTTACCGTACAGGACAACGTTTACCTCTACAGAACCGCTATACTTGAGCAGCACATCCTTTAGCGCCTCGACACGCTCGGGGGGAAAGTCATCCACCCGGAACTCGATATCCAGCGGGGCATCACTCCTGTTGACCGCATCAATAAGCGGACGCACAGATTCGCCTTCCAGCTTGATATCGCGCACCACGGTCTCGTCATCATCGTCATTGCCGGAATCGCCGTTACCGCCACCGTTGCGCTCTCCCTCGTCCTTCTGGACGCGTGCGGTCAATTCCAGCGGAATGTCAGAGTTGAGCATCTCGCGAAATTCCGCGTAAGCTCTGGGAAAAAACACACACTCGCCGGAAGCGGTCAGGTCGCCCACCTGCACAAAGGCCATGCGGTCGCCCTTCTTGGTCATCAACTCGCGGATGCTGTTGACCAGCACCCCGCTCTTGAAATTCTTGTATTGCGGCAGTTCGTGGCATTCTTCCAGCGGAACCAGCCCGATGCGCTGCATGTCGCGCCTGTATGGTTGCAGGGGGTGACTGGTCAAAAAGAAGCCCAAAGCGTCCTTCTCAAAGGCCAGTTTTACATCGTCGCTCCACTCGCCCAGCTTGTTTTCCGGGCAATCAAGGCCAATACCCGACAGCTTCTGCTCTACACCGCCGCCCATAAGGGCCAGCAGCGAGTTCTGGTTGGAATTGGCGTCCTTCTGCTTGCGTTGCGCCCTGCCCACCACCTGCTCAAGCGAGGCGAAGAGCGCGGCTCTGGGTACGCCAAGGCAGTCAAAAGCGCCGCCCTTGATCAGGTTTTCCAGCACGCGCTTGGTAACCTTGCGCAAGTTCACGCGCTGGCAAAGGTCCAGCAGCGAGGCAAAGGGACCGTCTTTTTCGCGCGCTTCAACAATCTCGCGGATGGCTTCGTCACCAACGTTCTTGATGCCGCCAAGCCCGAACAGAATACGCCCGTCGTGCACCGAGAAGTTGCGCACGCTCTGCTGCACGGAAGCGGCTTCGACCTTGAGGCCCATATCCTTGCAGGCGGCAACATATTTGAGCAACTTGTCCTGATTGCCCATTTCCGAAGTCATGAGCGCGGCCATGAACTCAGGCTTGTAGTGCGCCTTCAGGAAGGCAGTGTGGTAGGAAACCAGCGCATAGGCAGCGGAGTGCGACTTGTTGAAGCCGTATTCGGCGAACTTTTCCATCAAGTCGAAAATTTCCGTGGCTTTTTCCTTGTCCACGTTGTTGGCTGCCGCGCCATCAACAAACTTGGCGCGTTCAACCGCCATCAGTTCGGGCTTTTTCTTGCCCATTGCGCGGCGCAGCATGTCCGCGCCGCCAAGCGTATAGTTGGCGACCACCTGCGCAATCTGCATTACCTGTTCCTGATAGACGATAACGCCATAGGTATCTTTCAGGCATGCTTCCAGACTGGGTAGCGGATAGGTTACTTCCACAATACCATGCTTGCGGTTGATGAACTCGCCCACCATGTTGGCCCCGAGCGGGCCGGGGCGGTAAAGCGCGAGCATGGCGATTATGTCTTCAAAAACAGTGGGCTTGAGCTGGCGCAGATAGGCGCGCATGCCCGAGCTTTCCACCTGGAAGATACCGTCCGTATCCCCGGCGGCGTAAAGCTTGTAAACAGCCACATCGTCCAGCGGCAGCGTATCCAGATCCGGTACCGGCCTGCCCTGCGCCGCAATCAGATCCAGCGTGTCCTGAATCAGCGTCATGGTCTTGAGGCCGAGGAAGTCAAACTTGACCAGCCCTACTTCCTCAACAATGTTCTTGTCGAACTGGGTCACAACTTCCTGACGCTTGCCGCGGTATAGTGGCAGGTACTCCACCATCGGCTTGTCGGAGATAACAACCCCGGCGGCGTGCGTGGAGGCGTGGCGCGAAAGCCCTTCCAGACGCTTTGAAATATCAATCAGTTTGGTGATTTTAGGATCGCTGACGTAAAGCGCCTCAAGCTCCGGCTCGGCCTTGAGAGCCTTTTCGATGGTCATCTTGAGGTCTTCGGGGATGAGCTTGGCAATGCGGTTGGTTTCAGGAAAGCTCATGCCCAGTGCACGGCCCACGTCCCTGACCACCGCCTTGGCTTTCATGGTCCCAAAGGTGGTAATCTGCGCCACGGAATCCGCGCCGTACTTGTCACTGACGTACTGAATAACCTCGTGGCGCTTGCGTTCGCAAAAGTCCACGTCAATATCGGGCAGGCTTACGCGTTCCGGGTTCAGAAAGCGTTCAAAGAGCAGGTTGTAAGGGATCGGATCAAGGTTTGTGATGCGCAAGGCCCACGAAATAAGCGAGCCTGCGGCCGAACCGCGCCCCGGCCCGACCGGGATGCCGTTGTTCACAGCCCAGTTGATAAAGTCCTGCACGATCAGAAAATAGCCCTGATAGCCCATCTGCCCGATAACATCGAGCTCCATTTCCAGACGCTGCGCGTAAGATTCGCGGTCCACCTCATAGCCGATTTTTTCCAGACGGCGATCCAGCCCTTCGCGGGAAAGGCGGCGAAACTCATCATCAAGGGTCACGCCTTCAGGCAGGGCGTAAACCGGAAAGTGCGCGGTCTTGAGGTCGAAGTTGTAATCCTCGATCATGTCGGCAATGCGCATGGTATTGCTCAAGGCTTCCGGCGGCGCCCAGGCAAAATCTTTTTCCATCTCCTCGGTGGACTTGAAATAGAGGTCCATGGCGTCAAAGCGCATGCGCTTGGGGTCGTTTACCGTGGACTGGGTCTGGATGCACAAAAGCACGTCATGCGCCTCGTGATCGTCCTTGCGCAGATAGTGGCAGTCGTTGGTGGCTACCAGCGGCGTTTTTGTAGCTTCGGCAATCTCCAGAATGGCCTGGTTGGCGCGCGTTTGCTCCTCCATGCCGTTAACCTGCAATTCAAGGAAGAACTTGTCGCCGTAGATGCTTTTGTAGTCGTTGGCCACTCCCAGCGCGGCATCCATCCCCTGACGCAGAAAGGTGCGCGGCACCTCCCCGGCCAGACAGGCAGAAAGCGCGATGATGCCTTCGGAGTGATCGGCAAGAATCTTTTTGTCCACCCTCGGGCGGTAATGGAACCCGAACAGCGCCCCCTTGGAGACGACCTGCACAAGGTTATGATAGCCGGTCAGATTCTGGGCCAGCAGCACCAGATGGTAGCGTTCGCGCCCGCGTTCCGGACTTCTGTCGGTATGATCTCCGCAAACGTAGACTTCGCACCCGATAATGGGCTTGATGCCTACCTGCAGAGCCTGCTTGTAAAAGAAAATGGCAGAATACAGGTTGCCGTGATCGGTAACTGCCGCAGCGGGCATGCCGAAATCCTTGGCCTGATTGCACAGGTCTTTAAGGCGGATGGCGCCGTCAAGCAGGCTGTACTCGGTGTGACAGTGCAAATGTACGAAGTCAGACATAATATTGATGTATATAGATTTTTTAGACTATTTATAAATTCGTTCGCAAGAGAGCAAATTAGCAGTTTTTACCACACCTCACAATGTCTTTTATGCCGCAAATAAACGCAGACCGGCAGGCAGCGCGAAAGCAGGCCAGACAAAGCACAGACCGTGTACAGACCAGGCGCAGACAAAGACCAAAAGACATTTATGGCATGAGCCCAGCCCCTTCCCCAATTGCCCTCTGCCCGGAAAAACTGTAAATGCCTGTGCATGAGTACAATCCCGCTTCCGCAACATACCGCAGTCTCCAGACTGCAAAATTTTCGGACCCCGCGCCTGTTCGGCCGAGCCTTCCTGCCCGACCGAGCTTTGCCTCTGTTCGGCCGTGCCTTGCACATGCTTGTCCGTCAGCTTCACAAAACAGGCGCGGCAACCATCTGCGTCCTTATTGCCGCCAGCCCTGCCCACGCCGCCTCGTCCGGCGAAAGCTTCTCGTCCGTAATACGCGACCCGGCAAAACTGCTCTCTTTTCTTGGCAGCACCATGGGGCGCAGCCTGCTGGTTTTTCTGTTCTTTCTGGCAATCGTGCTGCTCTTGCGCTACCTGCTAGGACCGGGGGGAAAATTGCGCGACCCCAAATGGGACAGCCTGAACGCGCAGGAACGGGAGCGGGAACGCGTGGAGCGCAATGTCAAAACATTCCGCTCGCGCTTGCGGGAACTGGCCCCGGCGATTGAACCGGAAACGGAAATATTCCGGGCCTATGTAAGTGAATTCCTCACAGGCGATGCAACGCAGGACGCAATGTACCTGCTCAAGCAGGAGCACTGCCTTAATGTTCTTGGTCACGCGCTGAGCATAGCGGCACAGGAAGACATCTTTCTGCCAGACGACTGGAGGCCGCTCACACACAATATCGCCAAAAACAACATAGCTCAAAACAGTATCGCCCCAAGCAATCTCGCGCAAAGCAATATCAAGGACGAATCAGACTCCGGCCCCTCCCTGCCCTGCGCCACGTCTGCCTCCACTCCCATTGCCGAACCGGACCGCATCCTGCTGCTGGCCGCGCTTTACCACGACCTTGGGCGATTTGAGCAGCTTAAGCGCTACAACACCTTTCGCGATGCCGACTCAATCAACCATGCCGAACTTGGAGCACAACTACTGCTTGAGCTGAAAAGCGGCAATGCGCCAAGATTCATGCCCGGAGAACCGGAGAAAAGCCGCGCCCTCGTGCGCGAGGCAGTGCTGGCGCATAACCGCTTTGCCCTGTCGCCGGAAATGGAGCCGCATCTTGCCGCCATCAGCCATGCGGTGCGCGACGCGGATAAGCTGGACATCCTGCGCGTGATGGCAGCAGAACTTGCCCCCGGCAAAACGCCAGACCCAACCGTGGTGCTGGGCCTTGCGGACGAACCGGACAAATGCACACAAGCGGTAATTGACGCGGTACAGGAAAGCAGTCAGGTAAAGTACTCTGAAATGCGCTACGTCAACGATTTTCGTCTGCTTCTTTGCAGCTGGCTGGATAATATCGCCTACCCGGCCTCACTGCGCATTCTCGCTAAAAACGGGCATCTGGAAAGCATTGTGGACGGCCTGCCCCACACGCCGCAGACGGAAGAGCTAATCCACCGGGTCAGGGAACGGCTAAACGAAATCAGCCAGACAGCCTAAACCGAACCAGAGAACCTTGCCACGCCGGACATCTGGCGCACCAGAGCACCAAACAACAGCAGAACGCCCTGCATCCCCAGAGCATTTTCTCACAGATGACCGCACCAACATAAAGAATTTGTAGCGCCATCCACTCCAGCAACAACACAGAGAAGGCCCCCGGCATATCAATGCCGGAGGCCTTTATTCACTTTATCCGGTTCAGACGCCCGCTAAAGCAGACTTGAACCGAAGCCTTATCTGGAAGCCGGGGTACCGGACTGGCTGCTCATGGATTCCTTGACCATCAGCACGGCGAGAACCAGCAGGATGGCAGAAACAACCATGATAACCACGTTGGTGGAGGCAGCCATGACCTGTCCGTAGATCATCTGGCCCAGAGCAACAACGGTGGTAATCAGCATGAACCACATGGGGATCATCAGGAAGCCGTTGTTCTGCTTGAGATCCTTCTTGACCCATACAGCCACGCCAAGCAGCGCAAGAGCGGCAACCAGCTGGTTGGCTGCGCCGAATACCGGCCAAATCACCGTCCACATGGGGGCCGAACCGGTCTTGATGTAGCACAGGGCCAGAGCGCCGCCAACGGCGAGAACAGTAGCCACATACTTGTTAATCTTGTAGTTGGAGAACTCCTGAATCTGGTAGCGGGTAAGACGGGTAGCCGTATCCAGCGTGGTCAGAATGAAGGAGTTGATGGCAAGAGCGCCCAGCGAGGTGCCGAGGGCCACATCAATGCCAACCAGATTGGCGAACTGACCAAAGCCCTGCGCAAAGGTAATAACCGGGCCGCCCTTGGCAACGCTGCCGCTAATCATGATGGTACCGATGGCGATAACCGCGACCATACCTTCAAGCAGCATGGCACCGTAACCAACGGAAACCGCATCGGTTTCCTTGCGCAGCTGCTTTGAGCTGGTGCCGGAACCGACCATGGAGTGGAAGCCGGAAATAGCCCCGCACGCAACAGTAATAAACAGAAGCGGCCAGATGAATGAATCGCCGGGGCCGCCGGTCAGTCCCTTGAATGCAGGCAGCACGACTTCGAACTTGGAAGCGCCGAAAATCATGCCGATAGCGCCGATAATCACCGCGAAATAGAGGAAGTAGGAAGCCAGATAGTCACGCGGCTGAAGCAGCAACCACACCGGCATCAGGGAAGCCAGCAGGATATAGCCGACCAGAATCAGACGCCAGGTATCCACGCTCATGGCGAAAGGAGCGGAAAATTCGGGATAAGCGTGCCCGAACCAGCAAGCGCCCATAACGATGGGCAGCATGATGATGGTGGAAACCTTGAGCGAAACGTTAAAACGGTAAACCAGCATCCCGAAGACAATCGCGACCGCCATGTAAACAACAGCGGCAAAAGCCACCACCGGGTCATTGGACATGGTTCCGGCAGCCAGTTCCAGGAACACGGCAACGATGAGAACCAGAGTCAGCACGGTGAAGCACAGAAACAGAAAACGCCCGCGCGGGCCAATCCAGCGGCGTACAACTTCGCCCATGGATTTGCCTTCGTGCCGGATGGAGGCGACAAGCGAGCCCATGTCATGCGGGCCGCCGAAGAAAGCCGATCCTATCAGACACCACAGGTAGGCGGGCAGCCAGCCAAACCATGCAGCGGCGGTAATCGGTCCTACAATGGGGCCTGCGCCCGCAATGGAGGAAAAGTGGTGTCCCATCAGCACGGCGGGGTGAGCGGGGCAGTAGTCAACTCCGTCATACATGCACTTGGCCGGAGTTTCCTTATTTTTGTCCAGCTTGAAGGTACGGCTGAGGAACCCGCCGTAGCCTTTATAGCAGGCTATAAAGTAGATAAAAGCAATGAGAAACAATGCTGTTAACATAAGACACCCTCCAGGTTAGTCTTAGTTACGGGTTAAGCCAGAGGAACAGGGTTCGCTCGATGGCGGGCCTCACATTCCCGCCATTACTCTAAAGATGCGTTGCAGCAGCAAATACAACGCAATCACACTCAGACCAACATAGTACGATACAATGCAACATTCAAGCGTATACAGTATAATTGCATAAAAAAAATCAAGTACTTTACCGGCTTTAGCACTACAACCTCAACATGATTCACTATTATGAAATCAATTATTCATAGATTAACAGCAAAAACTGACCATTGCTATAGAGACAAACAATAGATAAGATTTAAAACTACTCGAATTTTTCAGTCATTATAGTCACACAAACCTGCGCACAGTTGATATATAGGTAAAATAAAAACAATTTTTCATAATACACCAAGATATTACGCATCAAACGGAGCAATAATGAACAGAAGAAAATTTATAGGTGCCAGCGCCGCCATAGCTGCCCTCGCCCTTAAAGACAGCGTCCTGCCAAGCCATGTTGTAGCAGCCAGAACTGAACCTGATTTCATCCCCATGCCTGAAATAGACGCATCCGGCCCAATCGACCCGCAGGCATTTGCCCCGGACAGCACACCGGCTGCGGACCGCTACCTCCTGCCCACCCCAAACCGCTTTGGCGGCGGCAGTCTGGTGCAGGCTCTGGCCATGCGCCGCTCCACCAGAGCATTCGTCAACAGAAGTATCTCCACCAACATCCTGAGCGACCTGCTCTGGTCCACATGGGGGATCAACCGTCAGGACGGCAGACGCACCGCCCCAACTGCGCGCAACAACCAGAACGCCGAGGTCTATGTGGCCCTGTCTGACGGAATCTGGCTGTACAACGCGGGCCGCAACCAGCTTGAACGTAAATCCCGGCAGGATATCCGCGAAAAAACCGGCCCCGCGCCAGTGATTCTGCTCTACGCCGCGCCGGACGACTCTGATGGCGCAATGACAGTCGGCTCCCTGTATCAAAACGCGGGGCTTTACTGCGCAAGCGCCGGACTGGGCAACGTGGTGCGCTCCTCCAAGCTGGGTGCGGCGCAAAACGCCCTGCAAATTCAGGATGAATACAAAATATGGGTGAGCCAGTCCATTGGCTGGCCAAGCTGACGCAAGCCCAGCAGCCGGGCCTTACTGTGCAAGCGTCAATATCCGCTCAAGCACAACCTTGTGCATTCCAGGCTGTAACAACAGCTGCACACTAACACCGGCCCGGCATTACACTTGCCTATCTGCAAAAGCGGCATTAGACTGGCGCTTTATCGGCCCACTACCTCCAACCTCAACCCAAAGGCACAGACATGAAATGGAGCGAACAGGCCTGGCAGGCCGCCCTGCCCGCCTATAACAAGATACTGGAACTGGACTTTATCCGCGAACTGATGGATGGCACCCTGCCGCAGGAAAAATTCCGCTTCTATATCCAGCAGGACGCCCTGTACCTGAATGGGTTCGGCAAGGCGCTGGCCGGAATTGCCGCCAGACTCGAAAAAACCGAACACACCGAAGCATTCGCCACCTTTGCCGTGGACACAATGGCTGTTGAGCGCGACATGCACAAGTCGTTCTTCAGCATCCTTGGCAAGCTGGAAGATCTTGAACCCTCCCCCACCTGCCTGCTCTATACCTCTTACATGCTCAAGCAGCTCTCCGACGCCCCGGTGGAAACCGCCATGGCCTCGGTACTGCCCTGCTTCTGGGTTTACAAGGAAGTAGGCGAC
The DNA here is from genome assembly GCA_030267065.1 of Desulfovibrio sp. OttesenSCG-928-C06. Taxonomy (GTDB): domain Bacteria; phylum Desulfobacterota; class Desulfovibrionia; order Desulfovibrionales; family Desulfovibrionaceae; genus WRHT01. The sequence goes on along the minus strand of JAJDJF010000007.1, from coordinate 2,830 downwards.
TACATTCTGGCCAACCAGACCAAAGGCAACAACCAGTACCAAGAATGGATCGATACCTACGGCGGCGATGAGTACGGCTCCGCAGTGGAAAAAGCCATTGCCATCTGCGACGAACTGGCTGCCGCCTGCACCGATAAACAGCGCGAGGCCATGACCAAATCCTACGTTATCTGCACCCGCATGGAATGGATGTTCTGGGACAGCGCCTACAATCTGGAACAGTGGCCCGTGTAAAACTGATTTTTTTGTGAGTGTATGCCTCCGGCGGCTCAAGGAGGGGCTGCTCGCCCCTCCTTGAGAATCCTCCCCCGGCAGGAGCAAGCCCCTGCACCCGTTTATGGCGGGTGCATTTTTTTGGCGTTATCACTGGAATTGTCGCGTCATATTCTTGCTTTTTGTCTATCGACACCACCTTCAAAATCACAATGTCTAACTTACGCTGAAAAATCACGTTTTTACAGGCACGACAAACCAGTTACCCTACACACCTCACCAACTTATCGCGGGGTCAAGGGGCCGTTCGTACTGAGCAAAGCTAAGCCAAACGAATCTGGCAGGATTCCCCTTACGGGTGCAGGGCAGCGCCTTGGCCGCCGGAGGCATTTCATTCCCCCTGCAATCCGCAACAAAAAAAATCCCCGTTCCGCTTTTAGCGGAACGGGGATTTAATAATCCAGCAATTAATCAGGCTTATTCTTCTTCAGAAGCGCCTTCGCCGAGCTGCAGGCGAACAAAGCCGGCCACGGTGACTTCGTCACCAACGGCCTTGCCGCAAGCGGCAGCAATATCGCTGATGCTCATCTTGTCATCACGGATGTAGGCCTGGTTCAGCAGGCAAACTTCCTGATAGAACTTCTTGATGCGGCCATCGACAATTTTGTCCACGATGTTTTCGGGCTTGCCTTCTTCCAGAGTCTTCTGGCGGAAAACCTGACGCTCGCGCTCAACCAGAGCGGGATCAAGCTCATCGGAGTTCAGGGCGGCCGGGTTGGCGGCAGCTACCTGCATGGCGATGTTCTTGGCCAGTTCCAGCAGTTCGGGCTTCTTGGCGCTTTCAGCCTTGGCGGTGCGCACTTCGACCAGAACGCCGATTTTACCGTTGGAGTGAACGTAGCAGCCGATAACGCCGTTGCCCTGTACCTGCATGAAAGCATGGCGGCCAACGGACATATTTTCGCCCAGAGTGGCGATCTGCTCGGTCACGGCATTGCCCAGAAGAGCCATAAGAGCGTCATGGTCAGCAGGCTTCTTGTCGTAAACGGTTTCAACAACAGACTTGGAGAAATCCTGGAAGTTATCACCGCGAGCCACAAAGTCGGTTTCGCACATAACTTCAACCAGAGCGGCGGCGGAGCTGTCCGCAGCAATCTTGCTGGCTACCACGCCTTCAGAAGTGGCGCGTCCGGCCTTTTTAGCGGCCTTGGAAAGACCCTTCTGGCGCAGCCAGTCAACGGCGGTTTCCAGCTCGCCGTTGCATTCCTGCAGGGCTTTCTTGCAGTCCATCATGCCCGCCTGAGTGCGGTCACGCAGTTCTTTAACCAGTTTAGCGGAAATTTCCATCTTGTACTCCCTTATATATCCGGGCGACTAGGCGCCGGCTTCTTCGTTAACGGCTTCAGCGGCTTCGGGCTTTTCGTCCTTGAAGGCTTCCTCAGGGGTAGCCTTTCCGCCGTCTTTGCGCATGGCTTCGCCTTCGAGGCAAGCATCGGCCATGGAGCCCACGAACAGCTTGATGGCGCGGATAGCGTCATCGTTGCCGGGGATGATGTAGTCGATCAGGTCGGGGTCGCAGTTGGTATCGGTAACAGCCACAATCGGGATGCCCAGCTTGCGGCATTCCTTGACGGCGATAGCTTCGCGCTGCGGGTCGATGATAAAGGCCAGCTGCGGGGTTTTGTCCATATCCTTGATACCGCCGAGAACCAGGGTCAGTTTGTCCAGCTCTCTCTGCAGGGTGAGGATTTCTTTTTTCTGGTAGCGGTTCACGCTGCCGTCCTCGAACATGGCCTCAAGCTTTTTCATGCGGTCAATGCTCTTCTGGATGGTGGCGAAGTTGGTCAGGGTGCCGCCCATCCAGCGGTTGGTCACATGATACTGACCGGCGCGGCTGGCTTCTGCAGCAACAGCTTCCTGAGCCTGACGCTTGGTGCCGATAAAAATCACGGAACCGCCCTTGGCCACGGTTTCCACTACTTTGTCGTGAGCGGTGCGGTAGAGCTTAACGGTCTGCTGGAGGTCGATAATATGGATACCGTTACGGGCGCCGAAAATGAACGGCTTCATCTTGGGGTTCCAGCGACGGGTCTGGTGACCGAAGTGAACGCCGGTCTCCAACATTTGCTTCATAGATACATAAGCCATGAAAAACTCCTTAGGGTTGTCTTTCCACCCCCGGTTCCGCTCCATTCCCGATCTGTCCTGACCGGCACCCTGGGCGCAACCCGCGCGGATAAACGTTATCCGGCGGCCACTTGGCTGAGTGGGGATGTGTTTGTTTTTTTGGAACACGGGTATATATGCACTTTTTCCGCTTTTGGCAAGAGAAAATGCTCATAAATACCGGTTACAGTACCTCGATAAATTCAGGCAGCAAAAGCTCAGGCAAAACATTCGCCCCGGCAAAAAAAAACACTCCGGGGAGCGCTGCTACCGGGGCGAAAAGAAAAGGCGCGAAACAAACCGGGCCGTACTCAAATTCACAAAACGCGGTGGTACTAAAAAATGCGGCATGGGAGCGCGAGGCGCAATCATGCCCGCACGCCAAGCGCCGCGGGCTATCTGGCGTTTATACCGCCCGGCTCAGTGCCAAAGGAGACAATGGGAGTTTCAA
>JAJDJF010000069.1 GCA_030267065.1 Desulfovibrio sp. OttesenSCG-928-C06 | reverse complement strand
GTTTGTGCTCGATTTTTTCGTAGCCGCGATCAAGGTGGTAGATGCGCTGCACATGTGTTTCGCCTTTGGCTACCAGTCCGGCGAGTACCAGCGAGGCGCTGGCCCGCAGGTCCGAAGCCATGACCGGTGCTCCGGTCAGGGATTTCACACCGTGCACCACGGCCTTGGAGCCGGAAAGACGGATATCCGCGCCCATGCGGGTAAGTTCGGGAACGTGCATGAAGCGGTTCTCGAAAATGGTTTCCTCAACCGTGCCGGAGCCTTCGGAAACGGTCATCAGGGCCATGATTTGCGCCTGCATATCTGTGGGGAAGCCGGGGTAGGGGCGGGTGATCACATCGGCGCACTTGCGGGTTCCGTTGCTGGCCACGCGCAGGTTTGCGCCCTGCTGCTCAAAGCGTACGCCCATTTCTTCCATTTTGGAGATAACCGCGGTCAGGCTTTCTGTGGGGCAGCCTTCCAGCAGTACGTCGCCGCCGGTGATGGCTGCCGCGACCATGAATGTTCCGGCCTCGATGCGGTCGGGCATGATCGGGTACTCGCAACCATGCAGGCTTTTAACGCCTTCAACGCGCAGCTTGTCGCTGCCGATTCCGGTAATTTTTGCTCCGCAGGCATTGAGGAAATGGGCCAGGTCGGACACTTCCGGCTCGCGGGCGGCGTTGTTCAGGGTGGTCACGCCATCGGCAAGGCTGGCGGCCATCAGCAGGTTTTCGGTACCGCCAACGGTGGGGAAGTCAAAGGTGATGTCCGCGCCGTGCAGTTTTTTGCAGCGCCCGACAATGTAGCCGGATTCCAGCTCGAATTCAGCGCCCATGCGCTCCAGCGCCTTCAGGTGCAAATCCACCGGGCGCGCTCCAATGGCGCAGCCGCCGGGCAGCGCCACTTTAGCCAGCCCCAGACGGGCCAGAAGCGGACCAAGCACCAGCACGGATGCGCGCATGGTCTTGACCAGATCATATGGCGCTTCCGGGGTCAGGCTTTTTACTTCCGCTATTACCTCGTCGGATTCAGGCGAGGTAAAGGCAGCCGGGCAACCCAGAATCGCCAGCAGTTTGTTGGTGGTGTTGATGTCGCGCAGGCGCGGCACGTTGCTGAAATGTACCGGGCCGTCCAGCAGGATGGCCGAGAGCATGATCGGCAGGGCGGCGTTTTTGGAGCCTCCCACCTTGATTGTGCCTTTCAGGGTATTGCCGCCGCGAATAATCAGTTTTTCCATTTTAGGCCTTTTTTATTTTAGCGCCGTTCTTGCCGGCGCGGTAACGTTCATTTTTGTCAGGGTAGCCGGTTTGGGGTCGCTGCTTTTATAGGGGACGGCTGGTGCAAGCATGCGCGTATCCAGCACAGGGCGCACAAATGCTGCTGCCAGAGCTCCGGCATTCTGCCTACATCCAGCTGCGTATCTTTTCAAGTTTCTGAGGGTTACGCAGCATGCAGAAGTCGTTAGCCGCCAAAAAGATATAGTATACCGTGCCAAGACACATCGCAATATGGGGAGCATCGGAAAAAAGCCCGCCGCCCGAAAGGTTGAAATAGCCGTTGCTGTCAAGAAATTCCGTGCTCAGGCCCAGTTTGGGTATGATGCCTTTGTCGGCCACAATCATAACGATGATGAAGGGTATGAAGTAAACCCAGGCCCGGATAAAGGCCGTGATAACCCGGTATTCGCTGGCGGCGCGGCTTTTGTTGAAAAAGCCCTGCGCGGAGCGGAACAGGACGATTGCCATATAAAGCCAGATGATGCGGCTGTCGCCGGAACTCAGGAACAGGGCCAGAACAAATATCCCGTAGAACGGAAAAAAGACCCATACCGAGATGGTCATGAAAACCGCTGAATGCACCATGAAAAATTCCATGGCAATAAGCAGGGTAAGAAAAAGAATGTCTTCCAGCGCGGAAGGAGAAGGGCTGACCCAGTTGCGACAAAAAACATAGGCCATGAACATGCTTACGGCGATGCCGAAATAGTCAAAAAAGAAGGCGGCTATTTTTTGCAGGGCGTTATCTTGCATTCACTGGCACTCGATCTGTTTTGGCATTCCATGATCGCTTTGCGGTCGGCAAGGCCGCTCAACCATCTGCGCGATTGTCTGTACAGGCGTTTTGGGCAAGCCTTTAGCGATCATCCATTTAGCAATCATCCGGCAGCAAAGGTTTGATGGCAAGCCTTGCATGGCATCTGCTCTTTTTCAAGCTAAAAACACTCTGCAGGGCCAGCGGCAGACCCTGCGCCTGGAAATCCCGTCTTATGCCCGGCAGCAAATAAGAAACGTCCCGCGCCAACCGGCACGGGACGTTTTGTAATCTAAGTGGGGCGAATGATGGGAATCGAACCCACGACACCCAGAACCACAATCTGGTGCTCCACCAATTGAGCTACATTCGCCGTAAGAGAGTTGCCTCTTAACTTGTTATCTCGTCAATGGTCAAGAGTTTTTGTGCGCTTTTACGTTTATTTTTACCGCTGCAACGGTTTCAGGGCCTGTCCCCGAATAATTTCCGGCTGCAAAAGCGCTTTTTTCTACCGATTTTTAACATACGCCAAAACTGCCTGGGATTTGCCAAATGCAGGGCAGCGCTGTTTGTTTTAATCCATCCCGCCCAGTTCTGCCTTTTTGATCAGGGTCTGGGGCAGGGTGATTCGCGTCCCGGCATTGCGGTCGGCTTGCGGCTTTCCGGAATTTTCCAGCGCGTTTTTCAGGGCTTCTACCGCCCAGTTCTGCTGGAAATCGTCAATGGTGCCAAGCAGTCTGCCTTCAAGAACAAGATCCTCCAGTTCCGGGCTGATGCCGTAAGCCGCTACCTTGACCCGGCCCTCGCGCTTGGCTTCTTCCAGCGCCAGCACGGTGCCGTAAGCGGCGGTGGGGCCGGTGACCAGAATGCCTTGCAGGTCGCGGTGATTCCTGAGCTGGGCGCTTACTGCCTCGCCTGCTGTTTCCGCATTGGGGCCGGAGGAGATTGTGACAGCCAGCTTGAGGGAGTTCGCGCGCAGGACTTGCTCAAAACCTTGCAAACGCGCTGCCGTGCTGGCGCTGCCAGCCATGTTCATGGATTCGTCCTCAACGATTGCCACCTTGGCCCCGGCCTTCAGCCCGCTCGCAAGCTGGCTGGCGGCAAGTTCCGCTCCGGCCCGGTTGTCCGGCCCGGCAAAGGGCAGTTCGGCGGGCAGGCCGGATGCGGTAAGGGTTTCGCTATTCATGGGCTGGTCAAAGGTCATGACGGCAATGCCGCTATCAACGGCCTTCTTGATGGCCTGAGCCAGATCGTAAGAGTACGGATCCAGCGGAGCCAGAGCGATGGCCGTGGCGCGCTGCTCAACCAGCTTTACGATTGCCGCTGCCTGCGCCTGCACTGCGCCCGCGTTTGGCGCGTGGATTACTTCCAGATCAAATTCATCCAGCGACTTGGCGTATTTTCTGGCTTCCGAGGCCATCTGGCGGTGCGGCAGGTGGCTGAAGGGTCCAAGCACCAGTCCGGCAAGTGGTCTGGCGGGAGCGGTGACAGGAAGAATCTGCTCCTGCGCGGTCTGGTTGGTTTGAGCGGGCAGGGCCGCCGGATCGGTGCTGTTCATCTGCGTTGCGGACTGCGCGGCAGCCAGAGCGGCTGCATCCGCAGTTGCCTGGGCGGTAACTACCGGGATCATTTCCTGCCCGGTGGCGTATTGCTGTGGCTCGGCGGCATCAGATGCGGTATCTGGCGCAGCTTGCGCGGGCTGGCGGGTTTGCCCGAGCATGGCGGTGGCTATTGCGTTTTCCTGTCCGGGTGTTTTGTCAGCCTGATGCGCTTGCGGGGCGTTTGCTTCTCCGTTTTCGCCAAGGGCTACATAGGCGGGCGGATCTGGAATGGGCGGGGTGGAGCTTTTGCAGCCAGCCAGAGAGAGCGCGAGCATGAGCGCCGCGAGCAGGAAAAGCAGGCTGCCGGACAGCGTCAGGGCTGTCCTTTTCGGTAACGCAAGGGTTTTTGCTGAATATTCATGTCTAGCGGCCATGATTGCCTCCGTAACAGGTAAGATGCTGTTTATAACAATCGATTTGTTGGGGTTGACCGGGCTGATTGACTGGCGGTTGGCAGGGCAAATGCCCGGCAAAGATCTGGCCGCGCAACAGCGTGGTATTGCCAATAATCAGCCGATCATTGATTCCGCATGGTTATGCCGTTTTATACCGATTTTCAGTTTAAGCCAACAGCTTGCAGCAAATTTGGGAGAATACATCCCCAGAATAAATAAAAACAGCCTGCTTGTTGAGGCTGTTTTATACTTTTAAATCCGGGTCAGTGAAGTATTAAAAGCAAAACCGGTTTTGCCGTTCTGTTTCAGAAGGCCATGCCGTGTCACCCCCGACTTTATAAGCCCCCCCATTGCGGGGTGCAGGGGGATCATCCCCCTGCCGGGAGGATTTTTAAGGAGGGCAGCGCCCTCCTTAAGCCGCCGGAGGCAATCAAACTAATCTAACTTCCTCTAAATACTTCTGGCGCTATCCAGCAGTTTTGCCAGCACCTGATCGAGGCTCAGGTTTGATGTATCAACGATAATCGCGTCTTCTGCGGGGCGCAGGGGGGCAATGGCGCGGTTGCGGTCCTGATGGTCGCGTTCACGGATTTGGGCTTCGATCTGGCGCAGTTCTTCCTCGCTGCCCGGAGCCGGGGCGTTTGCGGCCTGTCTTTTGTCCGCGCCCTGTTCCAGAAGCTGCAACTGGCGTCGTTTGGCGCGTACCAGCGGATCGGCATCAAGAAAGAACTTGCGCGCTGCCTGCGGAAAAACCACCGTGCCCATGTCGCGCCCTTCGGCAACCAGCGGGCCGCGGTTGCCCAAGCGCTGCTGCGCTGTCTTGAGGAAGTCGCGCACTTCCGGCAGTGCGGCGAATTTTGAAGCCAGCTTGCCTACCTGCTCGGTGCGGATCTCGTTGCCCGGCACCTGTCCGTTACAGGCCAGAATACTGTTGTCGCCGCTGCCTTTAAGGTCAAAGTCCAAGGTTTCCAGCCGGGCAGCCAGAGCCGGGCCGTCAAGCTTTAGCGCGTCCTCGCCCAGCGCGTGCGCCACATAGCGGAACATGGCCCCGGTATCCAGAAAGGGCAGTTGCAGCTCGCGGGCCAGAGCCTTGGCTAGCGTGCTTTTTCCGACCCCGGCGGGGCCATCCAGAGTTATTATTGTATGTGTAGACATATTAGTTCAGTATCTCCGCAAGTTCCTTGAGAAAAACCCTGTTTTCGTCCGGGTTGCCAACGCTCACGCGCAGGTAGTCCGGCAGCCCGTAACTTTTGACCTGACGGATGATCACGCCGCGCTCAAGCAGGGCGGTAAAGACCTGCTCGGTATCCAGCTTGCAGTCTTCGGGCAGGCGGAAAATCAGGAAGTTGGCCTGTGACGGAACCGGGCGACAGCCAAGCGCGTGCAACCCATCGGACAGAACAACGCGCCCGCTGGCGACAGTCTCTTTGGTCAGGCGCAAGAATTCCTTGTCCTGCAAGGCCGCTATTCCTGCGGCCTCGGCCATCAGGTTGACGGAAAAGGGCAGGCGGACGCGGCACAGGTAATCAGCCAGATTTGCAGGCATGATGCCGTAACCGATGCGCAGCCCGGCCAGCCCGAAGGACTTGGAGAAGGTGCGCAAAATCGCCACGTTGGGGAAACTATTCAGCTTGGGCAGCAGCGAATGGGCCTTTTCGTCGCCGCTCAAATCCATGTAGGCTTCGTCCACAACCAGCAGTGCGCCCGGTGCCTTGGCGGCGATATTCTTTGCAAAGTCTTCCACTTCTGCCACGGGCGGGCAGTAGCCGGTGGGGTTGTCCGGGGTGGTGATGAAGACCAGCGCGGTGTTCCCGTCCGTCTGCTCCAGAAGCCCCTGCCAGTTAAAGCTGAAATCCGCGTTCAGCGGCACTTCGCGTAGTTCCACGCCGCAAAGTTTGGTCTGCATCGGGTACAGGCTGAAACAGGGGCGGTTCACAACGATATTGTCCCGGCCCGCTTCCGCGCGGCAACGCACCAGCAGGTCAATGACTTCATCCGAGCCGTTGCCCAGAACAACCTGCGAGACGTCCACACCGTGATACTCCGCCACGGCCCGCGCCAGACGCGGGTTGCCGGACTGGGCATAGCGGAAGCCTTCGGCAGCGGCTCTCTGTATGGCCTCAACAGCCAGCGGCGACATGCCAAGGGGATTCTCGTTGCTGGCCATCTTGATGACCCGGCTCAGGCCGTATTTTTCGGCAATCTCGTCAATTGAAAGACCCGGTGCATACGGCTTGAAGGCTCGCACCGCCTCGCGGACGCTATCTGGATTCTTGAACATTTTCCGGCACCTTGCAGTTTATTTAGTATTCGTATTTGCTGAAAATTTTACCCGGCACTTTTGCGCCGGGCAAGAATAGCCGCCGTGCGCGGCAAAGTAAAGCTGACATCCTTTAAGGTAGTGGCTTAGTTTGAGCCTCAGACAAGGAAGGCGAGTTCCGTGCGGAGCGAAGTGTATCAAAGACATACATGAGCTTCGTGCGGGACTCGCCTGACGCAGTATCAGGCCAAA
>JAJDJF010000068.1 GCA_030267065.1 Desulfovibrio sp. OttesenSCG-928-C06 | reverse complement strand
GATGCAGGAGCGGGCGCAGCTTGAGTACATGCAGGCGCGAAAGAAGCTGGCGGGTTACGCTGAAGGACGGATTTTCCGTGGTGGTGGCAATAAGGGTCAGCTCGCCGCTTTCAAGGATGGGCAAAAAGAAATCCTGCTGCGCCTTTGAGAAGCGATGCAGTTCGTCCAGTACCAGAATGTCTACTCCGGCCAGAGAGCGGCGTAACTGTTGCAAGCCTGCTTCCGGCGCGCTCAGGCGGGTTACCTTTTTTCCGTGCGCTTTGGCCAGAATAAGGGCCAGCGTGGATTTGCCGCAACCGGGAGGGCCAAACAGCAGAAGGCTGGGCAGACGGGTAGCGCCGAGCAGGTTTTGCAACTTGCCGCGCAGGTGTTCCTGCCCAACAAATTCGTCAAGGGTGCTTGGCCGCAGGCGTTCAGGTAGTGGGGCTAAAATACTCATAGCATTGTTTAAGTCGCCTTGGGCAATCTGGCAAGGCGCGGTTCCCGTTTTTTTATCAGGAGGCAGCAGACGGAGTTGCATTGGGACAGCTTGCAGTTAACGATTAAGCTCGCGAGCCCAATAAGTCAGGCCAAGGCAGAGCAGGGCGGCGGTTTCCCAGCGCAGTACCCGTCTGCCAAGGCTTACGGATTTGAATCCGGCCTGTTTGAACAGGTTGACCTCATTTTTGCTCAGGCCGCCTTCCGGACCCATGATGAAAAGCATGTCGCCGTTACCTGCCGGGGCCTGTTTGGGCGAAATATCCTCAAAAGAAAGCATGTTGCCGGTATCTTCATCTTCCCAGAGCAGGTATTTGCCTGCAAAATTTGTGGATTTGGCAATCAGCCCGACTGCTCCATTCTGGACGGTATCCAGTTCCGGAAGCCACGGGTTCAGGCATTGCTTGGCCCCGGCAACAAGCTGTTCCTGCCAGCTTTCCTTGCCGCCGTCCGGCACTTTGATCTGGCTGTATTCGGCCTGCCAGAACCAGATTCCTCCGGCCTCAAGCTCCACGGCCTTTTCAAGCAGCCAGCTGCGTCTGGTTGCTTTGGTATAGGCAGCGGCCAAAAAGCAGCGCTGCGTGTTGCGCGGATGTTCCTGAACGCTTAGCCTGCCAAGCTCCACATTGTTTTTACCAACTACGTTGACCCTGAATTCGCCAGTATGCCCGGCACCGTCAAGCAGGCGAACAGTCTCGCCGCTTTTGATGCGCAGGACTTTTGAAAGATGGCGGGCTTCCTGACCGTCAAGCAGGCAGGATGCGCCGTCTGTTTGCGGCCATTGGTCGGTTGGCAGGTAAAAAGTATGCATTGCTGTGGAATTGTGCTGACCGGTTCGGTTTGCTTGATTTATGCCGGTAAAGGCGGATTTTTTTGCTTTAAGACAGCTTAGCCGCTCCCCTTGCCTGGTGGCAGAGAGGGGAGCGGCCAAGGCGTGTTTGCTGAATCAGATTTTCAGGCGGGCGGTGCCGTTATGGAATGGCAAAGCGGCCCGGCTGGCTTCCAGCGTGGAGCGATCTGCCTGAATGGTGAATTTTTCTGATTCGCTGAATTCTTTCTTGATGTAGGCCAGGGCAATGGAGTGCCCCAGAGTGGGCGAGAAGGAACCGCTGGTCACTTCACCAATCTGTTGCCCATCCGGGCCGAGAACTATGTTTCCGTGCCGGGCGCTGCGGCGTCCGGGAATGGTCATGGCTGTCATTACCTCGCGCACTTTGAAGGCTCCGGCCTTGCCCGCGTAGTCGGCTTCCGAGGTGAGCATGCCGGAGTAACCGGCTTCGGCCGGGGTACGCTCGGGGGAAAGGTCCTGCCCGTTCAGGGGGAGGCCCGCTTCAAGGCGCAGGGTATCGCGCGCGCCAAGACCGGCCGGTTCCACCAGTTCGGAAGAGAGCAACAGCTCCCACATTGGCAGAACTTGTGAAACGGGCAGATAGATTTCGTATCCGAATTCGCCGGTATAACCGGTACGGCTGATCAGGATTTTTTCGCCTTGAAAGGTTCCTGTGGCAAAACCGAAATAAGAAAGTTCTGTCCATTCTCCGGGCAGCAGAGCTTGCAGTACTTCACGCGAACGTGGCCCCTGCAGGTCGATTTTGCCGGTCTGGTCGGAAAGGTCTTCCAGCTTTAAGGAAGCGGGCAGGCGCTTTGTCAGCGTTTCAAGGTCAATCTGGCGGCATCCGGCGTTTACCACCAGCAGATATTTTTCGTCGTCCAGCTTGTAGGTGATCAGGTCATCAATGATTCCACCCTCGTCTGTGAGGAGGAAGCCGTAAGAGCAACGCCCGATTTTGATTTTCGGGATGTTTGTTGTCAGCGCTTTATCCAGTGCATCGGTCGCGCCGGGGCCGCTGATAATGAATTCACCCATGTGGCAGATATCAAAAACAGAAGCCGCATTACGGGTGTGGTTGTGTTCCTGGATGATGCCGGTGTACTGGATAGGCATGTCCCAGCCCGCGAACGGAGCCATTTTAGCGCCGTGGTCGTGGTGCCACTTGTTCAATGGGGTTTTTAAATCGCTCATGCTAAAACTCGTTTCTTTTTTCCGGTAATCCGGCTTCCAGGTTTTTCTCTGTACGGGCTTTGCGGATGGCTTTGAATTCATCCAGCAGCGAGACCAGCCTGCCGTAGTTCTTCTTGATCTCAAGATGGCGGGGCAGGGTCACATCCTTGCGCTCTATGTAGTTGCGGATGAGGTAACGGTCGCCCAGTATTGACTCGCTTATTTTTATGACATTGGCAACAAGCGAGTCAAAATATGTAACTATTTCAAATTTAAGCGAATGCAGCAGGTTGACCGTTTCAGCCAGCATCTGATCGTAGCTGATGCGCTTGCCACGGTAGATGCGCTGCTTGAGGTCCTCAAGGATGCGTATCTTTCTGGCCTGCTGGATGAAGCTGTATTTGGCAACAACTTCCTGATACAGGTCGCGCAAATTATTGAATGTTTCGTAGTTTTCCGGTGAGAGCAGGTAGGTATCCATAACCTTGCCCACGTTGGCGAAAAATTCGTCACTATAGCCGATAATCCGGCGCTGGTGCTTGGAGAGCCATGCGTAGAGGAACTTGAGCTTTTTTTCCTCGGTATCGGTATTTTCTATAAGTTCCGAGCGCTTGTAGACGATGTAGCCCGTATATTCGCCGCGCACAATGTCGTTCAGGCGCAGGAACATGTTACTCGCGTCCCTGATGATGTTGACGCCGGTGAGCGCCTCGCCGCTGATCGGGTGGATGATTTCCTGCGACTCAACCGACAGCGCCCTGTCCTGACGCACGTTATCCGGGTTGAACTTGTGCTGCTTGTATTTTACGCGCAGAATCAGCACGCGCTTTTTCTGGTGTACGAAGTAGCCCTCTTCCTTGAGGACTGGCATCAGGTCGGTTTGATCCGCGTCCAGAGTGACCAGGGCTATTTTCTCCAGAACCGGGTATTGCTTGCCGGTGCTGTCGTTCCACAGGGTAGTGATGGTGCGGTCAGACTGCCCGAGGGTGCGGATCAGGAACTTTTCGCCCATCTTGTGCAGACGGCGCGAGAACAGGGCTGCGGAGGTGCGGCGTTCTGAGGAAATGGGGAAGCCGTAAAGCTCCATCAGGAACTGGTATACGAACAGGCGGTTGCGGTCGTAAAGATCGTTGTCGCCCACTGCGAACTTGCCTATGCGCAGGCCAAAGCGCTTGATTTCCGTATCCAGATCCGACGGGAATGAAGCATACACCCCGGCAAGCCGGAACGTGTTTTGCCCCGACTGCTCGTCGGTCATGGCCAGCACCTGGGCGCGGTCCATCATGTGCAGATAAGGCGAAAGGGCCGGGTAGTTGTTGATGTTCCCGATGTCTGCCTTGCCGAAATGCTCGCGCAGCTCCTCGTGCGCGCTCTTGTGCAGCCTGTTTTGCAGGGTTTGCAGGTTGCGCGCCAGTATTTTCGCGCTTTCCTGTTCGTTCATGTCCGAATGGAGGCTGGGCATGAGGTCAAACTGGAACACTTCGTGAAAATAGCTGATGGGGCGCGCAAAGGCTACCAGACTAAAGCCGGGCAGGTTTTTGTATTCCCATAAATCCGGTTCGAATGAGGGGAGCAGTTCGCGATTTTCTACCAGCGGGTAGTTTGATGTTTCGAAAAACGGCTTGAGCAGGCCGTAGCGGATGTGGACAAGGTCCAGATATTTCTTGAGAGAACCTATATCCGGTAGGGTAAGGGTATCCCGTAAATGCCAATCATCCTTCCAGGATATATTTCCTTTTGTAAAAGCATCTTTCCAGGATTGCATACGGTTACCCTATTTTTTCATGCTAAATATCTGTCGTTGTGTAGCATGCCTTTGGCCGTTAGGCTACTATCAAAAAGGCGGTTTTCAAAAAAAATTCTAAATTTTTTATTGAAAATTGAATCGGACGGAAATTGCTGGCTTTTTGTATAGTTATTCCATGATGATGCCGATTTCCTGAATGGCATGATAACTAATGACAGCCGGGCTTTCTTGAGGTAAGCTTGCCCAGATTTACAGCATACCGGGTTTTGTTGCGCAAAAAAGGGCTGTTTTGCCCTGACATCGGAAGCTCGTACTGTTTGCGCCTTCTGTTTGAAGTATCAGGGCGGGCAGAGCGGCTGTTTGCGGCGCAGCAAAGCCAAAGCCAAAGCGAAAGGCTTTTAATGAACAATAACTCGTTATACGATAAAATGCTCGGTATTATTTGCAGCGTTTTTGATGCTTATACCGTGGTTCTTTTTTTGAACGGAACATCCGGCAAATACAATCTGGCCGGTTATTTCAGTCTTGGCGACAAAGTCGATTCCCGCGTATCACTGCGCGAGGGGCAGGGGCTGGTGGGCTGGATTGCCCGCAACAAGGCTCCTCTGCTGGTTTCCAACTTCGATCAGCGCCGCAATAATCTTGGCTACTACCGCGATGGCGATGACCAGAATGTAAAGGCCTTTATGGGCTGTTCTTTTCCCGGCGGCGGCGGGGTGCTTTGCGTGGACAGCAAGCGCCAGTATTCATTTTCCGAGCGGGATCAGAAAATGCTATACCTGTTCGCGGAATTTCTGGAGCGTCTTTCCAGCACTGCCAGCCAGGAATCCTCACAGGCCGAGGCCATGCGTTATTACGCGGCCCTGAGGCTGATTTATGTTCTGCGCCGCGAGCATACCCGCTGGGCTGATTTTCTGCATAGCTTTCTGGATATCATTTCCAAGGCCAGCGGCTATGAGTATTGTGCCTTGTGTACCAAGCTGCCGGACGGTGAGAATTATATAATCGAGGGCGAAAATTACCCCCTTCTGGTCAAGGAGCCGGACAAGGCCAAGGTTTATAACCTCAGCCGCGGTATGGTCGGCTGGGTGTTCCGTAACTCCGCGCCTCTTTTTAGCGGCGGGGAGGCTGGAACGCCGGAAGCCCCGCTTCTGGGCCGCCCGGAAGATGTGCCGGCCTTTCAGAGCAGTCTTGCCTATCCGCTGATTATCCAGCGCAAGGTGCGCGGGGTGCTTTGCCTGGCCAGTAAACCAACAATGCCCATCAGCGATGACTTGCAGGACTTTACGCGCATGGCTGCCGAGCATCTTGGGCTGTTCCTTGAGAATTTGTATGTGAAATGCCGTTTGCGGGATCTGCATAAAAGCATCACCGAACCGCAAGCCTGATAAAACGGCAAAATAAGTTACGGAAAACGCATGTTCAGAAAGTTATTTGGTTTGTTCAGTAAAAATTTGGCCATGGATTTGGGGACAGCGAACACTCTGCTGTACACCAAAAAAGACGGCATTGTTCTGAACGAGCCATCGGTGGTGGCTGTTGACGCTGAAAAAGGCACCGTGCTGGCAGTTGGGCGCGAGGCCAAGGAGTTTCTGGGGCGCACGCCGCACCGGATCAAGGCTGTACGCCCCATGCGCGACGGCGTTATTGCTGACTTTGAAGTCACCAGCAAGCTCATTGAGTACTTTATCCGCAAAGTTGTGCACGGCCTGAGTCTTTCCAAGCCTAACATCGTTATCTGCGTTCCCACCGGGATTACGCAGGTGGAAAAGAGGGCTGTGATTGAATCTGCCCGTCAGGCCGGGGCTGCCGAGGTTTTTCTGATTGAGGAGCCGATGGCGGCAGCTATCGGGGCCGGACTGCCCATCCACGAACCGCGCGGCAACCTTGTTGTTGATATTGGTGGCGGCACCACCGAGGTAGCGGTAATCAGCCTTTCTGCCGTGGCCTACGCCGAATCCGTGCGTGTTGCCGGCGATGCCATGAATAACGCCATTCAGCGCTATTTTTACGAAGAGTTTCAGCTTCTTATCGGCGAGAATATGTCCGAGCGCATCAAGATCGCCATCGGTACGGCCTGCCCCCTGCGTGAGCAGCTGGTGGCGGAAGTGGCCGGAAAAGACATGGTTACCGGCACCCCGAAGATGATCAGGGTTACGGACGGTCATGTGCGCGAGGCGCTTTCA
Source organism: Desulfovibrio sp. OttesenSCG-928-C06 (assembly GCA_030267065.1). GTDB lineage: Bacteria > Desulfobacterota > Desulfovibrionia > Desulfovibrionales > Desulfovibrionaceae > WRHT01. The sequence continues at coordinate 121 of JAJDJF010000068.1, read as the reverse complement.
GACACCGTGCGCGCTATTGTGGGCGCGGTGCGCAAGGCGCTGGAAAAAACGCCACCAGAGCTTTCAGCCGATATCGCTGATAACGGTATCCTGCTGGCCGGTGGCGGCTCGCTGCTTAAAG
>JAJDJF010000067.1 GCA_030267065.1 Desulfovibrio sp. OttesenSCG-928-C06 | reverse complement strand
TTGGTGGTTGGCGGCTCGCCGACGGCCAGCCCGATTTCGCGGGCAGCCATGGCAAAACGGGTAACCGAGTCCATCATGAAGAGCACGTCGTTGCCCTGATCGCGGAAGTATTCGGCCACGGCGGTTCCGGCATAGGCAGCGCGCATACGCACCAGCGGCGACTGGTCGGAAGTGGCGATAATGAGCACGGAGCGGGTCATTCCCTCCGGCCCGAGGTCTTTTTCGATGAATTCCAGAACTTCGCGCCCGCGTTCGCCAATCAGGGCGATGACGTTGACGTCTGCCTTGGTGTAGCGGGCCATCATGCCCATAAGGGTGGATTTGCCAACGCCGGAACCGGCCATGATGCCCACGCGCTGCCCCTTGCCAAGAGTGAGCAGCGAGTTGATGGAGCGCACGCCCACGTCCAGCGGGTCGGTGATACGCGGGCGGGAGAGCGGTGAGGGCGGCTCGGCGTAGATGGGCTGGAGTTCGGGCCGGTCTGAAAGGGCGGCCGGGGCAATGGAGGCGTCAATAACGTGCTCGATGCCCTCAAGCGGCTGCCCAAAGGCGTCAAAGGCGCGTCCCAGCAGGCCGGGGCCAACAGGGAAAAATGGCGGCAGGCTGGAGTTGCGGATCAGGCTGCCCGGCTGTACGCCGCGCAGATCGCCGTAGGGCATAAAGAGGATGTTGCCTTCGCGAAAGCCGACAACTTCTACGGGAATCGCTTCCGGCTGGCCGGTCTGGGTTGCGCCGCCAAAGCCTTCCGGCAGGATGTGGCAAAGCGAGCCAAGGGGCGCTTTAAGCCCGGAGCCTTCGGCCACCAGACCAACAATCTTGTTGACCTTGCCGTAGCCTGTGGTGAGGTTAAGCTCGTTCAGCAGCTTGGCGGTATGTTTCGGATCCGGCATAATTAAAGGCTCCGCAGGGATGTTATCGGCACGGTGGCTACTCTAGCATCTTAAACTGCGCTTGCCAATCGGGGCAGAACGGCGGTAGTGGCCTGATTTGCCTGATACTGCGCCCACTTTTAACTGGCGATTCCCGCACGAAGCTCATGCATGCCCTGATACACTTCACTCCGCACGAAACTCGCCTTCCTTGTCTGAGGCTCAAACTGAGCCACTACCAGAACGCGGTGCGCTTGATTTTTTTTGATTCTGCGCCGTTGCTGGCAGCCATTTTCCGTCTGGTTTATCAGGCCGCGAAGCCTGCCATGAGCCCGGCCCGGTCGCTCAAGAGAGTTTCCTGCAGGGCAGCGAAGTTCTGTTGCAGAAGCGGCGCGTATTGCGGCAGCAGTGTCAGCACCGGCGCGGGGATCTGGCCTTCTTCCGGCAGGCCGCTCACGGCAAGGTGGTTGGCTGCGGCAAGGATGTGTACTTCCAGCTTGTATTCGGAGGCCAGTTCGGGATGGTGGTGCCAGCTGATCATCTGGGTGAGCAGTTCCGGCAAATCCCAGGCTTGCAGGAGCATGGCCGCCACGGTGCCGTGGTCGATGCCCCAGTAGATGTCTTCGGCAGTGGCAAAGTCGCACTTTTGCGCGTTGCTGATTTCGGTTATGGCGGCCCATACTTCTGGCTTGCGGGCGGCCAGAATCACCTTGCCAAGGTCATGCAGCAGGGCGGCGGTGTAGATGCTGTCCGCGTCCAGTTCGCTGCCGGACGGGAGTTTGTCCTGAATTTGCAGGGCGATTTGCCTGCCCAGCAGGGCGGTGCGGATTTGATGCTCCCAGAGGTTCTGGCTGGGAAATGCTTTAGGCAGAGTGGAGCGCGGAATGGCCCCGGATACGCTGAAAAACAGCACCAGAGAGCGCAGTTCAAGCAGGCCCAGCACCTTTACGGCCTTGGTCAGCGAGGTGACGCCACCTTGCAGGCCGTAGCAGGCTGAATTGGCTATTTGCAGTACTTTTGCGGCCAGACCCTGACTGCGCTCGACCAGCTTTGCAACGCCGTCCATGGACATGCGGCTGTCATCGGAAAGGTTCCGGAAAAGCTTGGGCAGCAGGGTAGGTTCGTAAGGCAGCTTTGGCGGATTCGCGGCCAGAGAGTTCAAAAAATCATGCGCTTCGTTGATTTTTGTGCTCATTGAGCCCTCCGGCCTGGCGTACGCGCGTGCGTCCGGCTACACAGTTAAAAAAGTGTCTTTTGTCCCCTGACTGCGTCAAAGCCAAAATTCATCTTTTTTGCTACAGCCCCTAGCTTCTGTAGCTTTTTACCGCGCCCGATCCATTGCCTTTTTTGTTGCACCACCGCGCCATGCATTACGCCTGCTATTGCGGCGCATTGCCGCCGGAACCCGGCGGCGGGGGCGGTACAGCACCGGGCTGCGCGGGCTGGGGCTGCGGTTGTGGCTGTGCTGGCGCCGCTGCCACGGGCTGCGCAGGTTGTTGCGGCTGCGCTGACCCCGGAGGTGGCGGCGGAAATTTGGGGCCTGCGCCCGGGGCCGGGGCTGTTCCGCCAACTCCGGCAGAACCGGCAGAACCGGGAGGCGGCGGCGGGAACTTTGGCCCAGTGGAACCCGGCTGGGGCGGCTGGACTGGTGATGCAGGCGACGCTGGTGCGGCAGGCGCTGCTTGCGGAGCAGCTTGCCCTGCCGGTTGCGCTGCGGGAGCCGGTTGCACAGGTGCTGCTGGCTGAACTGGTGCCGGTTGCGGCGCTGCCTGCGCCGCAGGAGCCTGACCGGTAGCAGCCCCGGGGGGCAGTCCGGCAGCGGTATCTGCCTGAACCGGCGCAGTTTGCGCGGTTTGGGCAGGCTGTGCCGCTGGCACAGGATTATCCAGAGCTTCCTTGACTTTTTTGATGCCTGCCACAACGGCTTCTTTCGATTCTGCCGGGAGCATGTTTTTGTTGAGCATCCAGAGCAGGAACTGCCCGGCTTCGGGCATGCGCGGGTTTACGTCAATGCCTTGCAGCAGGAATTGCGCGGCAGAGGCCGGGTCCTTGTTCTCAAGGTGGGCACGGGCGATGTTGTAGAAAAGGTTTTCGTCGTTCTTGCTCAGCTCAAGGGCGCGCGTGTAGTACTCGATGGCGTTCTTGAACATCTTGTTCTTGCGCAGCTGGATGCCGAATTCGTTGAACAGGTGCTTGTGCTCGGTATCAAAGGCGGCATCAAGCTTGACGATGCGGTCAAGAATATTCTCGGCCTTGGCGTTGTCGCCGCGTTCCATATAGGTCAGGCCCAGCCCGAAGTTTGCGCGTACGTTTTCCTCATCCACCTTGAGGGCGTTGTTGTATTCCATTTCCGCGCTGAACAGCTCGCCGTTGGTGCGGTGCCGTTCGGCACGGGCCACGGTCTTGTTCAACTCGCGCATTTTGGGGAACACGGTGGAAACGTAGAATTCCGGCTCGGGCGAAAAATCTTTCAGAAATTGATCTTTCTCAATAAAGCGCTTTGGCCCTGCGGGAATGTAGTTGGCATTCAGGGGCTGGATTTCGATTTTCTCTTCTTCCCCATCCAGCTCGGTGGCATACCAGAACGATTTGCGAATACTCTTGCGCGTAGTGGTGCCGGTGCCGACCTTATGTACTTCCTGCGTCGAAAAAACGCCCTTAATCTTTTCGTCCATGTAGTCCTCTCGCAATATCCGGCCTGCCGGAATCCGGGCGGTTAAACATCTATGGCATTTTTGCTTTCAAATGGTTGTTTAACGGTTGGCAAAGCCGCCTGCAATCATCTGCGCTACGGACCCGAAGATAACTCCGCGCTGGCGTTTGCACTTTTACAAAGTGAAAACGCTCCATGATTGCTGCTGTGGCTTATTGCCGCCCGGATGACAGCCGTCAGACAATTCCTTGTGGATGTAAAGATTAATAATACATAGGTTTTAAGTGTAGCTCAAGTTTTGTTGCGCTATGAAGCGGAATTTCTTGAATTTTCACAGAATCACCACCGGCCGTGGCTTGAGGGGCGTATCGGAGTTTTTTGATGTGAGATATTTGCGCATGTTTTTACATGCATTGCAATAAAATTCAAACCTGACGCCAAAAACGCCGATACGCCAGAAAAAAGAATATCTCCAGAGAGTTGGAGATATTCAGAAAAACTAAACTGTAAGTATCAGGTCTGGAGACGGCTTAGTTGACCATGTTCGCAAACACGGCGCGCGCGGCGGCAAGCGGGTCCGCAGCCTTGGTAATGGGCCTGCCCACAACCAGATAGTCCGCGCCCTGCCGCACTGCCTGCGCTGGCGTCATGATGCGGCTCTGATCGTCTGTGCCGCCTTCTGGCATCCGGATGCCGGGGCAGAGGCACTTGAAGTCCACACCGCAGGCTTGCTTGATCATCGCGGCTTCGTGCCCGGAGCAGACCACGCCGCCAAGACCCCAGTTTCTGGCATTCACGGCGTGCTTGCGCACCAGATCTTCCAGACTGCCCTCAATTTCGTCCGGCGAGGTGCTGGTAAGCACGGTAACGCCCAGAAGCAGGCAGCCTTGCCCGGAGTTGCTTCTGGCGGCAGCTTCGGCAGCGGCGCGGCACATGGCCTCGCCACCGCCCATATGGATGTCGCAAATGTCAGCGCCTGCGGCAATGGCCGAACGCACAGCGCCTTTGACAGTATTGGGAATGTCGTGGAACTTGAGGTCAAGAAACACCGAACAGCCCAGCGCTTTGAGGTCGCTGACCACCGAGGGGCCGACAGCCGTAAAAAGCTCAAGGCCCACCTTCATCCATGGCGTGACCGGCCTTAGCAGACCGGCAAGTTCCAGCGCCTCGTTTTTGCCCGGCACATCAAGGGCTACAACAAGCTCGGCCACGACTAGAACTGCTCCAGCAGGTGTTTGATGAATTCCGGCCTGCGGCTGGGGTTGAGGCAGGCGGCGCGGTAAACGGAGCACAGGTCCATGAAGGCTTTTTCCTGATTATCGTTGATAATCCATGCGTCAAACCATTCCGCTTCCTTCAGCTCAGTGGCGGCGTTGAAAAGACGTAGCGCAATGGCGGCTTCGTCCTCGGTGCCGCGGGCGCGCAGTCTGCGCTCCAGCTCCTCGCGCGAGGGCGGCAGGATGAAGGCGAAAAAGGCTTCCGGAAGGCTTTGCTCAAGCTGGGCCGCGCCCTGCACGTCAACATCAAACAGCAGGTCTTTGCCCTCGGCCAGCAGCTTGCGGGTGGCTTCCAGCGGGGTGCCGTAGTAATTGCCGTGCACCTCGGCCCATTCTGCAAAATATTCTTCTTCCACCAGCTTGAGGAATTCTTCTTTTTCCATGAAGTGGTAATCGCGCCCGTCAACCTCGCCTTCGCGCGGGGGACGGGTTGTGCATGAGATAGAAAAGGTCAAACGGCTGTATTTTTCGATAAGACGCTTGATCAGCGTGGTCTTGCCTGCTCCGGATGGAGCGCACATAACAAGTGCCGTGCCGGTTCTGGGAAAAACTGCCATATTGCTTCCTCCTTGGGAAAGAGGGTTTTGGTTGATGCGTGTAATCGTTCGGTTGCGGGCTGCGTTTTTTGATGGCAGTGCGGCCCGGCGGCGGTTACTCGTTCTGATCCTGCGCAAAGCGCTGCTTGATGGTCTCCGGCTGCACAGCGGAAAGAATCACATGGCCGGAATCGGTCACTACAATGCAGCGGGTTTTGCGGCCCTGAGTCGCGTCAATAAGTTTGCCCTGCTGCTTGGCGTCCTCGCGCAGTCTGCGCATGGGAGAAGAAGAAGGGTTGAACAGGGCCACAACACGTTCTGCGATAACCAGATTGCCGAAGCCGATGTTCAGAAGCTTGAATTTTTGGCCAGAGGGCGCGCTTGCCTGTGAATCAGGAATGCCAGCCATAGATAACTCCGTATACGCCTGACGCAGCGTAAAATAATGGTACGATTATATTACAGCAAGAGGTGCCTTTAAGCTACTCGATATTCTGCACCTGCTCACGGCATTTTTCAAGCTCGTTCTTGAAGTCCACAATTATGCGCGAGATTTGCGAATCCTGAATCTTGTTGCCGCAGGTGTTTATTTCGCGGAAGCATTCCTGAATGGTAAAGTCCAGCCTGCGCCCGGCATCGCCACCCTGCGAGAGAATTTCGCGCAGGCGCTCCATATGCGCCTTAAGGCGGGTCAACTCTTCACTCACGTCAAGCTTGTCCGCCATGATGGTGATTTCTTGCAGGAAGCGCCCTTCCTCAAGGTTGGAACCGTGCGCTTCCAGCAGGTCGCTCAGTCTGCCGCGGATGGTCTCAAAACGCTCGTCCTTGATGTCCGGCGCGCGTTCCTCGATGGTGGCAATCCATTCTTCCATGCGCAGGATGCGGGCGTAAATGTCCTTTTCCAGCGCCCTGGCCTCGGCCACGCGGGATTCGTTCCAGTCATCCAGCGCCAGCGTAAGACCCTTGGAGAGCGCTTCGCCAAGCTCGCCTTCGATATCCAGACCAGAATCCTCCCACAGGGGCGAGAAGGTTAGCAGGCGGTTGTAATCCGGTGTGTATTCATCACCCCGGAGCACGGCGAATTCGTCCAGCGCGTCCAGCATGGCCTGCGCTTGCGCCTTGTTGAATTGCATTTGCGCACCGCTGCTGCCGGTGAACTGGAGATTTAGACTGATTTCAACCCGACCGCGTGCGGCTTTTTTGCGCACAACACGCTCCAAAGTCTGTTCTAAACTCCGCACTTGATGCGGCAATCGCCATTTGAGATCCAGAAAGCGGCTGTTGACGCTGCGGATCTCCCAGGTCTGGTTGAAATCCGTATCTTCAAGGTAATAGCGGCCAAAGCCGGTCATGCTGCGC
>JAJDJF010000066.1 GCA_030267065.1 Desulfovibrio sp. OttesenSCG-928-C06 | reverse complement strand
ATCGAGGGAATTATGAAACTGTTTGAATTCCAGGCAAAAGAGGCTTTTGCCGAAAGCGGGATTCCCATTCCCAAGGGCGTTTTAGCCACCAGTGTTGACGAAGTTTTGCAGGCCGCCAAAACCACCGGCTACCCCTGCGTGCTTAAATCGCAGGTTCTGCGCGGCGGGCGCGGCAAGGCAGGCTTGATCCAGCTGGTCAAAAGCGAAGCCGAAGCTAAAGAAAAAGCCACAACCCTGTTCGCATCAGAGCACAACGTGCGCCGCATTCTGGTTGAGGAAGCCGTGAACATCGCGCAGGAAATTTACATGGCTATCACGCTGGATCCGGTTACGGCTCAGGCCATGATCATCTCCAGCGCCGAGGGCGGCGTGGAAATCGAAAAGCTGGCGGTGGAGGATCCGGACAAGCTGGTGCAGGTCAAGGTGGATCTGGACTGGGGCCTGATGCAGCACCATGTGAACGAAGTGGTGTTCGGCCTTGGGCTTTCCGGCGATCAGGCCAAGGCCGTTGGCGGCGTGCTGCGCAATCTGTTCAAGACCTTCCGCAAATATGGTGCGGAGCTTGCGGAAATCAACCCGCTGTTCATCACTAAAGAAGGCGCGGTTGTGGCTGGCGACGGCAAGCTGATCATCGACGACAACCTTGGCGATGCGGACGGCAAATACCCCAAGACCCGCGAATATTACGACACCGACACCGAATATGAAGCCGCGCTGGAAGGCATCCCTTACCTCCAGTTTGATGGCGACATCTCGCTGATGTGCGCGGGCGCGGGCCTTACCACCACCGTATTCGACCTGATCAACTACGCTGGCGGCAAGGTAGCCAACTATCTTGAATTTGGCGGCCCAAACTACAAAAAAGCTCGCGAAGCCATGCAGCTTTGCCTCAAGAACAAGTGCAAGGTCATTCTTGTTGTCACCTTCGGCACCATTGCCAGAGCTGACGTAATGGCGCAGGGGCTGGTGGAAGCCATCAACGAGCTTAAGCCCAACGTGCCCATCGTTACCTGCATACGCGGCACCAATGAGGAAGAAGCCATTGCCACCCTCAAGGCGGCCGGCCTGGATCCTTTGAGCGAAACCGAGGAAGCTGTGCAGCGCGCTGTGGATATCGCTGCCGGGAGGGCATAGAGATGAGCGTTTTTATTGATGAAAATACGACAGTAGAAGTACAGGGTGCCACCGGCAAGGAAGGCAGCTTCTGGCTCAAGCATATGAAAGAAATGGGCACCAAGGTGGTGTTCGGCGTGACCCCCGGCAAGGAGGGGCAGGAAGTTGACGGCGTGCCGGTTTACCATTCGGTGCAGCGCGGCATGAAAAAAAGCCCCAACGGCCCGGCTGAGCTTGCCATGCTGTTTGTGCCGCCCCGCTTCACCAAAGACGCGGTATTCGAGGCACTGGACGCTGGCATCAAAAAGATCGTCACCATCGCGGACGGCATTCCGATTCACGAATGCCTGCAAATTCGCCGCGCGGCTCTTTCTTGCGACGCAATGGTTATTGGCGGCAACTCTTCCGGCATCGTCTCGCCGGGCAAGGCCATGGCCGGCTTTATCCCCTACTGGATTGAGCGCGTTTACAAAAAGGGCAACATCGGCGTGATGACCCGCTCCGGCTCGCTCACCAACGAGGTGACGGCCGAGGTGGTCAAGGGCGGCTTTGGCGTTTCCACCCTGCTTGGGGTTGGCGGCGACATGATCCCCGGAACCCGCTTTGCAGAGCTTTTGCCCCTGTTTGAAAGAGATCCGGAAACCCATGCCGTTGTAATCATCGGCGAAATCGGCGGCTCCATGGAAGAGGAAGTGGCCGAGGCCATGGAAGCCGGAATCTTCACCAAGCCTCTGGTTGCCTTTATCGGCGGGCGTACCGCTCCGGAAGGCAAGCGCATGGGCCATGCCGGGGCTATTGTTTCCGGCGGGCGCGGCACTGCGGCGGGCAAGGTCAAGGCATTGGAAAAGGCAGGCGCTTTGACGGCGGCCAAGCCCAGTCAGGTGGGCGCATTGTTGAAACAGGCCCTGGGCGTTAGCTGATGCCAGCCGCGCGCTTTATGCCATCTAATCGGGGAGGCATCCTTATATGGAAATGTTGAGCTATTTCGGTGATATTTTCACCTTTCAAAATCTGCTCATCCTGCTTTTGGGCTCAATTGGCGGGATCTTCTTCGGAGCCATGCCGGGGTTAAGCCCGACCATGGCCGTGGCCCTGCTGGTTCCCTTTACCTTTTACATGGACGCGGCAAGCGGGCTGCTCCTGCTTGGCGCGGTATACACCTCGGCTGTGGCTGGCGGCGCTATTACCGCCATCCTGATCAACATCCCCGGCGCGCCAGCCAGTATCGCCACCATGTTTGACGGCGCGCCAATGGCAAAACAGGGGCGGGGGCAACAGGCGCTTTACGTGGCCTTTTTTGGCTCGCTTATCGGCGGTCTGGTCGGCGTTATCGCCCTGCTCTTCTTCACCCCGCCGCTGGCGGCGCTGGCGATGGAGTTTGGCCCGGCGGAACTGTTCTGGGTAACGGTGTTCGGCATTACAGTTATTGCGGGGCTTTCCGGCGGCATGCTCATCAAGGGTCTGTTCGGCGGCATTCTCGGCATGCTAATAAGCTGCATTGGCGAAAGCCCGATGCTGGGCGAACCGCGCTTTGTGGTGCATGACGTCTTCATCAGCGGCATTGCCATTGTTCCGGCCCTGATTGGCCTGTTCGCAATCCCGCAGATCCTGACGCTGGTAGAAGAAGTAAACATCACGGCCACCAAGACCAAATACTCCCCGCAGCCGGGCGTTCTTGGCAAGACCATCAAGATGTTCCTCAAGTGGCCCAAAACCGTCGCCCTTGGCAGCATACTCGGCACTATTATCGGGATTATCCCCGGTGCTGGCGGCCAGGTAGCCGGTCTTATCAGCTACGACCAGGTCAAGAAGACCTCCAAGAACCCGCAGTGCTTTGGCGAAGGCAACCCCGAAGGCGTAGCCGCATCCGAAGTTGCCAACAGCTCCACGGTGGGCGCGGCCATGATTCCGCTCCTGACCCTTGGCATTCCGGGCAGCCCGACTGCCGCGGTGCTTTTGGGCGGGCTGCTTATTCACGGCCTGTTCCCCGGCCCGGATCTGTTTGACCCCAACAAATACGCCAACGTAACCTACACCTTTATCGGCGGTATGTTCCTGGCCCAGTTCTTCATGTGCGGCATCGGCTTCTTCTTCTCGCGCTACTCGCACTCGATCATGAACATATCCAACCTGATGATGGCCGGGGCCGTCACCGTGCTGGCCGTGTTCGGCACCTACTGCGTGAGCAACTCGGTTGACGATGTGGTGATCATGTTCCTGCTCGGCCTTGGCATGTACATCGGCAGCAAGTTCGGCTTCCCCTCCGCTCCGGTGGTGCTCGGCATCATCCTCGGGCCGATTGCGGAAGAAAACTTCCTGCGCGGCAAGCTGATTGCTGAAACCGACGTGGGCGTATTCAACTACTTCTTCACCGGCAACATGAACATTGTTCTGATTGCCTTGTGCGTATTCTCCATCGGCTGGGGCCTTTACTCGGAAATCAAGGCTTGGCGCAAGTCCAAGGCTGACTGTGTGATCGCCTAGGAGGTGGGTGTTATGACAGCTAAAAAAGAATGGGTCAGCATTGGCCTGATGGTACTGGCCGCACTGGCGTTCCTGTTCCTGATGCGTGACTACGAAGGCAGCGCCATCCTGTTCCCCAGAATGATGGTCATCCTGATGCTCTGTCTGGCCGCAATAAAGGCCGTGGCCGAGATTGTCAGGATGAAAAAGCCCGTGCTCAATATAGACGACTACGCGGGCGAGCCGTACCCGTGGCTCAGAATCATCTTTGTTCTGGCTGCCATGGTTGTGTACATCTGGGTGCTTGAGAATCTTGGGTTCTACACCACTGCGTTGCTCTTCTTCTTTCTGGTGACTCTGGCCATCCAGAACTTCAAGCGCACTCCAAAGGTAATAGCGGTTCGCTTTGCCTACTGTTTTGGCTTTATTCTGTTCCTTTACCTGCTTTTCTCGGTTTTGTTGAAAGTGCAATTGCCCAAGGGCATATTGGTATAAAACGGTTCATTAACAGCTTAACAAGCTCAGGAGACAGTATGAAAAAATTGCTTACCATCTGCATCATGGCCATGCTTTGCACCCTGGCTTTCGGCAGCATCGCGCAATCCGCCGAATGGAAGGCCGAATCGCCCATCAGTCTGGTAGTGTGCTACACTCCGGGCGGCGCAACCGACTTTCAGGCCCGCATCGTCAGCATGCCCGCCGGTAACGAGGATTACTTCGGCCAGCCGATGGTTGTGCTGAACAAGCCCGGCGCTGGCGGCATGACCGGCTGGAACTGGACAATCGAACGCGGCAGCAAGGACGGCCTCACCGTTGCTTCCTACAACATGCCGCACCTGGCTGCCCAGTCCATCGTGCAGAAAAGCGCCAAGTTCACCGTTGATTCCTTTGAACCCATCGCCAACTGGGGCGCTGACCCGGCCGTACTGATCGTGCCCATGGACAGCCCCTACAAGACCGTTGATGATCTGGTAGCTTTTGCCAAGGCCAACCCCGGCAAGGTAACCCTGAACGGCGCCGGCCTTTATGTTGGCCACCACATCGCCATGTTGCAGCTTGAAAAAGCCGCCGACATCAAGCTCACCTATATCCCCGAAAAGGGCGGCACGGATGCCTTCCAGTCCGTATACTCCGGCAAGGTTATCTGCGGCTTCAACAACCTGGCCGACGCATGGCGCAACCAGAGCCGTCTGCGCATCCTCGCCATTGCCGACAACCAGCGCCACGATTTCCTGCCTGACGTTCCCACCTTCAAGGAACTGGGCTACGACATTGACGACACCAGCGTTAACTACCGCGGCTTCTGCCTGCCCAAGGGCGTTTCGCAGGAAGTGATCGATGCTTACGCCAAAATCGTTCCCGCCATGTTCAACGACAAGATGGTTATCTCCAAGATGAAGGAAAGCGGCAGCCCCCTGAGAGTTATGAACCGCGAAGAAGCCATAGCGCTCTTCAAGGCTCAGGAAGCCAAGCTCAAGGTACTTCTGGCAAAGTAAAACTCTAATCCCGTGGCCGGAAAAGTGATTTTCCGGCCACGGCTCCATACGGCTTAGAGCAAATCAACTTTGAAAAAGTTAATTTGCTCTAAGCCGTGGCAACGGCACCCGCAAGCGAACAGCGCAGCGTGCCTTTGGCAAAGCCTGCTTCAGGCTTTGCGTATGTAGAAAAATCAAATGCTTTTTAAAGTTCCTGCAAAAGCAGAACTTGCAGCACTATGAAATAAGTTGGTGTATAATTTCAAAGTTGAAAGGCTCTAAAGACACTGGGGATTGACCAGTCACTCAAAAAAATTCTCCAAAAGCGCTGTTCCGGCATATTCTTGCATGAGCTCCACGCCATACCAACATCCACAACGCCGGGCTTGCGCAATGGCGCAAACGCTCATATAGTACCAAATTAACAAAAGATTTACTCATCAAAACAGCTGCCATGCGGGAAGTTGCCATGCAGGAGAACGAACGCGACATTTTTGAAACTGACCCAGAATTTCTGGAACTAATCCTGAACAGCCTGACCACCGGCATTTTTGTTTGCGACAACAACTACATCGTACGCTTCATCAATCAGGCCTACGCCGACTATCTCGGTTTCCCGCGCGAGCAGGTGCTTGGCCGCCCAATCACCGACTTCATACCCGATAGCCGCGCCCCTTACGTCACCAGCACCGGCATGGCGGAAATGGGCAATATCCGCACCCTCAAAAGCAAGGACGGCGAGCGGGTTATCGTTGTAAACCGCCTGCCGCTCAAACAGGGCTCCGACACCGTCGGCATGCTCTCGCAAACCCTGTTCGGCTCGCGCGAGGAATTTGACGCCGTAACCAAGCGCATAGAATATCTGGATAAAAAAGTGGCCTCTTACGCCAAACGCATGAAGAGCGCCCTGTCTGCCCCATACAGTCTGCAATCAATCATTGGCGAAAGCGAGACCATCAAGAAGTTCCGCGAGCATCTGGTGCGCTTTGCCCGTACCGGCTCGCCCGTTCTGGTGCTTGGCGGCACCGGCACCGGCAAGGAACTGGCTGCCAGCGCCCTGCATTGTGAAAGCGAACGCAGCGAAGGCCCCTTTGTCAGCATCAACTGTGCCGCCATCCCCAAGGAACTGTTCGAGTCCGAACTGTTCGGCTACGCGCCGGGCGCTTTTTCCGGTGCGCACAAGGACGGCAAGGTCGGGCAGCTTGAACTTGCCGATCGGGGCACTCTATTCCTTGACGAAGTTGGCGATACTCCGCTGCCCGCGCAGGCCAAGCTTTTGCGCGTGCTGGAAAACAGCACTCTCTACCGACTTGGCTCCACCCAGCCGCGTACGGTTGATTTTCGCATCATTGCAGCCACCAACCGCGACCTGAAGGCCATGATCAGCGAAGGAACTTTCCGCGAAGACCTTTACTACCGTTTAAGCCCGCTGATTCTTCAGGTGCCGCCGCTTTACGCGCGACGGGACGATATTCCCCTGCTGGCCCGGCATATGCTGGAACGCATGGGGCGCGGCAATGTGCAAATCACCGCCAGCGCGCTACAGGCGCTCTCCACCTACTGCTGGCCCGGCAATATCCGCGAGCTGCGCAACGTGCTAATTCGCGCCCTGAGCCTCAGCCGGGACAGTATCATCGACATGGGCGACCTTGCGCCGGAAATCCTGTCCGATTACGGCTCCTGCCCCATCCCGCCCGGTGCCTCAACCTATGAAGCCACAGAAGTCGTGAGCAATACGCCGGAAAACGCCGGACCCGCGCAGCACCAGTCCAGCCTTTCATCCATGCTGGCCAATAACGAGCTGCGCCTGATCATCCTGACCTTGCAGGAACAGAACTGGAATGTCGCCAAATCGGCGCGGATTCTGGGAATCTCACGCGCTACTCTCTACGAAAAGCTGAAAAAATACGGCATTTCCCGCAACAACTGCTCGTAAGGCAGCCAGGACAAAGCAAAATAAACGACAGCAATACAAAGCGCCGCTCCCGTGTGACTGGAGCGGCGCTTTGTATGTTTGGAGTACGTTAATC